>JAYZDB010000053.1:0-18548 GCA_036338025.1 Planctomycetota bacterium
AGCGAGCTCAACATCAGACCAACTCATCAGCAACATCGATCTGATGGCGACGATGGCCGCGCTGACCGACCAGAAACTCAAAGACGGCGAGGGACCCGACAGCATCAACGCCCTGCCTACCCTCACCAGTAATCCCACTGAGCCTGCGCGCACGGAGTTGGTGTTGGGGCCTAGACGTAAGTCCCACCTGGCGCTGCGCTCGGGGGATTGGATCTACATCGGCGCGCAGGGCGGTGGCGGATTTTCCAGCCGGGTACCTGGAACCCATATGCTCGGTGGACCGGCCGCGCTGAAATTCGCGGGGCAGGACAATAGCGACGTCGTCGACGGCAAGATCAAAAAGGGCGCGCCTCGAGCACAACTCTACAACCTGGCTTCGGACGTTTCGCAGCGCAAGAACGTGATCCGCGAACACCCGCAACAGGCCCGCAAGATGCGCGAACGCTTGGACAAGATCCGGGCTCCGTCCGCCCCCCCACCCTTTGCTCCCCTGGGGAGGCTGCGCTTCGACTTCGAGGGACACGATGCGCAAGGTTGGCGCGTCGTCGAGGGTGCGTTCGCCCAACCGATTAGCTCGGCGCCATCCTTGCCGCGCTGGCAACGTGATCCCTTTGGGCGCCAGGGTCGGTTCCATCTCTCGACGGCGGCCACCAAGAAGGACAAGGGCGCATCCGACAAGCAGGTCGGCGTCATCGAGTCACCGAGGTTTCGACTCAAGGGCAACAAGATCGCGTTGCTGGTCGGCGGCGGCTTCCGAGACGACGTCCACGTGGCGGTCTGCGATGCAAGTGGCAAGGAGATCGCACGCACAGGTGGCCGGAACAGCCCACGGATGGTGCGCCGGGTACTCAAGCTCCCTGATCACACCGGCAAGATCCTGTTTCTACGTGTCGTCGACCGGGCCACGAAGAGCTGGGGACACCTCGTCCTCGATGACCTCTCATGCGACGGAGAACTCGTCAGCCGAGGCAAGTGACCTGAGGCGCAGCCCGCAGCGCCGAGCCCCCACCGGAGTTGGAACCCGCGGGCCAGTCCGGAGCCAGCTACGCCGCTGGGCGAATCTTCAAGATTCCGCCGACAACGAGGATCCAGGCCACGACGTAACCAAGGCCGGACGCCGCCTGGTACAGCTGCATGGCCTCTTGGGCATCGGTGACCGACCCACCATCCATGAGCCAGGGCATCACAAATCGACTGAAGATGGAATTCGAAACGCCCAAGGCTGCCATCAGGAAGAACCCTACCGCAGCCAGCACAACACGCCTGGACATCGCCAGCAGGCCGGCGATCACCGCCAACCCGGGAACGATCAGGGTGTAGATGAAAAAGAACAACATACTCCAATCTAAAAGAGCCATCCCGGAAACCTACCTCAGCCTCTGTAGCGATTCCACAGACCCTGATGATGCCAGGGTTTCGGTCGTCACCGATGCCGCCGGTGCGTTGCACCCGTCAGTCCCGTTCCGAGTTGGCAGATCCTCGCGAGCCCGGCCCAAGTCCCCGGTTGCCACGGCCCTACGGTCCGGTACCGTTTTCCGCTGCGCAGCTTTTCTGGCGGCCATGCAAAAGTATGGTGGTTCGTCGGTGTCCAGATGCTGGTGACTTCCGTAACCGCCAGGAACACCTTTCCTGCCGCAAGGATTCCCATGACTACTGCGAGAGAGTTTCTTTCCCAGCTGTCCACGCGGCGTGCGGGCGTGGCAGCATTCTTGTTCTGTCTTCTGGCGGCCCACGACCTGGCGGCCCAGAGTTCATCCGGAGCCCGGTGGGCCTTCAAACCCGAGGCCGGCTATCGGACCATTCCCGGAAACGTCTGCGCGCCACTGGTCGAATCTCCGACCGAGTACTACCTGAGCTACAGCACGGGCCCGACCCGGTGGATCGCAAAGTCCTCGGATGGGTTGACCTTCACCAACCCGAGTCAGAAGGTCGACAACCGCCACAATCCTCACGTCATCGAGATGCCAAATCGCGATGCCAATGGCAGACGTGTCTGGCGCAAGTACCGGCACGACATGCAAACCGGCTACTTCTACAGCGAGAGTTCGACGGACCGGGTCCACTTCACCAAGGATCCCGGCGTGCGCTACACCCCGCACCCGAGTGACAAGGGTCGCGTCGGCGTCCATTGCGAGTTCACCGACAACAAGGGTGGCGTGGTCTTGCTCTACATCGGAGACATGCAACAAGGCGGCGCCAACAATGTCCGCCGCGCTTATTCCACTGACAACGGCTGGACCTTCAAATGGGACCGCGCGAACGTGTTTGATGATCTGAAGTACGGTGGTGGCGGTATGAGCTACGTCGATCCACGGCAGTGCAAGTTGCCGGACGGCCGGATCGCGATCTTCGTAATGCAGCAAGGACCCAGGCCTCCACACCCTCCTCGCCGCAAGGTCGGCACGATCCACTGCTTCCTGAGTGACGACGGCGAGACCTTCAAGAAAGAGCCGTACCTCAGTCTGAGTCCCGAGGATTTTACCGACTTCCCGGTCTACTCACTCAACGACCCCTGGGTCGTGTTGCTGCCCGACGGTCGCTACCGAATGTATGTCACTGGCCTGGTACCGGATCCCTCCAGTCCCGGAAACTACACCGGCGCCATTGTCAGCGCGGTCACCGAGAACGCCTTCGGCAGCGGGTGCAAGGGTTCCTCAGGCAATCTGCCAGAGATCAGCTGGCAAGGCGCACCATCTGTTGGCAGCGCGGACTTCAAGCTGGTGTTGCGCAACGGGCCAGCGGCCGGCGCGGTGATCCTGTTCCTGGGAGCCTCCAACACCAGGTGGGACTCCACGTCCCTGCCACTCGACCTGGCAATCCTCGGCATGACCGGTTGCGAACTTCTGGTCTCGCCAGACTTGTCACTGAGGGGTTCCGCGACGGGCGGGAAGTCGGCAGCCAGCCTGCCGATTCCAAACGACCCGCAGCTTCGCGGCGCCAATGTCTACGCGCAGTGGTTCTGCCTGGACCCGGGGTCCAATGCCTTGGGGATGAGCGCCTCCAATGGCGTCCGGATCGAGGTCTACTGAGAGTCGCGAGCGCGGCTCCTGAGCCCCACGTCACTTGTGGACTCGGAGTCGCGCAAATCGTCCGCCAGCTCCAACAGCATAGCCTGCGCCGCCCGGACCAAAGGCGACAGCGTGGTAACCGCGATCGCTGATCTTGGACCAACTACTGCCACCGTCTATCGACAGGTCCGCCCCGGACTCACCAACCGTGATCCATGCCTGCCGATAGCCAGGTATCCAGGCAACACAAGAACGAAACCCTCCTGGCGGTGCCGCGGTCACCGCACGCCAGGTCAAACCTCCATCCATCGAGGTCGCTGCATTCCTTTCGGTCGAGTCGTGTCTCTTGTAATCACCACCAACGATCACTGCCGACCCGTCAATTTTCGAGGCCAGGGAAAACACACCCGCCGACGGGCCATGCAACAAGGGCGTGTCCGCAACCGTCCAGGACAGGCCGAAGTCCACCGAACGGAACACACGGGCGCCAGCGATGCCGGTGACGATCCATGCACAACCCCGCGCATCGACAGACAAGCAGGTACCGCTGGCGGCAAACCCCCCTTCTCCTGGCAGCGCCTCCGGCAGGCCCGCGTCGGGAACCTGCTGCCAGGTCTTCCCGCCATCGACCGTGCGCAAGAGCTGGAAACGACGTCCAAGTGAGTCACCGAATGCCAGCCCGCGGTTTTCATCGAAGAACGCGATGCCATCCAGGAAGGCTTTTGGGTCCGTAGCCTCATACAGCAACTGAAACGTCCGACCACCGTCGCGGGTACGGTAGATCCGGGCCGGTTGGCAGGCGAGGAACACCGCATGCTCAGCATCGAAAGCATGGATGTCCCGTAACTCCCCAGCCTCCTCGCCGGGTACCTTGCAGACCTGGCACGTCGCTCCACCATCGACAGATCTCAGGATCGTGCCCTTGCTACCGCTCGCCCAGATGACCTCGTCATCAACAACATGCAGGCCGCGGAAGTTGGACTGAGTAGCAGCGGTGAGTTCTTCCCATTGGATTGAGGACACCGTCGGCAACTGGCAGCCGGTAAGAACGATAAGGACCAGACCCGCGCAAATACGCATGACTCCGGTATAGCCCACTCGGTCCACGCTTGCACGAGTCCCGCCGAACCCGGCACCGCAGCCTGGTCAGGGTCGCAACAACGACCGCGCAGCGCATCTGATCTCAGTTCGGGCTCCGCGTCCTCGGCTTAGCTCGAGAGACTACCGGTCGGCCCAGGTCTCAGATCACCTTGGTATGGGAGCAACACGATGATCCTGGCAGACAACAGGATCCCGGGCAATTTCAGGCCCAGATAGACCAGGACTTCACCACACGCATCTGGCACCGACTGTGCCTTCCGCTAACGTGTGCGCTATGCGCAGAGAAGTTCATTTCTGGTGTCTGCCCCCCGTCGCAATCGCGCTTTCGGTCCTGCTGCCCGCCCAGGTGCAGGATCTCGACATCCTTGAAGAGTGCACTGTCGGCGTCGCGTGTGGCAAGGCCACTCCTGACAATCGTCCGCTGCTCTGGAAGACCCGTGACACCAACGCAAAGAACAACGAAGTCGTGTACTTTACCGACGGAAAGTACAAGTACCTGGCGCTAGTGACGGCCGGTCAAGACTCATCGGCCTGGGCCGGAGTCAACGAGAAGGGATTCTGCATCATGAACTCCCTCTCAACAGACCTGCCCCGGGGCGAGAGGCGTGCCATGGGCAACGGCGGTTTCATGAAGCTCGCGCTGCGCACCTGCGCAACGGTGGCCGACTTGGAAGCCATGCTGGTACGCACTGCCGAGACCGGCAGACGAACCCGTGCGAACTTCGGCGTCATCGACGCCACCGGTGCAGCAATGGTGTTCGAGACCGGTGCAACGACGCACAAGCGATTTGACGCAAGCGATCCGAAGGTCGCTCCCGAGGGCTTCATCGTGCGGTCGAATTTCGCGATGTCAGCAGACAACGCGAGGACTCGAGCAAGATCGATCGAGCGTTACCAACGCGGCAACTCGATCTGCAAAGCCGCGGTCGCCAAGGAGAACTTGACTGCACGACATCTGCTGCGGCAGTTCTGTCGCGATCTGGCCGACTCGGACGGCAAGCCATTCTCGGTCCCGCTTGAGCAGGTAGTGGGCAAGGCCCCAGCCGGAATGCTGGACAACAACAAGTGCATTGCACGGCCGAGCACACGCTCGGCCGTGGTGTTCCACGGTGTACGAGCCCCGGAACATCCCGATCTCACTACGTTCTGGGTGGTTCTCGGCGAGCCAATCTTCTCCGTCGCGGTGCCCTGTTGGGTGCGGACTGGCGCGGTAGCACCGGAGCTGGACGGCGAGGAACACAGCCCGCTATGCGATGCCGCCATCAGCCTGACTGCGGACGGCTACATCACCCGCAGGAAAGAAGGTCGGCGATCGCCGGCGCGCTACCTGAACACCAAGGAACTTCCCAAGATCTGGGAGCGGACATACCCCGCGGAAGACGAGATCTTCAAGGCGACCGCAGAACATCTGAAGACCTGGCGCAACAAGTTGCCGCCACCCGAGAAGATGCTCCAATT
The DNA here is from genome assembly GCA_036338025.1 of Planctomycetota bacterium. GTDB lineage: Bacteria > Planctomycetota > UBA1135 > UBA1135 > UBA2386 > JAYZDB01. The sequence continues at coordinate 5,568 of JAYZDB010000053.1, forward strand.
CCACCAGGCGATGGCAAAACAGGCCCACACATGCCTGAAGAACCTGGTCACGGCACGCAGTGGCGTGAAGTGATTGGCGAGTCTACGCGGCGTGGGCCCGCCTTTGCTGGAGTTCCTGCAAGTCCGGACCAACTCCGTCCAACGCCAGCTGGCAAGGAAAGAAACCGGCCAGGTGCTGCGTAGTCGCCGACGCGGCATGTTCGAGCCGCCCGACGGTCGTCGTCGCTAGTAGACCAACTTCAGCACCGGCATCTCGTGGTTGAACTTCTCGCCCGTGCTGCTGGTGTTGTTGTCCCTGCTGACGAGGCGGAAGCTATTGATACCGGTAATCCTCGGTCCCCCGATCGTGATCGCCGTCGCCTCCGAGAAGTTCATACCGAACGCATTCGCCGTGGGATCCAGGTTGGCCCACTGCGTGTAGAACGAGAGGTTGGTAAGCGAGGCCAGATTCGGGATCGTGAGCTTGCGGCTGACCTGACCGCTGGCATTTCGGGTGAACCCGGTCATCAGCAGGGCGTCGACGTATAGCTTGCAGTTGGGTGCACCGAGCGGAGTGAAATCCAGAGGCAACGGAATGCCTCCCCAATTGGTCGGGCTGAGTCCCAGCACATGGCTGACCGCAACCCCGGGACGGGCCTGACCACTCCAGAAGTTGATCGTCGATCCGAGCGTGTAATTGCCGGAACCACCCGAAGAAGAAACCGACGTCACCCCACCACCGGTGCATGGGAGACCAAAGTAGGTGCGGATCCCGGATCCGATCGTCCCGACGTAGTCTGTCTTCCAACCGTTGAGCTTCTGCGAGGTGTCGGTGTTGCTGAACTCAACCAACAAGTGCGGACCGTTGAACAGATAGGAGGACTGAAACGGGATCATCACAAAGTCCCGCGGACTACCAAACACAGCGGCGGGCAGGTTGATCAACCGCTTTGGAACTACGACGGTTCCACTCGTCGCATTGGCCCGGTTGGTCGCGAAGTTGGTCGTCATCGACGAATTGGTCGCCTTGGTCGAACCAAACCAGATCTCCTGTTGGATCGTCGCCGCCTTGAATGCCGTTCGGCCAGTCGACCGACGGACCCCGATGCTGCTGACGATCGCGGGCAGCTTCAGATTCCCAGGCAACATGGTCTGGTCGATCCGTACCTGGGTACGACACCATGATCGTCCCATTGGATAATCGCGGTTCTTCCAGCCCCAGTGTTCTGCGACGCGCGGAGGCAGAACTCCGCTCATCGATTGTGCAGCCACGGGCGCCGTCAGGCTCAAGCAGGCCAACAGTGGCACAGTGGTCGAAATCTGCATGGTCAAGAATCCTGGGTCGAGGACCAGGCACTGTAACCCACCCGCTCTCGGGACAAAACTCCCCTGGCAGACCTCACATCCAACAACTCCAGAATCGCGTTGCGGTACAACCACGACGTCAGCGAAACTGGAACTCCATGAAGACACTCCACCTCCCCACCATCGGCCTCGCCAGCTTCATCCTTGTTGTCGGATGTTCTGACCAGGAAAAGACACTAAGACAATATCCGAGCGGCGAGAAACAGTCAGAAGGCCACCTCCTGGGTGGCGCCGACGGAAAAGAAGTCGGGGAGTGGATCTTCTGGCACAAGAACGGCGAGAAGTTGGAGCAAGGCAAGTTCGAGGACGGAAAGAAAGAGGGGCTCTGGACCCGTTGGTACACAAACGGCAGCAAGCAATCAGCCGGCAACTACAAGAACGGCAACAAAGAGGGACCCTGGACCGGCTGGCACACGGACGGGAAACTCGAGCACAAGGGTGAGTACAAAAACGACAGGCACACCGGACTGTGGACCTATTGGCACGAGACCGGTCAGAAGCAATCCGAAGGCATGTACAGGGACATGCATCGGGAAGGGCAGTGGAGAGGGTGGCACAGCAACGGCCAGGAGCAGTCGCTTGGCTCCTACAAGAACGGCAAGAAGGAGGGTTACTGGATCCACTGGCACCCCAACGGCCAGGTCGCTGGTGAACACGAGTTCAAGAATGGGATCCAGCACGGTCGCTGGGTCTTTAGAGCTTTGGATGGCACCCTCGTCCCCCGTCCGAGCGGCATCTACAAGAACGGTAAGAAAGTCTCGGATCTACCTAAGAAGTAACTCCTGGCGTACCGGCAAACTCGGGGAAGAAGCGCCGATCGCCTGGCTTGCTCGCCATTCGTTACCGCCGAAACACGGGAAATGCGGTCCCTTGCACGGCCGGGACTTGAGGATGACCCCTGACTCTCCCAGGCCAACCTGATCTCCTGTAGACTTGACGAGTCCTCCAGATCCCACCTCGGTTGCAACCGTCATATGAAGACTCTTCTCGTCGGCGTCGCAAGTCTCGTTCTCGCTGCTAACACCGTGGCCCAATCGACTGCTTTCGGCGGCCAACTGGTTGGCTACACCGGACCGGGTGGCCCGGTCATCAGCATCATCGGCTATCTCTACTCCCAGGACATTGGCACCTGCCCGACTCCTGTGCGCCGCGGCACATCGATGCGGATGACGAAGAACGGCGGCGCTGCCTACGACGCTGCGCGACAAGCAGTCTGGCTGAGCAACGGCAAGACCATCGTGCTCAAGAACATCGGTAGCGGCCAGGAAGCCTGCACATTCGCTCCAACGATGAACGGAGCAACCGGTACTGCTGTCACTGGTCTGGCCCATTCCAACCGGAATCGGGAGTTGATTCAGCTCGAAGTGTTCCCGACGAGCAACGGCAGGAGCTTGATGCTGCGTTTCTACGACACTTCGGCATGCCCGCCGGTGCTGCTCAGGAAATCCTGCACGATCGCGCTGGCCACAGGCGCCACCGCCGGCGGTGTTGCCTACGACGAGGTCCGCGACCTGATCTTGTTCAGTACTTCGATCACCAGTGCCGCCGGCACCACGAACACGATACACCACATTACCTCGCCGCTCTTGTGCCTGGTGCCAACGACACAGTTCACCTTGCCGTCCTTCAGACCGTGCGGCGGCACGACCACTCGAGGACTATCGGGCCTTGCATACGACTCGTGCTCGCAGATCTTGTACACCACGGAGGGCACCGTAACCCTGTTGATGGACCTGTCGAATCTCAGCAGCCCGGTCAACCTCAACGCCAGCAAGCCGTGCTGTAAGTTCGCCGTCCCTCGGCAAACCTGGGCGGGCCTCGCCTACGTGCCCAAATCAAGCAACTCCTCGGTAGGAGTGAGTTGCCTGCCGGCAAGCTGCGGCACCTGTGCCAGCATGAAGTTCGAAGTCGTCGGCGACCTCGTGCTCGGCAACCAGAACATGTCTCTGCAGATTTCCGATGGGCCTCCTGGTGGAACCGCCTCGCTCTACATCTCCCTCGGTCAATGTCGATGGCCAGGTCTACAACTCCCAGGGCTGTGTGGTGCAATCCACCCAGCGATCGCCGCCGGCCAACCGATCCTGCTTGGCAGCTTCTCCCTTGCGACCGGCGGTGCGTGCGCTGGTGGCACGGTCTTGCCGGCGCCGGTGCCCAACGACCTCAGCCTCTGCAACGTCAGCCTGTGCGCGCAGTTCTTCATCGCCTGCCCGTCGAGTCAGGGTGCTGGACTCACCAACGCCGTGGAGTTCAAGGTCGGCGGATAGCGGGCGTGGTCGGTGCACTCGCGGTCGGAGCTACGTCCAGAGGCCAGGCAGCCAGGATTGCCCCCGGACAGTCGGACCAGCCATCGAAATCGAGACGACGCTTGATGGTCACGGTCGAAATCCGCGACGAGCGTGACCCATAATTTCAGGTTCCAATACGCTTGAGCGCCATCAAGGCACCGGGCTTACACCATGCCCTCCGGCGCTGTACCCGATCCGAGGGTCGATAACAACTCATCCTCAACGGCGCAACGCAATCGAGGGCGTCTTCGCACACGAGATCGTCCGAGGCTCCAATGGCATCGGCGAATACGGCACTTTGGCCGGGGCAACTTTCCCCAGCACCCACGATGGCCGAGGCTTGCGCCGACTGCTGATTTATCCAACAATTGGGGCTGTTGCAGCCCCGGTGTATGTCGGAAACCTCGTCCCAGAGCCGGTTGCTATTCGAACCTGCCTCTGCAACTGGATCCCGGAACGCCGTCCTGCCCTGAGTGTCGGGGTATGCTTGAATCGCAAGCGAACCGACACGGATTCGTTTCCTTCCTCCAACCTCATCTCAAGAGCAATTCCCATGTCAAGGATCCCAACTGTCTTGGGCGCGCTGTGTGCCCTCACTCTCGTCCCGGCGACCTACGCGCAGAAAGCACACGTCATTCCCAACGGTCTCGCGGCCGTCGAGGGCTATGGCTCGAGTTCCTACCATTGGAACCGTACCACCGGCGAAATTCGCGTGATGTATGTCTATGACAGCACGCACTTCACCGATGCCGGAATCAACTACCCAATCCTCATCAACAACCTCAAGGGCCGTGCGAACGGCAGTGCGACCGCCACCTGGACAGGCGGAACCTATGCCATGAAGATCGATATGGGCACCTCCGTCAACGACTGGATGACCGCATCCGTGACCTTCGACGCCAACTACGGTGCCGATCGCACGCGGGTCCTGGACGGCAACGCCGTTCTCAAGCCCTCCCCGATCACTGGTGGCGGAATCCCGCAGCCTGAGTTCTATGTCGATGTCGCGCTGACGACTCCCTTCCTCTACGACCCAGGTTCGGGCAACGACCTCATCATCGACTTCTATATCCCGACGGGCGCATGGACTGGTGGAACTTCGTATTCGGTCGACCTCCAATACACCGCCACCGCGACGCCTCCAGCAAACGGCTGCCGGTTCTGGAACCTGACGGCATCGAGCCCGACCGCAGCCAACGCGTCTCCGCAGCTGCACTCGTCTCACGTCGTTGAGATCGGTCACACTCCTGCTGCAGGTCTGTATCCTTCCTTCGACGCTGCCCCGACGCTCGGCCCTGCGGGCATGAAAGTCGACTTCAAGGACACCAGCTACAGCTCCCGGAGCGGTGGCGTTCTCGTCCGGACTTGGAACTTCGGTGACAGCAGCCCTAACGGATCTGGCGCAACCACTTCCCACGTCTACAAGTGCGGTGTCTGGGATCCCATTCTAACCGTGATCGACTCGGCAGAATCCAAGTCCACAAAACCGGGTTACAAGATCATCAATGCCGGCCAGGTAACTGCCGCGGGCAGCCCGAGCGCGACAACCGGGTTTGCGCCGCTGTCGGTGACATTCACTGACGAGACCACTGGTGGTCCGAGTGCCTGGTCCTGGGACTTCGGCGACGGTGGCACCTCGAATCTGCAGAACCCAACGCACATCTACACGAAGAACGGCACCTACTCTGTGACGCTCCACGTGAAGACGCCCTGCAGCAAGGATTCGGTCACTTACACGGACTTGATCGAAGTCGGTGTTGGCAAGCTCGAGACAGGCTTCTTGGGCGGCAACGGCCTCTCCTCTCCTGGCTCTGGTAACTTGTTCGATGTCGACATCCTGAACCCGAAGGGTCTGAAGATCACGTCGTTCGACATGAGCTTCTGGCTCGCCGGTGCCAGGAACATTGAAGTCTGGGTGACCCCGGGCAGCTACATCGGTAACGACAACCTGCCCAACAAGTGGGTGCAGGTAGCTGCTGGCGCCGCTACCGCTGCTACTGGTGGCTATGGCTCCAGGACACACGTCAACACCGACGACTTCTACCTGCCGACAGGCAAGTACGGCATGTATATCATCAGTGATGGTGGTGTGGCCTATACGAACGGCAACGGTACGAACCAGAACTTCGGCAACGCAGATCTGGCATTGGCCCTGGGCGTCGGCAAGAACCTCAAGTTCAGCGGTTCCGTGTTCAACCCGCGTATCTGGAACGGTGCTATCTACTACCAGCAGGATGATATGGCTGGCAACGGCCCGTTCGGCTATGGCTGCCTTGGTAGCAGCCTGGCAGCTCCGACGATGTCACTCTCCGGTGAACCGAAGCTCGGCACATCGGGCACCATCGACATCGCAGGCATGACCACGACATCCGGCCCCGCCTGGCTGTTTGTTGGCATTGCCAACGTCGGTGGTATCGACCTGACCGGAATGGGTATGGTCAATGCCGACCCCGTCAACGGTCCGACAGCCTGTGGGTTGTTCACGTCTCCGATCGTCCTCACGATCGGGTACCCGAACGCCGGTGGTAGCTTCTCGCTGCCGGTCACCATCCCCAACACTCCATCGTTGGTGGGTGCCAGTGTCGCGCTGCAGTCTGCAAACGTGGACGTTGGTGCGAACGCTCTCGGCGTTGCCGCGACCGCTGGCCACGCAGTCCGGCTTGGCAACTAGTTTCTAGTAGCGCCGTCCCGACCCGGGACGGGTGAGAGGAGGCCGGCTCCGCAAGGAGCTGGCCTTCTTTCTGTACCACACTCTTGCTGGTGGGATTTGCCGCGACGGAGTCACCACCGATTCCACATCATTTCCTGGCAGCGAGATCGGCCTCGGCAGCCATCACACCGTTGGAATGCCAGGACTCACTGCCGGCGACTCTCCGCAACAATCTCACTGCACCAGCTTCGTCACCGTTGCTCAGCCGCCAACTCGCCATCGCATACCCCATGGTTCCCAGCACGAACCCGCGGGCGGACTGTTCGTTAAAAACATCCGACTCCTTGCGCAGTCCCTTGTAGACCAGGATGTTTCGGTAGTAGTTCCCCGAGAACCCAGAGGATTCATCGATCGGTTCCAGGATCCTGCGGGCTTGGTCGAACCTGCCCAGGCGGCGCAAGATGTTGTGGACCCAGTTGGTGGAAGCGAGCAAGGACGTCTTGTCGGCGCAATAGATATAGCTGTGCTCAAAAGACGCCAGTGCCTGGTCCAGGTTGCCCTGGAGGTAATAGGCGAGCCCGAGGTAGTACCCGATGGCCCAGTGCAGGTTGTCCTTGTATCCGAGGTGCTCCACCTTCCTGAACTCATGCAAGGCGGCGGCTTTTTTCAGGTCCGCGACCGCAGCAGCGTGCTTTCGTATGTTGATGTAGCGGTGGCCGCGCCGACGGAGAAGCGCGACATTCGTCGGTTCCCGGACCAGCCATCGCGAATACAGGTCGATGGCCTCGTTGAATCGACGAGCGTCCTCAAGGGCCAGACCCTTGCGCAGCAGGACCTCAGGGTTGTCGGGGTCGGCATCGAGTTCGCGATCGATAGCGGACAGGACTTGCGGGTCCCCCGAATCTGAGAACAGCGGCTTCCCCAGCAGCGATGTCGCCTCTGGGCGGCGAGAGTCCCGTCTGTTTCCGACTTCAGCGTGGTCCGCGGGAGCGCACTGCCCGAGCAGGACCCATGCGCCGAGAAGGCTGACTGGCAAGAGGACATTTCGGCTGTTCATGATGGGCATCTCCACTGGGCTGGGAACCGACAGACTAAGCCGGGTCGCGGGGAACCTGCATCGGGAATCCGGGCCTTGGCGAACCTAGGAGGCGAAACATGCACTGTTGGAAAGCCCTCGAAAACACCAATCCGCGGTCCTAGAATCCGGTTTCGCGGTTGGGTGGCATCTTGGTCTGAGCACCAGGAACCTGTCGCGAGATTTCCTGGAGAACCAACCCCCGACAATCTCAATGGACAACCTACTGATTGAATTCCTGTTGCGCTGGGTGCACTTCCTCGCCGGCATCACTTGGATCGGGATGCTCTACTACTTCAACTTCGTGCAGACCCCGTTCTTCAAGAGTTGTGACGGCGATGTCCGCAGCAGCATGATTCGAGGGTTGGTCCCGAATGCACTCTGGTGGTTCCGCTGGGGTGCGATGTTCACCTTTCTCAGCGGCCTCGCGATCGTCACGATGAAGGCCCACGTGTTCAAGATCCCCTGGGACAACACCTACATGACGATCATCTTGACTGGCGGGCTGATGGGCACGCTGATGTGGTTCAACGTGTGGTTCATCATCTGGCCAGCACAGAAAGTCGTGATCGCATCCGCTGAACAGGTCGCATCTGGCGGCCAGGCCATTGCCGATGCTGCCTCCCGCGGCGCACGCGCGGGCATGGCATCACGAACCAACACCCTGTTTTCCATCCCGATGCTCTTTTGCATGGGCGCCGCCAATCACTACCCCTTGGTCGCCGCGGGCGCCGGTGAGAATCCCAACCTGATGATGTACTGGATCCTCACCTTCGTCGTTGTCGGCGTCGCCGAAATTACCGGCGCGTTCAGTGGTGCTGGCAAACCGTTCCAAAAACACCTCGCCTCAGTCAAGGGCGTCATCACCGCAGGGTTTGTCCTGACTGGTGTCATGGTCGCTGTGATGAAGTTTGTGATCTAACACGCACGACAACAGCCGTACTGGGTCAGAACTTCAGGAATCCCTCTGCCTCGACCTGGTCGGGACTCGGGTAGATCAGGTAGCAGTTCTTGCACATCCCGTGCGGCGACTCGGTGTAGACATGCCGACGATAAGTCTGGTAGGTCTCGCTGTTCCAGACCGCCTGGAAGCCGTCGTCCAGCATGTTGCCAAAGGACGGCACGCCGGCCAGGCAACACGGGATCACCTCGCCGTTGACGCCGATGTAGACCCGTTTCCACAAGAACATGCACTTCACGGTCGGCATGCCTGGGCCATCGACCTGACGCGGCGTCGGCATCGGCTCAGACCCCACCCCAAGGCCTACACCACCATTGTCGGCGGCATTGAACAGCGGCGGCATGGTAACATTGACCTTGAGTTCGTCCGCGAGCCGACGGGTCTCCGTCAGGCACTCATTAGAGAGGTCCTGGTGAAACTGCAGCGACTCATCCTTGAGGGTGTCATCGAACACCACCAGGTGGTTGAAAGTAACTTGTTGCGCACCAAATGCGTGAGCCAGACGCACAAACTGCGGCGCCTCTCGGATCGTCCGGTGCATGAGGATGAAATTGAAACCCAGGGTCGGTCGCTCCGCTTCCGGTAAATCGAGTCGACTCGCACAGAACGCTTCGATGTTCGCCACCACCCGATCGAAGTCCGCTCCGATGCGGACCTGGTTGTAGGTCTCGGCAGTGGCTCCATCGAGAGAGAAGATGACGTGACCGAGGACACGCAGCAGCTTGTCGCGGGTCTTCTGGTCCTTCATCAAGGTCGCGTTGGTGATGATGTCGAGCTTCGTGTTTGCACGAGCCAGGTCATCGAGTTTGCTGTCGAGTTGCGGTGTCATCAGTGGCTCGCCGAACGCCGAAAACTGCACCATCTTGGCAAAGGGGTAGAGCTCTGCCACCGCTCGTTGGTAGACCTCGTCCTTCATGAACCACTTGGGAATGTCCGGATCCAAGGCCTGATTGCACATGAAGCACTTCAGATTACAGACTGTGGTACCGGTCAGGTTGACCCAGGTCGGCATCGCCCGCATGACCTCGGCACAGTTGTCCATGTCCTCCTGGGCTAGCCGCTCGTTGGCGTCCTTGAACTCGGGACTCCCGAACGGAAGGTCGGCAAGCTCTTCCGGGAGCGAGTCCAAGAGCTTCTTGTCGGGATCGGTCATGAGTGGTTCGGTGGGATGGCTCGCACGAGCTGTAGAGCCTCTGCTATCGCAAGTCTAGCCGTTGCATCGACAGTTTGTCGGGGGTACCCGACACTGACACGAGGAATCCGATGCCAAGGTGCCTTTGGCGGGGAAAGGGTCCGTCACCCACCGCAGGGTGGAGAGGCGCGGAGTCCACAAGACAGCTACCCCGCACTTCGCCCCCCACAGGCACCCATCTGAAATTATGTGAGAGAACTCGGGTTATCTGTAGTGCATACCCCGCAAGCTAGGTGAAGACCTTCGCTGACTTTGTTCACGAGCATGGCTGCACAGAAGGAACACTGGCTCTTCTACGACGGCACCTGCCGATTTTGCATCGGTATGGTGGAGCGATGGCGGAGACCGTTGGAACAACGGGGCTTTGGTTTCGCCGCTCTACAGGAAGATTGGGTCAGGAACCAACTGGATCTGCCCGAGCAGGAACTCCTCCAGGAGATGCGGGTGTTGAGCAGTTCCGGTCGGGTCCGTGGTGCGGCGGATGCCTTGGTGTTCATCTGGGGACGTATCTGGTGGTGCTGGCCCCTGTGGCTGATTGCGCAGGTGCCCGGCGTACACTGGCTGCTCGACCAGGCCTACCGCTGGATAGCAGCCCGGCGAAACTGCATCTCAGGCACCTGTTCGGTCCATGCACACTCGAACACCTGGCGGGGCGGCTGGACATTGGTCGGTTGGCTACCTCTGGCAACGCTAGTGACCGTCACCGCCTGTCTCCGCGATGACTTCGCCGAGAGTTGGTTGTTCATGTGGGTGCTGGGCTTCGCCATGTTCGCCGGCTGCAAGTGGCTGACCCTTTGGAAGGCCTGGACGCACGGCGCCGTGATCGGACTGCGAGGTTCCCTCGGATACCTGTTCCTCTGGCCCGGCATGAAGGTGCGACCTTTCACGGATGAGGCGAAACGCGCCGCCAAACCTGGCGGTGCGGAATGGCTAGCCGCCCTGCTCAAGACCGGATCTGCTTGCGCGATCCTCTGGGGCGTGACCCCCCAGGCAGCGGGAAATCCGCTGCTGGCCGGATGGTGCGGCATGGTCGGCCTGATCCTGCTCCTGCACTTTGGTTCGTTCCATCTCCTGGCCCTGGCATGGCAGAGCGTTGGTGTTCGGGCAGAACCGATCATGAACGCCCCCACCAGGGCCAAGTCCCTGAGTGAGTTCTGGTCGGAGCGCTGGAATCTTGCTTTCAACGACCTCGCGCACAGCTTCCTGTTCAGCCCAGCCTACCGGCGCATCGGAGTGACAGGGGCAGTGCTGCTGGTCTTCCTGGTGAGCGGCTTGGTCCACGACGCGATCATCTCCTTACCGGCCAACGCCTGTTATGGCCGCCCCACGGCGTATTTTCTCCTGCAGGGCGTCGGAGTACTCTTCGAGCGCTCGAGTGTCGGCCGCCGCATGGGCCTGGGGCGTGGCGCTGTCGGATGGCTCTACATGGCCGTGTGCATCTTGAGCCCCCTGCCGATGTTGTTTCACGAGCCTTTTGTCACCGGCGTGATCCACCCCTTCCTGCAAGTGATCGGTGCACTATGACAACAATCGAAATCCTGATCCTCGTCGGTGGTGTTCTGCACTTCCTCACCCTGATCGCCTCGGCCATGGTGCCCAGAACGCTCGACTGGAAAGGCGAGTTGGCAAAGCTCAGTCCGTTCCTGCGCAGGCTCTTCTGGGTCTACGGGGTCTTCATCGTGCTTACCATCGCCGCATTCGGAGTGCTGTCAGCGGTGAACTACCGCGAGTTGGCAGCGGGCGGAACCCTGGCCCGATCGGTATGCGCCTTTGTCGCAGTGTTCTGGGGATTGCGGATCCTGGTACAGTTGTTCGTATTCGATGCCAGCGAGTACCTCACCACCTGGTTCTACAAAGCCGGCTACCACTGCCTCACCCTCGTCTTCCTCTACCAAGCCGCCGTCTATGGCTACTGTGCGTTCGCCCTCACTCAATGAGAACTGCAAACTGTGCCAGCGGCGTAGGAGGGGATCGCTCCGTACGGATTGAGACCATCTCCGGAATGGCACGCAGGGCTGGGCCCGCGTCCAAACATCACTTGCAGCTCGGGAAGTTGTCGACGTACTCGATCGTGTAGTCAGGGAAAGAGTCCACGAACTTGATCTTGAAGTCAGGAAACGAGTCCACAAACTTCCACTTGCCCGGCTTGTCCGGAAAAGAGGACACAAGCTTGACCTTGATGTCAGGGAAAGAGGACACAAGCTTGATCTTCACATCCGGGAAGGAATCGACCACCTTGATCCTTCCGAACAAGCAACACTTGTCGGGAACGTCCCGATGCGACTTTCCTACGCGAATCGTGGCTGTTACCGGCGAACGCAGATCCACACCCGAGGGAAACAACAGGGGCAGACACCAGCAGAGATAGTTCAGGGATTTCATGGGTAAACCTCGCAATACTGACTGAGCAAGGACCGTGCCGAGGATTTCAACACGCCGAAACCACGGCGGGGTACGGCGGCCTGAATCGATCAGGCGGCGACTCGCGCCGAATCGTTCGATAGGCGTGAACCGTACGTCGGTTAGAGTCCGAGCGATGAGGTCGGTCGTTCTTGTCGCGCTGATCGCCGGGGGTTGCTCGGTGCCAAAGGTGAAATTCCTTACCGGAGAGTTCATCTTCGAGACGGCTGAATTTCCGCGCTGCCATGCCTCGACAATTGCAGAGTCAAGGGACGGTCTCGTCGTGGCATGGTTCGGTGGCGCGCACGAAAAAAGCCCCGACGTCGGGATCTGGATCTCACGACGGGTTGCAGACCGGTGGACAACGCCGATTGAAGTCGCGAACGGCGTGCAGCCCGCCGACACGAACAACCAACCACACCGGTATCCCTGTTGGAATCCGGTCTTGTTCCAGCCCGCCCCGGTGAACGGCGTCATCCAACCGCTCCTGCTGTTCTACAAGTGCGGACCTGACCCGGAGCAGTGGTGGGGAATGATGACCAGATCGCATGATGGCGGTATCGGTTTCGAATCCCCCTGGCGCTTGCCAAAAGGAATCGATGGCCCAGTCAAGAACAAGCCGATCCAACTAGCCGGCGGGGACATCCTGTGCGGTTCGAGCACAGAATACGCCGGGTGGCGGATCCACTTCGAGCGGACCAGTGATCTCGGCAAGACATGGCGTCGGATCGGACCAATCCACGACGCGAAGCGTTTCAATGCAATCCAACCGAGCATCCTCGTGCATCCCGGCAATCGGCTACAGATCCTGTGCCGCAGCAAGGAGGGTTCGGTCGTGACGAGTTGGTCAGAGGACCTGGGCGAGACGTGGACCAGGCCCGATGCGACCGGACTTCCCAATCCCAATTCGGGCACCGACGCAGTCACCCTGGCCGACGGCAGGCATCTCTTGGTCTATAACCACACGCGAGGCACCGGGGAATTCCCGAGCGGTCGCGACATGCTGAACGTGGCCATCAGCCACGACGGCAAGAAGTGGTATGCCGCCGCCGTCCTGGAACGTGCGGAAGGTGA
>JAYZDB010000054.1:0-3667 GCA_036338025.1 Planctomycetota bacterium
CGCATACTGCGCAAGCCGAAGAGAAGGTCCTGCTCTGGTCGCTCGGGATACAGGAAGTTGGTGCCGACCCGTCGGTTGCCGGCCAGACGGGGCGTGGACGGCGTTTTGGCTCCGTTCTGGAGGGCGCGAGTTTCCACCAAGACTCGGTGCTGGGGATCCTTTCGAAGGTCGGCGAATCCTGCGAGTGCGGTCTGGACCGGTCATGGATGCGCGGGATGCGGATTCCACTCCGGTGGGACGCCGACACTCGCCAGACAGCCGCCGATACCCTCGGATTCGATCCCGAGAATCCGCTCGTCAAAGCAGAGATGAGCAGCATCATGGCGAAAGGTCGCAATGGCCTTGCGTTCAAGCAGGGAGTAGATCCAACGGTGGCTGATCTCTTGCTTGGTTACTCGGAAACCAGCATCGAGGATGGACTGGAGATCGATACAGAACCCCTGGACGCATCCGTTTCCGAACAGGAATCCGAATCCTCCGGACTGGGGGCCACCATCTGGGTGACTCTCGTCGGGCTGATTGTGGCAAACCTCTGCATCGCCTTGCTAGTGTTCTGGCGGGTACGACGGGGATAGCAAACAGGCGGGGGCGGCACCAGTCGCCCCCGCCGGTTTGTTCGTACCCGGAGATGAACTACTTGACGAAGATCCGGTAACCCGAAGTCGCCGAGACACCCTGCTGGGCAGCAGCGTCGATATAGAAGGCCTGCGCCCAAAGGTTGGCGATGGACGCGTTCTTCAATGCACTTGCATCGAGAACCATCGGTGATCCGTTGCCCGAGATGCCTACCGCAACATCAGGCGAGGGAACCAACAGTCCACCGAAGTAAGAAATTTTGAGCGGTGTAAGGCCGATCACGAAGACACCCAGGGAGTTCGGACGATAGTTCGACAGGGTAATCTTCGGCGGGTTGGTCGTACTCTTGATGAATCCTTCACCCTTGAAGCGAGGGTTGCCGAGTTGACCAGAGATACCACCACCAATGCGCAGCCACGGATCCAGATCAAGGCAGCCCAGACCATTGGCGAAGCCGATGATCGTGCTTTTCGAGGAGGAACCGAACTTGGTGAGGTTACTGCCACAACCGCCGAGGCCGGAACACATGATGTAGCAAGTGTTGCCACTGCAGTGACCGGCTCCCCAGTTGTGGCCAGCCTCGTGCGAGACCAGGCCGACGTTGGTGCTATTGCTCGAATGGTAGGCCTTCGAAACTCCGTAGGCGCTCGATCCGCAAACCACTCCGAGGTAGGCAGTGCCGATGACGCCCGAGAAAGAGCCGACGCCGGTAAACATGTGCGCCATATCTCGCTTGATGCCGCCGTGGTTGGATCCCCAACGTGATCGCATCTCACTGAGCAGGCTGCCAGTGGAAGTACCGCTGTAGACCTTGCTTGTTCGCACGATGATCCTGGTGATCAAGTACTTGAGGTCCACGTCGCGATCATAAATCGTCTCGACACCGTTCATGACGGTGTTGACCGCTGCTTCGGTTGACGAAACGCTACGGCCCTTCCGCGCGTAATAAGCATTGTCAGCGTCGCTCGCGATCTCCGCGTACTTCTTCCGGTTGGCGGCCGACGAGTTCAGGGTCGGGGTGCGGCGGGTGGTGGTGGGCACCGAATGACCCTTGACGCCACACTGGTGTTGCGGCGCCACGGAATCCCTGGAGCTGTGCATGACGTGCGTTTTCGGGTTTGCGCTCTTGTCGACCTCGGTCCGCGGTTGCACATTCCACAACGGCTGGTTGGGGAGGAACGCAATCATTGCGGTGAGCTGTCCACGGAACAGGGTGGCCGCGACCCGACTGCTAGGATAGCCCTCAACCGACCCTTGGTAGGTGACGTTTGGTGATCTGGGAGTTTCGTGCAGACCATTGGCATCGTAAACCAGGAGCTTGTAGTTCTTGGCGCGGATGTCCTTTGCGCGCAGAACCAGCTTCATGTTTCGCCCGGCCAGCCTGACCGTGACCTCGAAACCCGCCACACTCTGCTGGGGAAGGTCGAGATCCTGCATGCTGGCGGCCCGAACTTGGAAGCCATCGAGGACACTCTTGGGAGCCTTTTGGATCGATGACGCAGTCGCAGCCTGGGCGCCGAGAAGGGAACCGAGTGCGAGAATCGCAATGCTCGCTTGAATAGGTGGTTTGATCATGGAGTTTGGTTGTGTTCGGCGTGAGCCGGAGACATTGGCAGGCCCTTGATAGGGTACATCCTCAGCACGCCTGTAGGAAGACCGGGTAGAGCGGATTCAGCGTATCGCCGGTGACAGGGGCCGAAGCCACGCCGGCTCCGCGCATAGGACGGGAACCGAGATTGGTTACGGCCCGGATGCTTGCCTGGCCACAAGCAACCGATAATCGCCCTTGCCACCGACGATACGCCAGCCGGATCTTTTCCTACAATTTCTTGCCGCTACGGCTGATGCCGCGGTTGTTGTCGTAGAGGCGGCGCCCGTTATCCACAAAAGCCTCGGTGTCAAAGTCCTCCAGGGCAACGAATGGACGCGCCGCCATCCGCTCGTGCATCAAGACATTGAGAGGTTTCAGGACCGCCGCGCCGGTGATCGTGCGCCTGATCTGCCCGTACGAGTCCCGCTCAAAGGTATCCCGATCCACGTCTTGCGCGATCTCCCTGCCCTCTCGGCGCGCATCGAAATGCTGCCAGTCACTGCGTGCATACATCTCCGGTGACTGGGTGCGCAAATCCGAGGTCAACAGGAGCCGGTACATCCGGCATTTTTGCGCCATGCTGCGCGATGCATCCTGGTACAGCCGCCAGGCGACCTGCCCGAAACGTAGTTGGTGGGCCAGATCGGCGGGGTGCCAGAACCCGGTGATCGCATGCATCACCACCAGGTCGTCGGACAGAATGAACAGTTGGAGGTTCCGTGAACCGGCGCCATTGGTGGTGCCGACGCAGGAGTGTCGGGCCGAGTAGCCACTCGAATCTCCGACGAAGTTCTCACGCTTGATATTCTTCCAGCCAAGCACGAACTGGTCTTGGAGCAACGGAAATACCCGCTGGTCCGGCAGGGACACGCCCCGCAAACTCTGCGCCGCACTTCAGGTGTAGCCACCGATATCACCCAGGGCCTGGATCCACAGAATGGGACGACCACTGGCACGGGCACGGCTGGCTGCATCTGTCAGCTTCGAGTGCCACCGTAGTTTGGTGACCTTGCGAATTCCGCGGACCACCTCCGGCCCCTTGAACTCCCGGTCAAGAAATGCCCTGGCGGTCTTGCGCGCAGTAGCCTTGCTTACCGCATCGATTTCTACGGATTCCAGCGTCGGGCTGGCAGTCGGAGCCGCTTCGACGTGCTGCCTTGTGCGGCGAGACTGGCGGGATCTTTCACGCCGATCCATCTCTTGCTGCAAGTGACGTCGGCGGGCCGCTTCGATCCAGTCAGGCTGCCGAACGAGATTCTTCAAGGCCGGCCGGACGCCCCGGGGCCTTCCAACAGGCGCGGTGGTGGCGGTCCAGCCCGGTCGGATCTTCTTGGCCACGGTCGGCGCTGTCCGAGTGGCCCGGGGTGTGGGCCGAGGAACCTGGCCAGTCGGCCGATGGCCTGCAGTCGGGCGGGGAGTGGCCCCGCGATACTGCCCCGGCAGCGATGCTGGCACCAAAAGAACGGCGAACAGGAACCCGGTAGCGAAGCTGCCTCGGGC
>JAYZDB010000055.1:0-10563 GCA_036338025.1 Planctomycetota bacterium
CGCTTCGCGTGATCCCAGAACTGCCCGAGGAAATCCCCCCGGTCGCAGTTTTGATCAGCGTCCTGCAACAGCACCCGGACCTGGTGGCCTTGCGGGAGGACTACCATGTCTCTGAGCGCGCACTACGACGTGAGGTCCGCAAGCAGTATCCGGACCTTGCCTTTGGTGGTAGCTACGAGCGGGAAGAGGGCGGCAAGCGCCTTGCTTTACCACTTGGGATTGAATTGCCGCTCTTCGACAGCAACCAGCAAGGCATCGCCGAGGCCGCCACCGTTCGAACCGCGATCCGAGAGAAGTACATCCTGCGCGTTCAGGGCTTGCAGCGGACGGTCGACCTGGCGCGCAGTACTCTGGTCTTGCAGCAGTCCAGATACCGCCTGATCGGCAGCAAGGTCGCAGAAATGGTGGCCACCATCCGTAGTTCCGTCGAGGTCCTGGTGGCGGCCGGACGGATGGGAGGGCGTCAGCGGGCGGAGGTCTTCCGCAGGGTGTTCGAGGCACAAGCTGCCGAACTCGATGCCCGCGAGGCGGTCTTGCAATCGTGGAGCAAACTAGAACAGGCTTGTGGGGCACCGTTGCTCCAGCTACCTGGTCAACCAGCGACTCCCAGTTCAGTGGAGATCAAGTGATGCAGAACATTCGATGGAATCTAATTTTCAGTGTCCTGATGGCGGGAACCGGTCTCGGAATGGGTGTCCTGATCGGAAGGTCGCTCGCCGACGCTGCCGTAGACGATCCGGCACCACCGCCAGACGAACTGGTTTTCACCAAGCAGGCCTTAGGCAATCTGGGAGTGGAGTTGGGTACTGCTGAGCTGTCGTCGTATACCGAATATCGGGTGGTGCAAGCGGTGGTACAGGATGCTCCCCTCAATCAGCGGACGGTTCCTGCGCCACTATCCGGCATTGTCGGCGAGTTGTCCGTGGAACCCGGATCGGTCGTAGAGGCAGTTGCCCCAGTTCTGACGATGTTCCGCGATGGGATTCCGCGAACCCGACTTCAGTTCACGCAGGAGATATTCAGTCCGGTGAGTGAGTCCTTGCACCGTGCCTTTACCGAGTTCCGAACCGCAACCCAGGAGCTCCAAGTAGTTCGAAAAGAACTTTCGCGAATCGAGAAGATCAACGCATCGGTCGGCCAGGGTCAGGTGCCCCTGATTCCCGGGAGCACCAAGATCCAGCTCGAGTACGATCGTGAGAAATCCTCCGTCCGGGTCGCCAATGCGAGGATCGAACTCCAGCATCACGGCTTGTCCGCCGCCGAGATCAAGCGGGTGGAGACCGGAGGCCACCCGCCTCGGGGCCGGGACTTGTGGCAGAGAGTTCTGCAAGTACACGGTTTGTGGTCGACGGAAGTAGAGCGCTTGCAAGCCAGTTTACCGGACAAGATCCGCGATCTGCCTTGGACTACTGCGCTGCTCGGTGAACTTGCCAGCACCGGCCTGGTGACCAAGTCCATGGTCGATACCGTGGTAGCAAATCCTGCCATACAGACGCGCTTCATCGATTGCGCGTCCTTGCTGTTGCAAGGCGAGACGGTGGCCCAGGTCGATTGGCTCGCGAAGCAGGGTGCACTCGAGAGTCGCTTCGCGGTACGTGCACCGGCGGGTGCAGTATGGGACGTCGTGGAGGTGATGGTGCGAGAGGGTCAACCGGTCGCCAAGGGTGATCCGCTCGTCACCCTGCACGATCCGAGACAAATGTGGTTGCGGATGCTACCGATCGGGGACGAGGTGCCGGCGGTGATGGCTGCCTTACGGGATTCACAAGAAGTGTCTGCGGTGCCCTTGTTGCGAAATGGTGGGCCGGCCTTCCAGGGACTCCGGATCCTCCGGCTAGCGTCGGCCGCGAACGATGACGTGGCGTTCTTGCGCGTCGCCAACCAGCGCTTGGATGGCGCCAAGGAAATTTCCGGCTCGAAGACCAATCGCAGTTGGCGCTTGCGATCCGGCATGCGCTACCAAGTACGTATCCCGCTGGTCACACACCGCGAGGTCTACGTGTTCGCCAAGGATGGTGTCGCCAAGGAAGGTGTGGACCGGGTGGTCTACTTGCGAAATGGTGACTCATTCAAGCGCAAGGCAGTGCATGTGATCTACGAGAATGCAGAGTCGGTGGTAATCGCCAGCGACGGCGCGCTGTTCCCTGGCGATGGGGTAGTAACTCGGGGCGCGTTTGCGTTGAGTGTCGCCATGCAACAGTCCAGTGGTGGCGGTAACCACGGACATTCCCACTGAGATTCCGTTTAGCACGATGTTGAACTACATCATCAAGTTCTCGCTCACCAACCAGATGATGGTTGCCATGCTGGCGATCGGGGTCTCGATCTGGGGTACCTTCGTGGTTCTGCGGCTGCCGGTGGACGTCTTGCCGGACCTCAATCGGCCGACCGTTACGATCATGACGGACGCCCACGGCCTGGTTCCTGAGGACGTCGAGAGCCTGGTTACCCGGCACGTGGAACGTGCCGTATACGGCGCCAGCGGGGTTCAACGGGTTCGGTCGAGTTCGGGAATGGGCCTGTCGATGGTGGCGGTCGAGTTTCGTTGGGACATCGATGCCTACCTTTGTCGGCAGATAGTGCAAGAGAAGTTGCAGACGGTTGCGGCGCTGTTGCCGCCGGGCGCCGTGCCCAGGATGGCACCGATTACCAGCATCATGGGGCAGGTGCAGCACATCGGTCTGCGGAGCGTGGACGGTAAGATCAGCCCAACTCGTCTGCGCACCCTCGCCGACCAGGTGGTCAAGCCGAGGATCCTGTCAGTGCCGGGGGTCGCCCAGGTAGTCAACAACGGCAGTTCGCCTCGACAACTGCAGGTCATCCTCGACACCCAGAAGATGCGGGCTGCCCGGGTAAGTGTACAGGATGTTGAGTTGGCGATCCGCGCCGCCAACCTGTCGGCTTCGGGTGGAATCTACGAGTCAGGGGCCGAAGGCCTGATGATCAACGTCAACGGTCAGGTTCAAGGTGAGCAAGACCTCGCCGAGGCTGTGGTAAGAGATGAGCCGTTGCGGCCGATTCTTGTGCGTGACGTTGCGGACGTAGTCTTTGGACCCGCTGCGGTGCGTACTGGTGACGCAGGTGTCGATGGCGGTCCTGGAGTGATCATGGTTGTGATGAAGCAACCCGAGGTCGATACGGTGGAGCTGGCCCAGCGGGTGGAGAAGGAACTCGAGTCGATTGCTTCGAGCTTGCCGCCTGGGGTTGAGATCGTACCCGGAATCTACCGCCAGGCAGATTTTATCGAGCGTGCTGTCGATAACGTCATCGACGCGGTTCGCGATGGCGTGATCCTCGTGGTGATCGTGCTGTTCCTGTTTCTACTGAACTTCCGTACCACGCTGATCACATTGACGGCAATCCCCCTGTCTCTAGCGGTGACAGCAGTGGTGTTTGATTTGATGGGGGTCTCGATCAACACCATGACTCTGGGTGGCCTGGCGGTCGCAATTGGCGCATTGGTTGATGACGCGATCGTGGATGTCGAGAACGTGTTCCGTCGATTGAAAGAGAATCGCGGCCGAGACAACCCACTGATGGTGGTGTACCGAGCATCCTGCGAGGTACGTAGACCGATTGTGGTAGGGACCCTGGTGGTGACGGCGGTATATGTGCCTTTGTTCGCCTTGAGTGGCATGGAGGGGCGGTTGTTCACGCCGATCGGCGTGACCTACATCCTCAGCCTGGCAGCATCGCTGGTGGTTGCCTTGACGGTGACACCAGTCTTGTGCCACTGCCTGCTACCCAATGCCAGGGCCATCACCGAGGACCGACAACCGCGCCTGGTCACAAGACTCAAGCACATCGCCGGCAGGCTGATCGACATCAGCCTGCTGCACCAACACCGCATCGCGGCGGTTCTGCTCGGCATGTTGCTGGTGTTCGCTGTGGCGACGTTCTTTCAGGGTGCACGTTTCCTGCCGCCATTCAACGAAGGCACTGCCCAGGTAAACCTGGTGCTGCCGCCGGGCACCAGCCTTCAGAAGTCTGACCAATTTGGACGTGCCCTCGAGCAGAAAATATTGGAGGTCGATGGTGTCCTGCACGTCGGTAGGCGGACCGGGCGCGGCGAAGGAGACGAGCACGCGGAGGGGGTGAATGTCTCGGAGGTGATGGTGACCTTCGATCCGGACAGTGGGAGAACTCGCGATGCGATGCTGGCTGATATCCGCAAGGGCATCGAGGAACGCTTCCCTGGATTTGCTACTGCCACGGAACAGCCGATGGCTCACCTGATTTCGCACATGCTATCGGGGGTCTTTGCGCAAGTGGCGATCAAGGTGCAGGGACAGGAGATGTCGGTCTTGCGGCGGACGGCGCATGAAGTCGAGGCATCGATTCACGGCATCCGGGGGGTCAAAGATCTGATGGTCGAGCAACAGATGTTGGTCGAACAGGTGGAGATCAAACCGTTACGAGAGGCTCTGGGGCTCTTTGGGATGCAGGTGGAAGACCTTGCGCACACGGTGGAGTTGGCGCTCGAGGGCACCGAGGTGTCGCGTTTGAACGCAGGCATGTTTACCTATCCCGTGGTCTTGCGTTTGCGTGCGGCGGATCGTCGTGATCTTGACCAGCTCCGTAATCTTCCGATGACCAGTCCGACCGGACGGCGGGTCAACCTGGCGGATGTCGCCACGGTGCGCAAGTCCTTGACCAGTCATGGCGTGAAGAGGGAGAACGCAATCCGTCGTATCGCTGTTCAACTGAATGTCGAGGGTCGGTCCCTCTCCGAGGTGGTTGCCGATATCGAAACCGTGTTGCGACCCATCCGGACTCGATTGCCTCAGGGTTATTCGCTGGTGTTGAGCGGTCAGTTCGAGGCTCGACAACGGGCGGCCCAGAGGATCATGATTCTCTCAATCCTGTCTCTGTTGGCGATGGGTGCGCTGCTGTTTTGGCATTTCCGGTCGATGAACCTGGTCTGGCAGACCTTTGTCAACATTCCAGTTGCCCTGCTCGGTGGTGCCATCGCGATCCAGGTCACGGGACAGGATGTGTCGATCGCGAGCCTGGTCGGATTTATCTCTCTGGGTGGGATTGCGGTTCGCAACAAGGTCCTGCTGTTGGATCACTATCTGCACCTGATGATCCAGGAAGGCGAGGAGTTCTCGGAGGCAATGATCCGACGCGCCGGCCAGGAGCGGATCGTACCGGTGTTGATGACCGCTCTGACGAGTGGGATCGCCCTCATGCCCTTGGTGATGACACCGGGCCAGCCGGGTCGCGAATTACTCTACCCGGTCGCCACTGTGATTGTCGGTGGTCTGATCACCACCACCCTGATTGATTTGCTGCTGACGCCCGGTCTGTTCTGGCGTTTTGGACACAAGGCGAGTCAACTCGCTGTCGCCCGCAGTCGGGCTGGCAGTGACCTACCCCAATTCGAAGAAGAGACCCCAACATGAGAATGACGCTGACCTTCGCACTGTGCATCAACTTGCTGCTGGCTTGTGGTCAGAAGCACGCTGGCGGGCACGGTTCCCATGAGTTTGATCCGCTCCACAAGGGCCACCTTATCCATGTCGCGGATCACGGCCCGATTCTAGAGGTCGTGCATGACGAGGCGGCAGGCACCGCGACCTTGTACGTCTTCGATGCGCATCAGAAAGAAAAGACCATCGAGAAGGCTCCCGTGCTGTTGATCCCGGGTCAGAAGAGCCCGATTCCCGCCACCGGCAAGGCGAATGTCTGGGTGTTCAGCCACGCGGAACTCAAGAAGCACCAACACGACATGCGGATCCGAATCACTATCGACGGCAAGGAATTCAATCCGGACTGGCACCCGGCGCACTAGCCATCGACGCTTGTCAGGCGTCGGCGCCCTGCGGGTGGGCCTTGTCGTAGACCTCGCGAAGTCGTGCCATGGAGACGTGCGTGTAGATCTCGGTGGTGACCAGGCGGGCATGCCCGAGCAGTTCCTGCACGGCTCGGAGGTCGGCGCCGCGATCGAGCAGGTGGGTGGCGAAGGAATGCCGCAGACCGTGCGGCGTGAGGCGCTCGGGGATGTTTGCTCGGCGCGCGTGTTCGAGCACGACCTGGAAGATCCAGCGTGCGGACAGGCCCCGGCCGAATCGATTCAGGAACAAGACACCGGGGTCGTGGGACTGGGTGTTCACGAGGACTTCCTGGCGGGCCGGAAGGTAGGCTTGGATTGCCCGACAGGCGGCGCGACCGAGCATGGCAATCCGTTCCTTGCGCCCCTTGCCCAGCACCCGCACGCTGCCGGAATGCAGGTCGAGGTAGCGCAGTGGCAGGGTGGTGGCCTCGGACACGCGGCAACCGGTGGAGTAGAGGAACTCCAGGATGGCCCGGTCGCGTAGTCCATTGGTGGTATCTGGGAACGGTTGGTTCAGCAGGGCGTCGACCTGGGGGACCGTCAAGAAGCGCGGTACCCGCTTGCCGGCCTTGGGACCCTTCACCAGTCGAGCCGGATCCGTAGCCAGGATGCCGTGATCCCGGAGGTGGCGGAAGAAGGCCCGGAGCGAGGCTAGTTTGCGCTGGATGCTGCTGGTCTTGAGTTCCTGGTCCTGGAGTTCGACCAGATACCGGCGAACATCCAGGCGATCAGGCACCGGCACCTCGGATGGCAACCAGGCGAGGAACGCGGCAAGGTCACTTCTGTAGGCCCGCAGGGTGTTCGGAGACATCCGACGCACGTCCTGCAGGTGGGTCAAGAAGTCCTCTAGATGTTCATTGAGGTCCAGGCGCCGCATACCGACAGGATACCTGCCCGGGGCTGTCCTACACCAGCGCGTCGAGAAGCTGTTGCAGCCGTTCGGGGCTGTGGTCACCCATGTGGCCGATCCGAAACGCCTCGCCCTTTAGCTTGCCGTAGCCCTTATCCATCGCGAAGCCGCTGTTCTTGGCTCGCACGGCGAGTTCCATGATATCCCGGCCCGGGGCGAGCAGCGTGGTGACCGTCGTGGACCGGCTGGCTGCGTCGACGAAGGGCTCGAAGCCGTTGGCGTCAGCCCACTGGATCGTTGCATCCCGCATGGCAGTATGCCGGGCCCAGCGCATTTGCAGGGTCTCCCTGGTGATGCGATCCAGTTGGTGTGAGAGGGCAAAGACCAGTGGAACATTGGGGGTGGCGGCGGTCTTGCCATCAGCCAGGCCTTTGCGGGCTTGCAGAAAATCGAGCAGGAAGCCGCGCTCGGTGACCGTCTTGGCGCTGGCGAAGGCGCGCTGGGATACTGCGTAGACGCACAAGCCGGGAGGCAGTGCGAGGCATTTCTGGGTGCCGGCAAAGGCCAGGTCGATGCCCCAGTCGTCGAACCGCAACTCGGCGCCGCCGAGACTGGTAACCGCGTCGACCAGGACCAGGGCCTCTGGCGATTCTTCACGGCAGACTCGGGCGAGGTCTTGCAGGTCTGCCAAGACGCCGGTCGAGGTTTCGTTCTGGGTAATACAGACGGCGTCGAACGGATCACTTTCACGCAATTTCTGGCGGAGTTCCTCGGCCTTGATGGTCTGGCCCCAGTCGACACCCAGGGTGCTCACCTGGCGGCCACAGGCTGCGCTGATCTTGGCCCAACGTTCGCTGAAAGCCCCGCAGGTGAGGTGTAGGACTCGCCCTTCGCGCGCCACCAGGTTCCGGATCCCGGCTTCCATCAAGGCGGTGGCGGGTGCGTTCTCGAACATCGTGGCCGAGCCAGACTGATCGGTGTCAGTAAGGAACAGTCCGGTGAGCTTGGCGCAGACGGATTTGACCTCGGACACGAAGTCGGGGTTGCGGTGACCGATCAGCGGCATCGCCATGATCAAACGCAGTTCCTCGTCGACCTCCACCGGACCCGGTATGAACAAGACTTCGTGAGCAGACATGAGTTGCATACTTATTGGATTGGTAGCAGTGCACCAAATCTCTGGTCCGATTGCAGGCTGATCTTTTCTGCCGGCGTCAGTCCGACGTCGAGGACCGCGGCGAGGCTGGGACCCGTGAGGTAGACCTCGGCGCCTTCCTCGACGGAGGCTCTGCGTTCGACGCCTCCAAAGCCAACGAACAGGTCTGCGACCCCTCGGGTCTCCAGGTCGGTGGCACCGTCACCCATGAACAACACTGGCCGGTGGGAGGGCGGCAGTCGTTTCAGGACCTCGATCTTGCCGCCGTTCTTCCACAAGGGACTCAGGTGATCGAAGTCGCGGTACTCGCCGGACGCGTCGAACAGGACTTCTACCGCGTGGACATCGGCTGGCGGGATTCCAAGATGCTCTGCCAGTGCGAGCACCGGCTGGTGAAGCCCGCCGCTGACGATGCCGACCCGCTTGCCGAGAAACTGCAAGGCAGCAATGGTGGCGGCGCAATCGGGGACCATGTTCTCGATGTAGAACTGTCCGACCGCAGCCAGTTGGGTTTGATTGGGAGCCACCCGCGCGAGACGTTCTTCGTAGACGCGCGCCAGGGCGACCTGGCCTTCCATGGCCCGGTGGGTGAGGGTGGCGAGTTCGGCCCGTTCATTCGGGGGCAAGGCACGGGTCAGTTCGTCGACCCCCTCGATCGCGCTGAGCGTCGAATCGCAGTCGAAGTAGAAACTCCTAAACGGGGTCATCTACCGCACCGACCGCGCGACATGGATGCCTGACAACTCCGTCACTTGTTCGAAGGCGTCATCGGTTACGGGTTTGGCGAGATTGAAGATCGCGATGGCATGCTCTTTACCTTCGCCGAGTTGCATACGCGAGATGTTGACGTCGTGTTGTCCCAGGACGGTTCCGATCTCACCGAGCATTCCCGGGCGGTCGACGTGAAAGGTCACCAGGGCTGGACCCTCGGGAATCGCGTCCATCAGGATCCCATCGATTTCCACCAGCCTGCCGTGGCGATGGCCCAGCACCGTGCCCGACGCGTTGTGTCGAACGTCATCGATCAGGGCCTCGACCCGCACCAGATTCATGAAGTCCCGCTTCATCGAGGAGGACTCCGTGAACACCCGGACTTCGGCCTGTTCTGCCACCCGTTCAGCGTTCACCGGGGTTACCGGTTGCTTCATCTGGTGGGCCAGCGCGCCAGCCAGCATCGCCAGGGTCAGGGATCGGCTCGAGGACTCTGGAACCGCACCCTGGAGGGTCAGACGCAGCGACTGCAGACGGCCAGGGAAGGCCTGGGTCACGAAGCTGGCGAGATTGTTGGTGAGTTCGAGGTAGGGCCCGACCAGGGCGACTTCGCTCGGTGCGATCCGTGGCACATTGATGCCGTTCAGGACCACGCCCTTGGCCAGGCATGTCTGCACCTGATGGGCCATGTCCAATGAGACGTTGCGCTTGGCTTCCTTGGTACTCGCACCCAGATGCGGGGTCAGGACGAGGTTCTTGGCGGTCCGAAGACGGCTGTCCTCGGCCAGTGGTTCCTGCTCGAAGACGTCGAGTGCTGCGCCAGCGAGATGCCCAGAATCCAGGGCGTCGCACAAAGCCGTTTCGTCGACGATGCCGCCGCGGGCTGCGTGGACCAGCATCGCACCCGGTTTCATCAGCGCGAACCGGTCGGCATTCAGCAGGTGTTGGGTGGCGGGCACCAAGGGCACATGCACGGTCAGGAAGTCAGCTGTCTGCAGGAGTTCCTCCAACTCGACGATGCGGACATTGTCCGGGGCGGAGGCTTGTGACACAGCAGGGTCGTAGGCCAGGACTTCCATCTGCAACCCGACGCCACGCTCCGCCACCACGGTGCCGATGCGGCCCAGGCCCAACACGCCGAGGACCTTGCCACGAATCTCGACGCCGGTGAATTGGGCCTTTTGCCATTCTCCGCGTCGGATGCTGGCATCGGCGCCGGCGATGTTGCGGGCCATGCTGAGCAGGAGGGCGACAGCGTGCTCAGCGGTGGTGACGGCACCGGCTTCCGGGGTGTTCATGACCACGATGCCGCGTTCGGTGGCGGCTGGCACGTCGATGTTGTCGATCCCGATCCCGGCGCGGCCGATCACCGCCAGGCAGTCCACCAGCTCCAGGGCCCGGGCTGTCACCTTGGTCGCGGACCGGACGATGAGAGCGTGATGGGAGGGCAGGGTGCTACGCAACAGGTCCTCGGACATGCCCTGGTGGATGGTGAGTTCGCCGCACTGGGCGAGAATCTCGAGGCCTTCCTCGGACAGTTCATCGGCGACTAGGATCTTCCAGGTGGTCATCGGGCTACCTCAATTGATGCCCGTCACAGCTCGTCATGGCCAGCCTGGCTGGCCTGCTGAGAACGGACATTACTTACAAGAACTACCGCGCTCCCTTGCCGAACAGAATCACCCCGACGGTGCGAGCGATGATATTCAGGTCGAACAAGAGGCCCATGTTCTTGATGTAGTAGAGGTCGAAGCGCAGCTTTTCCATCGTGTCCTCAATGGATGCTGCATAGGCGAGGTTGACCTGTGCCCATCCAGTCAGTCCCGGCTTCACGGTGAGGCGGAGAGGGTAGAATTTGATCGTGGTGGACAATTCGTCGACGAAGAAGGGCCGTTCCGGCCGTGGGCCCACAAAGGACATCTGTCCGGCCAGGACATTGAACATCTGCGGAATCTCGTCGATCCGACTCAAGCGCAGCATTTTGCCGATCCGGGTCACCCGCGGGTCCTC
>JAYZDB010000056.1:0-6096 GCA_036338025.1 Planctomycetota bacterium
CGATCTTGAAGTCCATGGATTTGTCGCTGGACCCGATCTTCAAACCCTTGTCCCATCGGACCTTGAGATCTTGAGCAGGCAACCCGGTCGCCAAGGCGACGCCTACAAATATGGCTAGAGATTTCCGTGCCATGCAAAGCATCTGTTGCTCCTTAGATTGAAAGGTTGTCGTGCGCAAGGCGGGAACCATGTGGTGATCTTCTTGCGCATTTTGAGAGGTGAGGGGGGGACTTGTAGAGTTTCCGAGCGGGCCAGGGCAAGACGATTTCACGCCGAAATTTTCCACTGGCGAAGCGACCACTGACCAGCGCAAGGTCGGCCACGGCGCTACCCGAACAAGGCCCTTTCCGAGCCACTCAAAATCGACGTAAGACATTATATAAAATATATTAAAGGCCGATTCACCCAGGCGTTTCCTGGCCCCCTCAGCAGCTCGGTTGCGTGACCTGGTCCCGGACCCTGTTCGGCCACGACACGACGCACCCGCTCTTCGGTGAGCCGGCACGACTCGGTCAGGATCGGCCCGTAAAGGCCTCTAGAGCTTGCACCTTGCGTTCAGGTCTTTATTCATGGTCCGGGGTTGCGGGTGTCCAGCAGCCAATGCGAGCAGGAAGACGAAGATCCGAGAGCCGATAAGACCCCGAATAAGATCCCACCACGAAATCGTGGGATCCAATCTCTCAGACTTCTGTATCAACCGAATCGTTGTCTTTTAGCGGTACCACCCCCCAGAGCAGACCACACTTGATGTCCAAACAGAAACTCCAGATCGACTGGATCAACTCCGCCACCCTGATCCTGATCCACTTGCTGGCGGTCGTCGCGGTCGTCTACCTCGTGATGGTCGAGTGCTCGCTCTGGACACTAGGCCTTGGTCTACTCTGGTTTGCTTTCAGCGGCATGTCGATCACCGGCGGCTATCACCGCTTATTCGCGCATCGCAGTTACCAGACTCGCGGGATCGTGCGGGCCTTCTTCTTGCTATTCGGCGCCGCGGCAGTGCAGAACTCCGCCCTGCGCTGGTGCGCCGACCATCGGCGGCATCATTCCCACACCGATCGTGATGACGACCCCTACGACGCCAGACGGGGGTTCTTCTGGTCACACATCGGATGGGTCATGTTTCAGCCAGATCACCCGCGCGACATGGGCCTGGTCCACGACCTGCGAGCCGACCCACTGGTCAGGTTTCAGAACCGCTACTACGTTCCGCTCGCGATCTTGATGGTCGCGGTGGTTCCGGCATGTATCGGCTTGAGCTGGGGTGACCCGATCGGCGCTCTCCTGGTTGCCGGGTTCTTGCGCCTCGTCGCGCAGTGGCACGCGACCTTCTCGGTCAACTCATTCGCCCACATACTAGGCAGCCAGCCGTTCACGACCCGAAACTCCTCTCGCGACAGTTTCCTGACTGCGATACTCACCTTAGGAGAGGGCTACCACAACTATCACCATGCGTTCCAGCATGACTACCGCAACGGCATCTACTGGCACCACTACGATCCGACGAAGTGGACGCTTTGGACCCTCGACATGGTGGGCCTGGCCAGCAACCTGCGTCGCGTACCGAACGCAACCATCGAAGCTCGGCGCCAAGGTGTGGTAAGAGAGCGGCGCGGACAGGGAACCATGCAGATCCGTGAAACTGAGACGGGGCCAGCTTCCAGCGAGGGAAGCTCTCCCGAATCGGAAGATGCTGTCCTTCAGCGACCTGACTACAAGAAGGCCAACGCAGAGCCAGCGCCACTGCCCTGACCAGGCAACCGCTTGACCTGGGCTACTTGCCCAGGCAGTAGAGCTTGTCGTTGGTGCGAATGAACAAGTTCTTGTGAGCTGCCACGACCGACGCGCGGATGTGGTCGTCGCCGTCGTTTCCCATCTTGGTGTAATGCAGGATCTTGCCGCTATCCGCATCCAGCGAAGCGACGTCCCCATGGTGACTCATGATGTAGACCCGGCCATCAGCAACTGTCGGCGAAGCCCGCCACTTGATCTTCGGCAAGTCCGTCGCCCACAGAATCTTGCCGGTCTTCGGTTCAACCTTGGACACCGCCTCGCGCACGTCGCCCAGAACATAGAAATGCTCGCCGTCAAACGCCGGCGTGGGCACGTCACTCGAGACCTTGTTGGGACGCCCTCCACTCTTCCACAGAAGAGCCTTGTCATCGAGTTCACCTTTGTTGGAGTCGAGTTCGATCGCGTAGACAGGCTGCCGCTTCGGGGAGCACACCAAGGCCACTTCGTTTCCGAACACGACCGACGGCACCAGCCGCCACCAAACCTGTCGGTGCCCCTCGTTCCAGGTGCCCCAGCGCCAGAGCTCCTCGCCACTGGAAGGGTCGTGTCCGGTAAGGACATCGCCCCCAGCCAACAACAACTCCTTGCGGCCGTCCTTGCGGACGTGCGGGATCATGGTC
Organism: Planctomycetota bacterium; assembly: GCA_036338025.1. Lineage (GTDB taxonomy): Bacteria > Planctomycetota > UBA1135 > UBA1135 > UBA2386 > JAYZDB01. The sequence goes on from JAYZDB010000056.1 coordinate 2,415, forward strand.
GTGTACGATTCCAGTGACTCCTTCCGCGCTTGCGACGGTCGCAGGTGGCGATAGAGCGTCTTGCCCGTCTTCGGGTCGAGAGCCAGGATGAACGACTCGATGCCCCGGTCGGAATCAACTGAGGGTCCGCCTGCGGATTTCGACGGCCCACCCAGGTTGTGGGTCTTGGTGTCACGCTGCAAGATCGGCAGGAATACCCTGCCCTCCCAGAGCGTCGGCGACGCCGAAAACGTCCACTGGAATGAAAAATCGCCGTAGTCCTTTTGCACGTTACGGCGCCAGAGTTCCTTGCCTTTGACGTCATAGGCGACGAGGTCGCCGTTGCCGAAGAAGAACACCACGGTCTCTCCATCGGATACCGGCGACGGCGACGCGTAATTCGAACGCCCGAGCCCACGTGCGGTTCGCTTGCCCGTTCCTCCGGGTTGGTACCCACTGCCGGCGTCCTTTTTCCAGATGACCTTGCCATTCTCTCGGTCAAGGCACATCGCGACCAGGCGGTCGCGCGCTGTATCAACAGATGACAAGAACACGTGTTTCCCGATCACGACCGGCGTGCACGCACCCGGGCCCGGCAAATCAGTCGCCCACCGCAAGCTCTTGGTCTTGCTGAATTTTTCCGGCAGGTCCGTGCAGGGTGATGAGCCGTTGTACGCAGGGCCACGCCAATTGGGCCAATCCTGCGCAACCAGCGAAACCGAGAGCATGAGGAGGCCAAGGTACGAGACGGCCAAGGACACGGGTCGAGCTACTAGATCCATGGGGGGTTAGAAATCCTCTGCTGTGGGGTGTCGGGAACCATTCGTCATATCAGAGGGCAGCATCCAGGGCCAGCCTGCGAGCCTGGTCAAACACGCTGTTGCTGAGCGCGTGTTCATGGCCTGGGTTCTCGGGTCCGCTTGCATGGTGACCGATGCGTAATGGGCCGGTAGATAACAGCCACCAATCAATAGCCCGCGGTCGAATCCAGTGGTTACGTAGGTGTTCTGCGAGGTGGCATGGCTTTTCGTGGCCGCGCCTGCGACGATCCGGCCATGGCGTGGCTGATGATACTTGCCGGTCTCGGGGTTCTCGGCATCGGAGCAGAGGCACTGGTTCGGGGGGCGGCTTGGATCGCCGAGGCCTTGGGTGTTCGACCCCTGATTGTCGGCCTGACAGTCGTAGCCATAGGAACTTCGGCCCCGGAGTTGGTGGTCAGTGTCATCGCGGCCAACAAAGGCGAGACCGGTTTGGTGATCGGCAACGTCTTCGGGAGCAACACCGCCAACCTCGCCCTGATCCTGGGCTTGACCGCATTCGTCCGGCCCATCGACGCATCGGATTCCAAGATGCGCTTCGAGATCCTCTGGCTGTTGGCGGCCAGCCTGCTGACCTTCGCGGCCTTCCTCGGAGACGAGTTCTCGCGGCAACTCGGCGTCGCCATGACGACGATGATCGTCGTGTTCCTCATCTGGGTGGTGTTGCGGGAGCGGCCCGGCCGCCCCAAGGAAACCTCGCAGGACAAAACTGTCATCAGTGGGATCGCGCACCTGGCGATGACAGCTGCCGGCGGCCTTGGCCTCTACTACGGGGGCCAGTGGCTCGTCGATGGGGCTATCACGGTTGCCAGGGACCTCGGCATGAGCCCGCCGGTGATCGGGGCTACGATCGTCGCCATCGGCACCAGCCTCCCTGAACTCGCGGCGTCCATTGTGGCCGCCCGCCGCGGCCACCCGGAGATGGCGGTCGGCAACATCGTCGGGAGCAATGTCTTCAACATTCTGCTGGTACTTGGAGTTACGGCCACGATCTCCCCCATTCCGGTAGGATGGGCCGAGCACGGCATCCGCATGCTGGTCCCCATGGTGCTGACGGTATACGTGGCGTTCCTCCTCCTCAGGAACATGAGGATCATGAAACCCGCCGGCATGATCCTGCTCATCAGCTACGTCTGGTATATCATCTGGGAGATCCTCTTGGCCTGAACGCCGCCCGGAACCCCCGTCCATGAAAACCCTGCTCCTGACAACCTGCCTGCTGTCCATCGCGCAGCCAATGTGGGCGCAACAAGCGCGCAAAGTCGAGGACCGGGAAGCCAGGCGACTCATCCGGGAATTCGACAAGGCCGTGAAGGCCAGGAAGGCAAGCCTCAGTGCGCGGCTTACCGCGGTCCAGAATCTGGGACTCAACAGCAACGGACTGTTCGTCAAGCCACTTCTGAGGACGGCACGAATTGACAAGGCAAAGTCGGTCAAGCAAGCGGCCATCGCTGCCATCGGCAACCAACCCCCAAGGCAAGCGCGCAGCGCACTCAACATGCTCCTCAAGAAGACGAGCATCACATCAGAACCCAACATCACGGCTGCGATTGTCAAGGCCTTTGACAAAGGCAGCTACCAGGTCAAGGACTACAAGACCTTCAAGGGCCTGTTCGAGCGAAGCATCGCGGACAAACGCTGCGTAGCTGCTCAAATTGCAGTTCTGGAACTGTTCGGTCACCACAAGGAAGTGCAGGCTGCCCAGTACCTTTCCATGCACATCGACGCGCCTGAACCGGCTTGGGTCGATGACGCCTCCAACCCGCCAGCGAGCTACTGGGAAGCCCGTTGGAAGAACTGGCAGAAGTGGCGGAACCACCTCAAGGAAGCCTTGTTCCAGATCACCGGCCAGAGATTCGCGAGCAACAAGGAAGCTCGGGCGTGGCTTAAGAAGAACCGCAACAAGCTCAAGAAGAGGAACACTCGGGGTTCGAAGAAGAAGTGAGGGTTGAACCCCGGGGCTTTCTACGAGAGCACGCTCCATGGCTCTTTGATCCGGAACTCGGGGTGTGCATCGTGGGTTCAAGTGCTCTCCGGATCGCCTGCGATCAAGCCGGAATCAAGGGGCCTGACGCCGTCGACCTGGACCTCTCCTGGGCGCTAGACGTCTCGGATGGCGAGGCCAGGCTGAGGCAACACGAGGTCTTCGTTGATACCACGGCCGCCAATCGCAGCCGCGGGACGCTAGCCATGAAGCTCGAAGGGGTTCGACTCGAGATCACGAGTTTCCGTGGCTCTGACCCAGGCGAGCCAGATCTGCAGGCCCGCATCCTGGCGGACCTGGCGGAGCGAGACATGAGCGTGGGAGCGCTCGCATTCTCGTTGAGCGGGGACGAACTCTTCGACCCTTGCCACGGACTTGATGACTGGGAGGGTCGACGTGTGGTGCCCGTCGGAGATCCCTCCGACCGGATCCGTGAGCACGTCATTCGTTGGATTCGTTACTACCGACGTGCTCACCAATGGGGCTTTGATCTCGATCCGTCGATCCGCAAGGTAGCCCTGGAGCGATCGTTGATCCAAGCCGCACCCGCGGAACACGTGGCGGCAGAACTACGAGAGGCGCTGGCCCTCTGCGCGTCACCGGGACGGTTCCTCATGGAGCTGCACGAGGGTGGGCTCTTGCAGGAAATCACTCCCGAACTTGCGAGCCAGTTCGACGGCCGGCCAGCGGGCCCGGTTCGGCACCACCCGGAGATCAGCCAGGCCCTGCACCTCACCCTGGCGCTGGAGTGGTACTCCAGCCACACCTTGGATCTCAACAAACAGGATCGGAACCGCGTCGGATTCGCGGTGCTTTGCCACGACCTTGGCAAGGGCATGACAGATCCAGAAAAGTGGCCGGCTCACCATGGCCATGAGGATCGCGGCATCGAACCGCTGCG
>JAYZDB010000057.1:0-6814 GCA_036338025.1 Planctomycetota bacterium
GACTCTGTCTATGGACCGGGATCCCAAACTCACAACGGGGGAACAAGCTGGCACCACGCGCCGCGGCTTCCTCGGCTTCTTGACGCTTGTCCTCGGCACAGCACCATGTATCGGCGGTCTGTTCTTGATGCTGCGCTCGGGTCTGGCGCCGTCCAAGGACAACCGCCCCAAGCGGTTCCTCTTGTGCAAGAAGAGCGAACTCCCTGCAAAGGGGTCGACGGAGATCAAGGAATTCGTAATCAGCTACCAGTGCCGGCAGGGCGCCAAGGTGGAGACCACCGCCAAGGTTGTCTTCGTGACCCGGGACCCGGTCAGCAAGCAGTGTCTCGCGATGGCTGGGGAGTGCACGCACCTGAGTTGTCCGGTGCAAAAGCGCGAACTGACCCTGCAAGCCGGTGGCAAGGCGCCGCTGACCTGTCCGTGCCACGGTGGCATGTTCTCACAGCTTGGTGAGGTGCTTGAGGGTCCCCCGAAATTGCCGCTGCGGCGTCTCAGGCTCGACGAGATGCCCGCGGATGATGATGGCGATGTCTACCTGCTCGAGATCTAGCTGATGTTTGGTTTCCTTGAGGATCGATTGGGGATCGCCTCTGTGTTTCGCAGCTCGATGAGCGGGAAGCTCCCGCCCAAGGGTATCGGGTACCTGCGCACCATCGGCTTCGCGGTCTTGACCGTGATGATCCTGCAGTTCCTGTCGGGGCTGGCGTTGGCGTTTCACTACGTGCCGACCGCGGACCTCGCCTACGACTCGATTCGCGCGTTCGAGGAGGACATCGTCTGGGGATCGATGGTCCGGTCGATGCACCACTTCGGGGCCTCGATGTTCGTCGTGTTCGTCGTCGTGCACATGATGCGGGTCTACTTCACCGGTGCCTACAAGCGGCCGCGAGAGTTTACCTGGCTGACTGGGGTCGGGTTGTTTCTCATCGTCCTGGCGTTCGGCTTTACCGGCTACCTGTTGCCTTGGGACCAGAAGGCCTATTTCGCTACCAAGGTTGGGACCGAGATCGCCTCGGATACTCCGCTCATCGGGGCACAGGTGCGAGACATCTTGCGCGGCGGTGTCGATGTCGGCCAGCCGACCCTGACGCGCTTCTACATTATCCACGTGGTCTTGTTGCCGATCGCCTTGCTCGGCTTGCTCGGCCTGCACTTCTACCTCATCCAGCGCCACGGCGTTGCGGCGCCGGGACGGATGGTCGGCGACGAGGGCGAGCCTGGCTTGCCGTATTACCCGCACCATACCTTCAAGGAGGCGTTGGTGGGTGTGGTGGTGGCTGGCGGCCTGTTCTGGTTGTCTAGTACCTACCGAGCACCGCTCGAAGCGCTCGCCGAGCCGTCCGATACCTCCTACTACCCGCGACCGGACTGGTACTTTCTCGGGTTGTTCTACTTGCTCAAGATCTTCACGTCATCGCGCGAGATCGGCACGTTCTGGATCCCGACCGGCTTCGTGGTGGCCTTGGCCTTGTTGCCGTTCGTGGATCGGGGGGCGCACCGGCACTGGCGGCGACGGTGGATCATGACACCCCTGGGAGTGTTGGTTTGTGCAGCGGTGGCGACCCTGACTGTGCTTGGGTTCCTTGATGATCCGAACAAGAACGCAGAGGGCGATCCGTCCACCTCGCAAGCAGCAGCAGAGTCCAAGCACCAAGAGACCTTGCCGTTCCCGCTCGGTCTCACCGACATGGAACGGCACGGCTATCTCTTGTTCCGTCGGATGAAGTGCCTGCGCTGCCACACCTACCACAAGGACGGGGTGACCTACTCGATTCCGGATCCGCTGATCGATCCCAAAAAGCGCGAGGACTTCCCCTTTCTCGAAGACCTGGAGACGGAGACCATCGAAGATGTCGCCGGAGTCCTTGAAGAAGGTTCCGGTGAGGACATGCCCGCGTTCCCGAACCTCTCGGCCCAAGACCGGTTGGCGGTCGGGGCGTTCGTGCGCTACATCATCAAGGACGCAGAGAAAGACAGGTAGGGGCCCCAGCCATGCTTCAAACCCTCATCTTGGGACTTGTCCTTGCCCCGGTCACGGTGCCAGCGCCCCAGGATGGTGTGAGTCCGTTGCCGGCAAAGCCCGACGTCCTGTTCATCGCGGTTGATGATCTCAACGATTGGATTACGCCGCTCGGTGGCCATCCCCAGGCGCGCACCAAGAACTTCGAACGGCTCGCACGAATGGGGATGTGTTTCACCAATGCGCACTGTGCGGCGCCGGCGTGCCACCCGTCCCGGATTGCGGTGATGACCGGTGTGCATCCCTCGCGCTCGGGTATTTATCGCAACTCGTTCCACCAGCGCGGCCCGGAATGGCGCAAGGCCTCGCCGGTATTGAAAGACGTCACGACGATCTCGCAGCATTTTCGCGAGAATGGGTATCGCGCGGTCGGTGCAGGCAAGATCTATCATGCATTGCAGTGGACCAAGGGTTCACAGAACGATCCGGCGACCTGGGACGAGTTCTGGCCTGATGCCCTGAGTCCGATCCCGACCTGGGTGCGACCGAAGTTGGTGCCCGACGCAGAGCGTGGGATCGGCACCGGTCGCCCGCTCGGCAATCGCCAACTCTTCGGTGCCGCACCTCTCGATGTGCCTGATTCTGCAACCTCGGACTACCAGGTCGTGGACTGGGCGATCTCTCAGCTCGCGAAGCCCGCTACCGGACCGTTGTTTTGTGCGCTGGGTCTGTTTCGGCCGCACATCCCATGGGAGGTCCCGCGTCGTTACTTCGAGCAACACCCTCTCGATGGGATCAAGCTACCGATCCACAAGGAGGGCGACCTCGCTGACACCTTTGGACATGCCCGCACTGGTTGGCATCGGTGGGTGCAGGCGAATGGTCTGTGGGATGATCTGGTCCAGGGTTACCTGGCATCGATCGCCTACAGCGATGCCCAACTCGGTCGGCTCCTGGATGCGGTAGAGAAGAGCCCACGCCGCGACAACATCATCATCGTCTTGTGGTCGGATCACGGCATGCACATCGGTGAGAAGGAGAACTGGGAGAAGTTCACGCTGTGGGAGGAGTCGACACGCGTGCCGTTGTTTGTCGCCGTCCCGGGTCAGACCGGTGGTCGACGCTGTGCCCAGCCGGTGAGCCTGACAGACTTGTTCCCGACCCTGTGTGATCTCTGTGGGTTGCCGACACCTGCACAATGTGACGGCAAGAGTTTCGATGCCCAGCTCGCCGACCCGAAGACCAGGCGTGCTCGCCCCGCTCTGACGTCCTTCTGGATGCACAACCACAAGGGAGTCGCCAAGTCGGACCGCCCGGTTCTTGGGCACGCGCTGCGGGATGAGCGCTGGCGCTACATCCACTACTCGAATGGGTTCAAGGAACTCTACGATCACAAGCAAGACCCGGGGGAGCACCAAAACCTCGCCGCCAGACCAGAGCATGCTGAGACGATCCGCCGACTCGGGCGATTCGTACCCGCCAAGGCATCCCCGCCGGTTCGCGGCGGCTCCTACCTGAAGCGGCCCGCTGTGCGTAAACGCAAGCTTCCCTGATATCGTCTGGGTCATGACGAATCGACCTCGACCTGTCTTGGTTCTCCTGGCCTCGTGGCTGGGCATCCTGGTCATGACCGGCTGTGTACCTCAACGTCTGCGGGAGTTTCGCAAGACGTTCAGCAAGACCTTGGTGAGCGCTCCTCACAATGTCCACGTTGCTGAGTGGCGGGTTACCCAGGAGGACTTCCCCAATCTTGGCGACGCGCCCTGGTCGATTGAGAAGCGCACCCTGAGGGGAGGTGTCCAGGATGGTGTCGACCTCATCGAGGTCGACAACGGCAGGCTGCGTTTCACGGTGATCCCGTCCCGTGGCATGTCGATCGGGGTTGTCCGTTGCGGCGACGTGCGCCTCGGTTGGGATTCTCCGGTTCAACATGTAGTGCACCCGAGGCACGTGGACCTGCAGGATCACGGTGGCCTGGGGTGGTTGGCTGGATTCAACGAGTGGATGGTGCGCTGCGGCGTCTCCTTCGCCGGTCATCCCGGTGAAGACGGCGAACGACTGCTCACGCTGCATGGCCGTATCGGGAACATCCCGGCCGCCGAGGTCCAGGTCAGGGTCGATGCATCCCCACCGCACCGGATCCGCGTGCGCGGCCTCGTGCAAGAGCGGATCTTCAAGTTCGCCAACTTCGACCTGTGGACGGAGATCTCGACGGTGCCGGGCAGCAATGTGTTTCGAATCGAGGATCGCCTGGTCAACACCAGTAGCTACGAACGCGAGTACCAGGTGATCTACCACGCCAACTTCGGGCGGCCCCTGCTGGAAGCCGGCGCGAAGTTCGTCGCCCCTGTGCAGCGGGTCTACCCCTTTGATGAGTACGCGGCCAAGGACCTGAAGACTTGGAAGACGTATCTCGGCCCGACCCGTGACTACGGAGAGCAGGTCTACTGTGTGGAGCCGTTCGCGGATGCCAATGGGCGTACCCAGGTGATGCTGCACAACAAGGCCGGAGATCGTGGGGTCGCGGTCCGCTACGAGGTCGCCGGGTTGCCGTACTTCACCCTGTGGAAGAACACGGATACCGAAGCAGATGGCTACGTGACTGGGCTCGAACCCGGTACTGGCTATCCATACAACCGCGCGGTGGAGCGGGAAGCTGGTAGGGTCCGAAAGCTGGCCGCCGGCGGTGAGCAGCAGTTCTCGCTGGAGTATGAAGTGCTCCTGGACGGGGCGTCCGTGCAGGCGAGCCACGCGCGGATCGCCAAGATTCGCAAGGGTCGCAAGCCGGCAGTTGTTGCCCAGCCGCCGAAGAAGGACTGACACAAGCACTGCCGCCGTCGCCCGATGCTCGGTCACGGTGCGCCGAGGGATACGTTTCGCCGGCATGACCGATTGGGACAGGTTGTAGCGCTAGGGATACAACCCGCGAAAACAGTGATTTCGCTGGCCCCTGGCCTGCCACGCGAAGGCCCTTCCTGCCGTTCTTTGCATCGATTGGGCCGTCCGAAGGCGGCCCGATCTACTTTGGCACGAGACTTGAGAAAATGGTGTCATCATGAATCGCCTCCTAAAGACCAGCCTGTTGTTCGTTCTCCTCGCCGTGGCGTCGTGTGGGGGTGGTTCCCACCACCATCACAGCGTGCCACTCCAGAACCGCTTTGTGGCCATCGAGGTTGAGGTCTACGACCCGCTGTCCGGATACGTGTGGGAAGACGTCGGGGTGAGGATTGTGCAGGCAGACCAGGAGTGGTCGAGTTGTATCTGTGTGAATCCCTTGCTGGACGATTGGTACTACACCGACGCATTTGGAGTTGTCTTCTTCGCTGCAGCGGACCTGGCGTTTGCCGATGTAGGGTTTCAGGAGGAAGGTGGCGAGGCTGTCATTTCCCCCAGTCCACTGGAGGACGAGGTCACGGTACTACTCGAGATCTCGGCACCGGGTCTCGGGACCGTGTATCAGAGCGTGGATCTCAGCTGGGACGAGCCGAGTATCTTCGTATCGGTACCGTTCTGATCACGAGGATTAGTGGATGGAGCCGGGGCCTGCGGGTCCCGGCCGGCTCGACGCCGCCGGATTTTCCGGCTAGCATTCCCGCTGTCATGAAGAAGGCCCTTTGTCTTGCCCTAGCGGCAGCTTGTCTTGCCAGCGCCACCTTCGCCCAGGGGCGTAAGCGCAAGAAGATCTACTCCAACTCGTACATTGGCAAGGTGCCACCGAAGCTTGAGACGGCGAAGGGAGCGGTCTGGTTGAATTCGAACAAGCCGATGTCGCTGGCGAAGCTGAAGGGTCGTGTCGTCTGGCTCGAATTCAGCTTCATCCATTGAGGTGGGTGCAAGCGCATGTCGCCCCACTTGGTCAAGTGGGACAAGGCCTATCGCGGACGCGGCCTCACGATCATCGATGTCAACAACGGGGGCATCGACAAACGCGCGGCCCTGGAGAAATACGTCAAGAAGCAGAAGAAGCCATACCCGACGCTCTGGGACAAAGGCGGCAAGGTCTGCCAGGCCTACGCGGTCCGCGGCTATCCAGCAGCGTTCTTGATCGGCGTTGACGGCAAGGTGGTCTGGGAGGGCTTCCCGGTTCCGGAGCTGGCGTCTCTCGAGCGCCTGATCACCAAGGAGTTGGCCAAGGTCGCCAAGGCGTCGCCGGAGAAGGTGACTGGAGAGAAGCCGGGCAAGGGAGTGCGGAAGGAAGCGAAATCCGGGACCAGCGGTCGCCCCAAGTCGAAACCCAAGTCAGGAACTACCGGCAAGTAGGCCTGATTGTGGCCTCAGTCCGGCTCCAGGCGTAGTCGTCCTGCCAGGCCCGAGTGCCGTCGGGTTTCATCGTTGTTGCGTACGGCCATCTCCAATGCCTTCCTCGCTCCGACCAGCACCACGAGCTTGCGTCCTCGAGTGATTGCGGTGTAGAGCAGGTTACGGCGCAGCATCATGTAGTGATCCGTCGCCAGCGGAATGACCACTGCTGGATACTCCGAGCCTTGCGATCGATGCACAGTGATCGCATAGGCGGGTGCAAGGTCATCGATGTCGGCAAAGGGGTAGCGAACTTTGCGCTTGCCGAACTCGATCGTGAGCTCTCCGTCACTCTCGTGAAGTCCTTGGATTTGACCGGTGTCGCCGTTGAACAGTTCGAGAACGTAGTTGTTACGGATCTGGATGATCCGGTCGCCGACCCGGAATCGCCTGGCACCGCGTTGGATCTCCTGGCCATCTGGATTGAGTAGGCCTTGCAGGCCCTCGTTGATCAAGTCGGCACCGGCATGTCCCCGGTACATCGGCGTCAAAACCTGGATGTCGTGGAGCGGGTCCAGACCGAAGCGTTTTGGAATGCGATGCACGACGAGTTCG
>JAYZDB010000058.1:0-5690 GCA_036338025.1 Planctomycetota bacterium
CCCTGGGCGTGTTCCCGTAGGTCATGGCGGTGGACTTCGACCAGTGCAGGAAGTCCTTGGAGGTTGCTCGGCTCACGCTCCGGTGTGAATCCCAGGTGCGTAGATAGCAGACGTAGCACTCCTCGGTTGTAGACCAGAACGCGACGTTCTGGGAGTCGAACACCCCGTCGGTCAAGACCGGACGCTTGCTGAGTGGCCGCCACCGAATACCGTCGGCTGATCCGAATGGCACCAGTCCTTTCGCGCTCCCGCCCATTGCCTTGAAACGTGTTTCGGGACTGGCCTTGGGGTTCTTGTCGAGGAACGGAGAAAAGTTGTGCGAGGCCGGTTCATGGCCCTTGAGGATCACATTGTTGGCGCTGCTACCCTCGACCTCGAACAAACCGAGTTCCGGTTTCGTCCAGGCGATGCCGTCTGGGCTCTCGGCGTAGCAGGTGCTTTCCAAGGCGGTGCAGTCGGCGCCTGCGCGAGGCAATCCGCGGTAGTACATCCGGTAGCGGTCTGTGTCTTTCAGTACAGTCACATAGCCCGCGAAGGCACCTTCCCAGGGCTTGTCGAATCGCAAGGCGACGCCGGCCTGTTGTGGGTGATGAAGTTGCAGGTGGGCGCCATCCAGTCGCTCGATGAGGTGGCGATCGACGAACAGTTCTAGTCTTGAACCGATGTCTGTCACCGCGGGCTGGGCGTGGCAGATACCGCCAAGCAGAAAGGGAATCAGGTGGTATTTCACGCTGAGGAGCCTACCTCGTACCGGAGGAGTTGGAAATTGTGGAGTGGCTTGCCACGGCACGCCACTTAGGGGATAGCTTCGTGTGGGTTCCAGTTCATGAGACGTAAAGTGACGATTACCCTAATTTCGCTCGCATCGGTGTACCTGGTGCTCTGCCTGGCGATGGTCTTTTTGCAGGACCTCATGCTGTTTCCAGGTGTACAGCGTTCGTCAGGCGACCTGGAGTTGCCAGCCGGAGTGCGGATCCAGGAACTATCGCTTGAGGATGGCACGCGGTATCGCACCGCAGTGTTTGATGTGGCAGAGCCGCGTGGAGTGTTGGCATATTTTGTTGGTAACGGCGAGGACCTGAGCTCCGGGGTGCATAGGGCCGCGAATTTCGGCGCCTATGGACTGCAGACGATCGTCACCGAAAATCCGGGCTACGGGAAAAGTGGTGGGGTGGCGTCCTACCGGTCGATTACCGCTGCGGCGGAGTGCTCTGCGTCGGTGGCCGCAACCTGGAGCAAAGACAAGTCGGTCCCGCTGTTCTTGGCTGGCCACTCACTGGGAACTTTCAGTGCGGTTCATGCCGCTGCCGGGGGACTTGGAGACCGACTCTTGTTGGTGTCGCCACCGACGAGCATTGCGGCATCCGCATGGTCCCGTTACCCGTTCCTGCCGGTCAACCTGCTCCTTCGTCACCCGTTCGACAATCTCGGGAAAGCGGGATCAATTCGGATTCCAACCCTGATCATCCACGGAGACCGCGACACGATCGTGCCGATTGCAATGGGCGAGAAGTTGGCTGCGGCAATACCTGGTGCTGAACTGATCGTTGCCCGAGGAGAGGGCCACAACTCACTGCAGTTGCATCGCCGCGGTCCGCTCGGTGCTGCAATTGAGAAGCACTTTTTCCAGTAGTTCCGGGTTGGTTACGGATTCACTCTTGGTGCAGGATCGATTCTGATGCGATCTAGCCCACTGGGGCTGATGTCGTTTGTGAACATCGATGAAGCTGTCGGCGCTTCCGATATGCTCCGAGCACGATGAACCCGCGGATTCCCAAATGGCTGCTGCTATGTGTCATCGGGGTAGCTCTGGGTATGGCCGTGTTTGGTGTCTGGTGGCGTGTGCTCGGGATGTGGCCCCTCGACATACACCTGCGAGATGACGCCTACTACTACTTCGTGTGGGCGGGGAATTTGGCCTCAGGAGCGGGGCCGTGCGTCACCGAGGGAATCTCGACCTCGGGAGTGCACGTTCTTTGGGGTTTACTGCTGGCGGCCTTCTCAGGGCTGGTGGATTTGCCGACGGCAAGCGTTTGGCTTGGTCTCGCTCTGCACCTTGCCTGTGCGGTATTGGTCTACTGGGCGGCGGCTCCAGACCGTATCCTCGGTGTGATTGCAGGCAGCTTGTACCTCGGCTCGCACTTTTTGACCTACGAGGCCATGAACGGTCAGGAAACCGCGATGGGTTGCCTGGCACTTGCCGGATTCCTGCTCGGCTACCGGCGCGGTACCGGGGCGTTCTTTTTGCTCGGATTGCTGGCGATCGCGGCGCGCAGCGATCTGGTGTTCCTGGTCGCAGCGCTCGCGATGTCGACGCCAGGCTTGCGGTTGGTACGCCTGTCCGCCACTACCGGAATGGTGGTGTGCTACGCACTTTGGAACCTGTTGCTGGCGGGCCACTGGTTGCAGGATTCAGCACAGCCGATTGCTTGGCTGATGGCAGAGGAGTTCCGGCACGCGGGTACTCCGCTGTTGGAGCGCTGGCAGCCACACTTGCTGTCGATGGCGCAGTTCATTCCCTTTCGGAACTCCTCGACGCCGTTCGCCCTTGCCTTGTTGATTTCGGCTGGCATTGGAATGCGCCGTCGCGAGATGGAGTTTCCGTGCCTGCTACTCGGCGGCCTGATGCTGGTTGGATTTCATGACCTCTGGCGTGAGTATCCTCGGGACTACTACTTTGCACCGCTCGGCGTCCTCGGCGCGTTCGGCTTGATCGGACTGGTTCGTTCCTACCCCCGGATCGGCTTGCTTGTGGCGGTTCTCGGGTGCCTCTGGAATGCCAAGCATCTCCTCGATGCCGCGCCAACACGAAACTGGCAGCGGGAGATGACCATGGCGGGACGCTTCGTCGATCGATTCGTGCCACCGGGCGAGAATGTTGGTTGCTTCAATTCCGGGATCGTGACCTGGGAGCGGGCTGGTCGCGTCGTCAACCTCGATGGGGTTGTCAACTCCGCAGCTTTCTCAGCGCTTCGGACCGGATCACTCCTGGAGTATCTGGCAGGATCGGAGATCGGCTACTTGCTCGATAATCCAGTTCAGTTCGCGTCTCGGGGCGTGCACTCGAACGGCCGGCATTTCGGAGCCGGTTTCGATGCGAGCACTGATCTCGAGGAGGTGGCACGTTTCGTATGGCCCACCGACCGCAGTCCGCGTCGGAGCGGGATGGATGGCGTCCGTCTATACCGTCTGCGATCGGCACGGCCGGCGCCTGGCATCGGATTGGCGCCTGCGGATCTGGGGCCTGCCCCTGGCGGGCAGGGTCGGATGGTTCTGTGGCCTGGGCGCCGGGGACAGACACTGCGAATCAGTACCGAAGCGCTGTTGTCCGCCGACGCCGACGGCGTCTATGTGTTGCAAGTGCCTTGGGATGGGAGGCATGTGCTGCAACTGTTTGTCGACGGTACCCAGCAGCCAGTCTTGACGATTGCCCCAGACTGATAGTTTCGCTCAACTAGGGTAACTCCTCACCCAAGGGATACTCATGATTCGGACCACACTCGCGGAACAGATTGGCAAGGATCAGGCGCGCAACAAGGCCTCCGGCGAACTGTCGCTCCTCCTCAATCGAATCACGCTCGGTGGTCGTTTGATCGCCACTGAGATCATGCGCGCTGGCCTTGATGAGAAATTGGGAAAGACCGGTGATGTGAATGTTCAGGGGGAAGAGGTCAAAGCCCTGGACGTCATCTCTAACGAGATCTTCCTTGATGTGTTTTCCAACATTGACGTGGTCAAGTCGATGGCGTCCGAGGAGATGGAAGACGCGCATTACTATTCGGGCGACCGGGCCGGCAAGTATGTGGTGATGTTCGATCCTCTGGATGGCTCGGGGAACATCGATGTCGATGGTTCGCTGGGGACGATCTTCAGTATCCTGCGGCGCAAGGATCCCGAATCTGTCGCCACCGCCGAGGACTTCTACCGCTTGGGCACCGAGCAGATTGCAGCTGGCTACCTCCTCTACGGACCGGCGACCATGTTTGTTTACACCGCCGGGAACGGCGTCAACGGATTCACACTGGACCGTTCCGTGGGAGTGTTTTTCCTGACCCATGAGAACATGCAGTTCCCCGAAGGCTGCGGGAGCTACTCCGTCAATGAGGCAAATGAGCTCAAATGGGATGACAAGACCAAGGAGATGGTCCGCAAGTTTCGCCAGGGCGAGACAAGCTGTGGAAAGCGCTCCGCACGCTATGTCGGCGCATTGGTCGCGGACTTCCACCGCACCCTGATACAGGGCGGGGTTTACATGTATCCGGGCGATAGCACGGCGCCCAATGGCAAGTTGCGCCTGCTGTACGAGGCTGCACCCCAGGCCCTGGTGGCGAGAGAAGCCGGTGGGGCTGCCAGCACAGGTAAGGAGGACGTACTTGCCGTGAAACCAGAAGGGCTCCACCAGCGGGTACCGCTCTATATTGGGTCGAAGCCAGATGTTGCAGAGGCCGTTCGACTGTTGAACGGCTAGCGACTACTCGGTCCAGTAGCCGAGGATCTGCCCCGTTTCGCCCTCGCGGACGTAGGTGCCACGGAACCGCTTGGCCGGCGATCCCTCGAATTCTCCGCCGAAAGAGAAATCCGGGTCGACATCCACTTTCCAGGTGCCGTCCGTGCCGAGGACTCCCTCAAGATGGGGCTTGCCGTCGACCTGGATCAATTCCTGGTCTTGGGTCAGTTCTCCGTGTACGAGCATCTCGGAGCCGTCGGATGTGTGATCTGGTAGCAGGTCGAAACGCCAGGCGCCGGTCTTGACGCGGTCACCCTGCTGCATCAGCAGGAAACAACTGACCGGAGGCTGGTAGACCCATAGATCGGCGCTGTCATCTACGAAGCTGGCCTGGTTGCCTTCGAACCGAAGGTTGATCTTGCCACTGCGGGCCAGCTTGCTTTTGAGAAATCCGTCGACGGTGAGAATGTTGTCGGAGTAGGTGTAGTCACCTGTTCCACCTTCCACGGACGGTTTGGTGCACCGCCAATCGTAGGTTCCATCGGTCTTGAACTCCCAGTAGCCAACCGCTTGCGAGCCGGTGCTCGATGAAACCCATACAAGGTCCCATGTCTTGCCGACCAGGCAGGCTGATTTGCCACCGCCGCTGTTGCCGCCGCCACTCCCGCCCGAAGAATTGCTGGTGGAGTTTCCGCTACCGGCGTCGAAACACGCACCGAGAGACAGAAGGACCGCGATAGGCAGGGCTGTGGCCAGGGATGCTCGCATGGTTATTGGGCGGAACGCGAACAGAAAATAACGGCCTATGATCTTACACTTCTCTGTGATTTGGGGTGACCGGTTGTAGACCGTGTGACTCGCAGTTCCCCACGCGTTTGGCGGGCTCCCACCGTGGCCGTAGAATTCTCAAGCCGCCTTGTCATCGACGTCTGTGAACCGGGGTTCCGTGATCCTGGGGTGGTCCGGTGACGATTGGTTGTGGAGCGGTCGTCAGAGAAACTTTTTAGCCCGGTATCACACTCCACCGTAGACCCTGGGACTTGCTGTGTCTGAAGCGACGGTGCGATGGTGGCCTGGCAATCGGTGAGGGCTAGTCGGCTCGCAGACCGTAGAAATCACGGTCCTGGACGGTGGGCGATTGGCTCGGAGAGAGCAGCATCGTCCGCGCCGACCATACCTCGCGAAACACCCGGTATTGCAGGGCTGTTTGGTCGAGGTAGTCGACTCCTGCGGATCCGCCCGT
>JAYZDB010000059.1:0-5987 GCA_036338025.1 Planctomycetota bacterium
CTCCGGAACAAAGCCAAGGCAATGGTGGTCGGCACGCGCAAGGCGCTCGAACTGTCCGACCTGCCCCCCGACCAGACCTTCGGGATCAAACGCGCCACCCGAAAACTCGAGCAACTACAGCGGGATGACGCTCCGATCGACGAGATCCATACCGCCACCGAGGAATTGTCCAAACTCACGGCTCAGATCGCCGACGATGTCATCAGCTCGGCAGTCAAGAAGTCACTCATCGAACCACCGGAATGAACCCACCCATCCACGTCCACTTCGTCGACCACGACCGCACGGTCGAAGCTGAAATCGGCGACTCGATCCTGGAACTCGCCGAGCGCAACGGGATCGACCTCGACCACGCCTGCGGTGGGGTCTGCGCCTGCTCCACCTGCCACATCAAGGTCAACGTCGGCGCTGAGCATCTCAATGAGGCCAGCGAAGACGAAGAGGACCAGCTCGACTCGGCACGCGACCTGGGTCTGACCAGCCGACTAGGCTGTCAAGCACGCATCCAATCAGCGCCGGACGGAGATGTGACCATCGATGTCGGAATCCCGAGTTGGAACATCAACCTGGTCCAGGAAGGCTGAGTCGCAAGAGAGCCCGACCGGCGATACCCTGTAGGCCTTGTCCTGCATTCAAGCCAAGAACCTGCTGATCCTCTCGGTGCTGCTCACCGGGTGTGTGTCGGCTCCTCGAACAGTCCCGGACCCGGCCCCGGGTACTCCGAATATCGTCTTCATCTACGCCGACGACCTCGGCTTCAGCGACCTGGGCTGTTACGGCCACACCACCCACAAGACCCCCCACCTCGATGCGCTGGCCCGTGGCGGCCTGCGGTTTACCCAGTCCTACGCCAACGCCCCGAACTGCATGCCGTCGCGGGCCTGCCTGATGACCGGCCTCTACGCACCCCGGCACGGGATCTACACGGTCGGATCTTCCAAACGTGGACGTCGACAAGACCGACGGCTCGAACCCGTTCCGAACCGCACTACCCTCGATGCCTCGATTCCAACCATGCCGGGGATCTTGCGCGCGGCTGGCTACCACACCGCCTTGGTCGGCAAGTGGCACCTCAGTGATGACCCTCGGCAGCACGGATTCGATCGCAACGTCGGCGGCAACCGCTTCGGCAAGCCACCCAGCTACTTCAGCCCCTACCAAAATCCGGACCTTCCAGATGGTCCGACCGGCGAGTCACTGACCAGCCGCTTGACCGACGAGGCGATCCGTTTCGTCGAATCCCATCGCGACCGGCGCTTTTTCTTGTTCCTCAGTCACTTCGCCGTGCACGTTCCGATCCAGATCGAGGCGAAAACCGAAGCGACCGAGTCGGCGCAGCCGACACCCGAAGCCAAGGCCGCAGGCTACGCCGCGATGGTCCAGAGCCTCGACGACAGCGTCGGTCGGATGATCGCGTCTTTGGATCGACTGGGCCTGCGAAAGAACACCCTGGTGATCTTCAGCTCGGACAACGGCGGAAACGGTCAATACACCTCCATGGCGCCACTCAGCGGCGCCAAGGGAAGCCTCCTGGAGGGCGGCCTCCGCCAACCCCTGATCGCCAACTGGCCGACCCGGATCCCAGCTGGGCGGACCGAGGACACGCCGGTGCTCGGCACCGATATTTTCCCAACCCTGGCCGGGCTGGCACAGGCCAGGCTGCCGGTCGTCCAAGCTCTCGATGGTGCGGATTTGATGCCGTTGTTCACAGGTCGTGGAAAACTCCTACCACGTCCCCTGTTTTGGCACTTCCCGGTCTACATCCAGGCGACCGCCGGCATCCAGGGGCCCTGGCGTGCGACTCCTACCACCGTGATGCGTCTGGGAGATTACAAGCTATTCGATCACTTCGAGTACCGCCGGTTCCAGTTGTATGACCTGCGGATCGACGAAGCAGAGCGAGATGACCTCTCAACACGCTATCCGGAGTTGGCGCGACACCTCCATGCACGGATGCTGCGTTGGCGCCACCGGGTCAAGGCACCACTACCAGCTGTTCGGTGATGAAATTGTCGCTTGTATCAACCGTGGTGATCCGTCGAGAGCCTCGGTAGAGTCAACGACAGGTCAGGCCTTTCGAGACAGTTCAGGTTAGGACGGAGAGTAATGACGGTGACTCAACGAGATATTCAAGAGCTCACGGCCAACACCATTCGCGGACTCGCGATGGACGGCGTTCAAGCAGCCAACTCCGGGCATCCCGGAATGCCGATGGGCATGGCGGACGTCGCGACCGTGTTGTGGACCCGCCATCTTCGATACAGCATCGAAGACCCCGGGTGGCCTGGGCGTGATCGCTTTGTTCTTAGCGCAGGACACGGTTCGATGCTGCAGTATGCCATGCTCCACCTGGCGGGGTTCGACCTGCCAATGGAGGAGTTGCAGAACTTCCGGCAACTGCACAGCAAGACTCCGGGCCATCCAGAAGTCGGTCAGACGGTCGGCGTCGAAATCACCACCGGCCCTCTGGGTTCAGGTTTCGCTAGCGGGATCGGGATGGCCCTCGGCGCCCGGATGGAAGCCTGCAGGTTCGCCAACCCGCAGTTCGAAAACCGCGTCGTGGGTATTGTCTCTGACGGAGACCTGATGGAAGGGGTCGCCAACGAGGCAGCATCCGTCGCCGGTCATCTCGGTCTCTCGAACGTTATCTACTTCTATGATGACAACCAGATCACCATCGAGGGCAGTACATCCCTCGCATTCAGCGAGGACGTGGAGGGCCGTTTCACGGCGCTCGGCTGGCGAGTCTTGCAAACCGACGGCCACGATCACGCGCAAATCGCAGAGGTCATGGCGGACGCATTCACGCCTGACGATCGACCGACCTTGGTCATTTGCAAAACCCACATCGGGTTCGGAAGTCCCACCAAGCAGGACACCGCAGGTGTGCACGGGGCGCCGCTCGGTGAGGAAGAACTGGTTGCGACCAAAGCAGCTCTGGGCTTGCCCGACCAACCGTTTCACGTCCCGGATGACGTCCGCGCGGTATTTGCGGAACGCGCCCTGGCCAACGAATCATACCGCCAGGAGTGGCTGGCGGCAGTGCAGGCCACCGAAGCCGCCAACCCAGAGAGAGCAGCCGAACACCTGGCCTTCCGGGAACGCCGCATACCCGACAACCTGCTCGACGAATTGGTCGCTGCAGGCGGTACTGACAAAGCCGCCACCCGGGCACTGTCGAGCAAGGTGATCCAGCGAGCTGCGGAATTGGTGCCATCGCTGGTCGGCGGCTCAGCGGACCTCGAGCCGTCCTGCAAGACCTCGATCAAGGCCTCCACCTCCATCACCAGGCAGGACTTCTCAGGTCGCAACCTCCATTTCGGCGTACGCGAACATGCGATGGGTGCCATCCTGAATGGCCTGGCGCTGCACGGTGGCTTCCTGCCGATCGGTAGCACCTTTTTGGTGTTCACCGACTACATGCGCCCTTCGCTGCGCCTATGCGCAATCATGAAACTGCCGGTCGGGTTCATTTACACCCACGACAGCCTGATGGTCGGCGAAGACGGCCCGACCCACCAACCCGTCGAGCAGGTAACCGCGATCCGCATCATCCCGAATATCCACGTCTGGCGTCCCGCTGATGGCGCGGAAGTCGGTGCCGCCTGGCACGCCACCTTGACCCGTCGAGACGGTCCGACTGCGATGTGCTTGACCCGGCAGAGCCAGCCCAGCATCGAACGTCCGGCTAGCATTACCAATGCGGACCTGGCCAGCGGCGGTTATCTGGTCCACGACGATCCTGCAGCCGTCGCAACACTGATCGCCACCGGCTCCGAAGTCGCGATCGCCGTCGAAGCTGCCGCGACCCTGGCCGCCGACGGCAAACCGATCCGGGTGGTCAGCATGCCCTGTATCGAACGCTTCCTGGCCAACGACAATACCTACCGTCAGGGTGTGTTGGGCGACTTGCCCACTTTCGCCGTTGAGATGGGTCGTCCGGAAATCTGGTGCCAATTCACCGGCCACCTCGACCGGGTCTTTGGCCTCAGTACGTTTGGCCTCAGTGGGCCGGCATCTGACGTAGCACAACACTTCGGATTTACTGGTCCGCAGTTGGCAACGAAACTGGGCAAACGCCTGTAGCACACCGCCGACAGGCTCGATGATCATGCACGGCGCCCGCCGCCTGACTCAGAACAGCCCGACGATCTCACCGTTTTCGTCTATGTCGATCCTGGTTCCGCCGGGTGTACGCCCGAGGCCTGGCATAGTCACCATGTTCCCGGAAACCGGGTAAACGTAGCCAGCTCCTACCGACACCCGAACATCGCTGATGACAAAGCGGTAACCGGTCGGCCGCCCCTTCAACTTCGGGTCGTGCGACAACGAATATTGGGTTTTGGCCATGCAGATCGGGAACGTGCCGTAGCCGGCAGCTTGGTACTGCGCGAGTTTCTCGCGCGCAAGATCGGAGTAATCGACCCCGTCGGCTCCGTAGATTCGACTGGCCAAGGCAGCAATCTTCTCCTCCAGCGACGCTTCCAGTGGGTACAGATACCGGAAAGTACTGGGCTCCTCGGCTGCCGCCACGATGGCCTTCGCAATCTCCTCACCGCCCAGCCCACCGTCCTGGAACACCGTGCTGACGTGTGCGGCCGAGGCGCCAGCATCCAAGGCGGCTTTGCGGATGAACTCGACTTCCGCCGGGCTATCACTCGGGAAGGAATTGATCGCCACTACCACCGGTACACCGTGGATCGTGACGTTCTCGATCTGCTTCTCGAGGTTGCAAACCCCGGCAGCTACTGCATCCAGGTCCTCGCCGTCCAAACCCGCCGGCAGAGCCTTGCCCGGCAGGATCTCGTATTCTCCGGAATGCACCTTGATCGCACGAACGGTAGTCACCAACAAGGCTGCGTCCGGCTTCATGCCGGACTCCCTGCACTTGATATTGAAGAACTTCTCCGCCCCCATGTCCGCCCCGAAACCAGCCTCGGTGACCACGTACTCGCTGCCCTTCATCGCGATGCGATCCGCCACGATCGACGAGTTGCCATGCGCAATGTTGGCAAAGGGCCCGGTGTGTACCAGGGCCGGAGTTCCCTCGAGAGTCTGCATCAATGTCGGCTTGATGGCATCCTTCAGGATGGCGGCCATCGCCCCGGCTGCTGACAGATCTTCGGCCGTCACCGGTTCGCCAGCATGATTCGAACCGACCACGATCTGGCCGAGGCGGCGCCGTAAGTCCTTGAGATCACTGGCAAGCCCCAGGATCGCCATGACTTCGCTGGCCGCCGTGATATCGAACCCCGTGTTGCGGGGCACACCATTCTTAGGGCCACCGAGTCCGATATCGATGTTCCGGAGCGCCCGATCGTTCATGTCGATCACGCGCCGGAATGAAATCGTATCGACGTCGATGTCGAGAGGATTGTCG
The DNA here is from genome assembly GCA_036338025.1 of Planctomycetota bacterium. Lineage (GTDB taxonomy): Bacteria > Planctomycetota > UBA1135 > UBA1135 > UBA2386 > JAYZDB01. Next base: position 5,381 of record JAYZDB010000059.1, read on the forward strand.
AGCAGAAGAGACGAATCCACCCGAGCCGCCAACCAATTGTTGGCCGAGGTTACGGCATGGAAATCTCCGGTGAGGTGCATGTTGAACTCCTCGCTCGGGACAACCTGCGAGTAGCCGCCACCAGCCGCACCTCCCTTGATCCCGAATACCGGTCCCATGGAGGGCTGACGGATCACACAACAAGCTCTCTTGCCGATCCGATTCAGAGCCTGGTTGAGTCCGACGGTGTGCACGGTTTTGCCCTCGCCGAGCGGCGTTGGCGATACCGCCGTGACCACGATGTACTTCGCCTGACTCTGCTGCCCTTGGCGATCCAGCACGTCGAGCTTCACCTTGGCCTTGGCCTCTCCGTAGAATTCCAGGTCCGAGGCATCGAGTCCGATGATCTTTGCGACGTCGAGAAGGGGCTTGAGCGGAATCGAGCGTGATATTTCGAGGTCGTTCAAATGGGGTCTCTGGGCGTCGGGGACGGGTAGGGAAAATCGGGCGGAATACGATACTGTCGCGCCTTCCCCTGTCCACAACCCGGCTTGCAATCACGTCTCTTCGGAGGATTGCCTCTCGAGATTCCTGCCCAGTTGACACATCCTGCCCAGTCCATTGACCC
>JAYZDB010000060.1:0-13699 GCA_036338025.1 Planctomycetota bacterium
GAAAACGTCGACCAGGAGGTCACCGACGGCGATGTCCACCTCCGCACCGGAGCCTGGTACCGGAAACGTCTTGCGGCGGACTTTCGGAACTGTGGTGGCGGGGTCTACCTGACCGAAGACTCGCCGGCCGCACTGTTCGAACTCGAGCACCTGGACGGACCTGGCTGATCGCAGGTTTTTTCCTGGGCCAGGGTGAACCGCGCTGACGGTCTGCCCGTTTCGATCCCGGGGATCGCGATCCTCCTGAATTAAAATACTGCTTGGAGGAGGATACCAATGACCGCCGACCTACCCGATCTCCGCCTGGAGACTCCCAATCTGCACCTGGAGCAGGAGAGCTTCCAGATGGTCATGCACCAGAACCTGGCCCGGGCGCCGTGGCTCGTGGTGTCGCTGGTGCTGCACGCAGTCGCACTGCTGATAGCGCTGATGATCAGCACCCCGCAGCGGATCGACAAGGAGGAGGTGTGCGTGGTATTGCAGCAGCCAGAGGAGGAACTGGATATCCCCGACGAAATCGAGGAACCGGTCGAGCCACCGGTGGAGCCCGAGATCCCTGAACCGATTTTCGAGGAAGTCACTGAACCGATCGAAGACACCCAGAACATGGACGCCGTGGTCGGCGAAGACTCTGACTACCCCGATGACAGCGAGATCGTATCCGCCTTCGACAACAACTCCGTGGATCCGACCCTCGGCCTCGGCGGCGGATCTGCCGGCCAGGGAGCCGACAATGGAAAATACAGCAAGCGGGGGCGTGGTGGCCCGAACAGACCGGAAATCAGAGCAGCCCTCGAATGGCTCGCGAAACACCAGGATGACAACGGTCGATGGGATTCAGCGAACTTCATGAAACACGACGTGAACGGCAAGAGCTGCACCGGGGCCGGTTCACCACTCCACGACGTCGGAGTCACGGGTCTGGCCCTGCTCGCCTTCCTTGGCGAAGGCAGCACCTTGCGCTCTGGTGAGTACCGCCACGTACTACGGCTGGGGGTCCAGTGGCTGCGTTCCCAGCAGGAAAACAACGGTCGATTCGGAACGGCGGCGACCAACGCCTACATCTACGACCACTGCATCGCCACCCTGGCGATGTGCGAAGCAATGGGCTTGTCGAAATACCGGATCCTGCGCCCGCGAGTACAACGGGCCATCAACTACCTCGAGAGCCACCGCAACCCCTACGGCACCTGGCGCTACCAACCACGCTCCGGAGACAACGACACCTCCGTAACGGGCTGGGCATTGATGGCTCTGAAGTCTGCGAAGGACTTCGACCTCCAAGTGAATGGCAATGCCTTCAAGGCCATCGATCGGTACTTCGACGAAATGACTGACCCGGCAACCGGACGCTGTGGCTACAACAAGCGCGGATCACTGTCTTCTCGTGAGCGCGGCGATCATGCTGACCGGTTTCCACCGTCACTCGGCGAAACGCTGACAGCAGTCGGTCTGTTCTCGCGATGCTTTCTCGGGCACAGCCCCAAGAGGGACAAGGTCATGAACACCGCCGCCAACACGATCCTGTGCAAGCCTCCGTCCCGTGCCCAGGCCGGTGCCGTCGATCACTACTACTGGTACTACGCCACCTACGCCCTTTACCAGATGGGCGGCAAGGCCTGGCAACAATGGTCGAAATCTCTCACCCCAGCGGTCGTGAAGACCCAACGGCGCGACGGCAACTTCAAGGGTTCCTGGGACCCCGACGGCGCCTGGGGTCAGACCGGCGGACGAGTCTACTCAACCGCGATCCTCGCCCTGACACTGCAGGCCTACCACCGCTATGCGCGGGTCTTGGTCCGCTAAGCGGCCGGCGTCGGTCACAGAATTGGCGCCACAGTTCAGATCCCGACCCGCTCGCCCTGCACCGCAATACGAAAGCCCCGCGCCGAGATTGAGCGGCGCAGCTTCGGGTCGTGGAGCGCAGGGTTGGTGTGGTTCAGATGGATGAAACGGAAGCGACCCGGATGCAGCTTCGCCTGCCCGTCGAGTCGCTGCATCGTGTCTGTCATGAACGGGTGGCGGATCTTCGTCAGGTCCCGGCCGGGTAATTCGCTACCATCGTAGAACGTCGCATCGAGGTATGCGATATCCACGCCCTCAACCAGACGTTCCAACAAGCTAGGGTTATCTCGCCACGAATCGATGTCCGGCACGAACAGTACCGTCTTGTTTGGGCCTTGAATCCTGAACGCCATGGTGTCCGAGAACTCATCCCGATGCGGGACCTTGACGGGCGTCACCGTAATGCCGGGTATCGGTGAGAACTCTGTTCCGGCCGTCGTCGGGCGCAGGGCGATCTGCTGCATCTCGACGAGTTGCCGCCACGGGCCATGTCCGCGCAAGTAATCCGAAAACCGCTCCGTGACGAACACCGGCAAGTCCTTGGTCGCAGCAACCTCGAAGCCGAACTGTGCCAGCCCCAGGTAGTGACCGATGTGCGCGTGTGTGATCATCACTGCATCGACGGGTTGTCGGCTGCGATGTCGCTGTCCCGTCAGGCCGTGAAGCAAGTCGAGTTGCGGCTCAATCCTGGGAGTCGCCTCGACCAGACACAGGCGCCCTGTCTCGGAATCATGGATCGCGAGACTGGCCGGATATAGCCGACGTCCAGACCTGCGTGCAGCCACGCAACAGGGCTTTGAACACCCGACATGAGGCAGACCACCATCCTGGGCGATTCCGAGCACCAAAACCTCGAAGCGCCCCGTCGGCTGCTGGGTATCCACGACCCCACAACCGGTGAGGGTCAGGAGGGCAAACGAGACTACCGACGATACGAAGCGTTGCATGGACTCACCGTGACTATGGACTCGACGAACCATACCGGATCCTCATCCGCACCCGCAGCGATTCCCGGGTCAGCCTCACCATGCCAAGGTCATCTCCGACCACCAGTATCCGTTTGAGACCGGCTCATCGACAGCGGCTCAAGCAACACCTGGTCGTTGTCGATTTTTGAATCAGTCAGAAGCACTCCGAACCCTCTATCTCTCTTGAGCCTTCCGCACAAACTCACAGCATTCGCGCTGCTGCTGGTCACCGGAACCAGCTGGCTGATCCTCTTCCTGTGTGACAGCGAGGCAGCCAACATGGCCCGGACGCGATCTGTGTGGTCATGCGAAGGGACCGCCACCCAACTGGTCGAGACCTTGGGTCGGGATCTGGTGCAAGAGCCTGACGCCAAGGATCTCCCACATCCGCCCACGTCCGAGCGATCCTCGGTCCTCGCCGCAATGCTGGGAATCGTGAGACGCCAGCCAGGATACGCATCCCTTGCCGCGGTCGCCAACCAAGACGGTCGGCTGGTCCTGGTACGGGAAGTGCGTCAGGAACCCGGCGAACGCCCCCACGGCACACCCGTCGAACTTCCAAATGCCGGACACCGCGCCAACCGGACCGGCAAGCCCCAGAGTGCAATCACCAACGAGAAGGGACGAGAACTCTGCACCGCCTTCGTACCGATCCTCGACCCAAACGAACAGGTGCTGGGCTTGCTGATTCTGGAAACAGAACTGTCGCCTCGCAACAGCCTTGGATCGACGGCCTGGGCCAGCATCTTGCTCTCGCTAGCTGTCGGTCTGCTGGCCGCCGCCCTGGCGGTCCGTCGGATCGGACGCCCGATGCAACGGATGCAGGAACAGCTGATCGCCAAGGAACGCATCACCGCTGCTGACGTGCGGACGCCATCGGATCTTCTGCGAGAAGTCACCAAATCGATCGATCGAGCATCGACGGACCGCGTGTTGTTCGATGCCCGCTTGGAGCAACAGACCCAGGGAGAACAGACGCGAATCCGCATGAAGGACGGGATGGTCGCGAATACAGTGCACGAGCTTCGCACGCCGTTGACCAGCATCATCGCATCTCTCGAGATCATCCTCTCGCACCGCAGCGATATGACTGAGGAGGAGCTGATGGAGTTCATCTCGCAAGCGAACATCGCCGGCAAGCACATGATGTTCTTGGTCAATGACCTCCTCGACTCGGCCGCCGTCGAAGCTGGCCGGATCAACATGGACACGGAACGCTGCAACCTGCAAAGCCTGCTGAACGATGCCAAACGCTCCATGGAGATGGTCGCGGCCACCAAGTCGATGCGGCTCACAGTGCCCGAGGTCAATCCGAACATCCACATCTCTGCCGACTACGCCCGTGTAATGCAGGTCATATTCAACCTGGTGAGTAACTCGGTCAAATACTCGCCAGAGGGCGGCTCGGTGACTCTCCGGGCGTGGGCAAACATGGAATCTGTAACCATCGAGATCGAAGACGAAGGCGAAGGCATTCCAACGCCGATGCGGACCAAGCTGTTCACCAAGTTCAGTCGGATACACAAACAAAACGAGGAACCTGGATTGCAGAGCAGTGGAATCGGACTGTACTTATCGAAGAAACTCGTGGAACTGATGCAGGGCACGATCGGATACCGCGAGAGTGAGTTGGGTCGAGGCTCGGTATTCTGGTTCACCTTGCCGCTAGCGGCCGTCGCAAATCAACCGACACCGCTCGGAATCGGCACGTCAGACTCCTCCGAGTAGGTTCCACTTGCTCAGGAAGCAACGGCGAGATAGACCGTTGGGATATGCCAGCGATCGCCGTCCGTCCCGTATCCCGTACAGCCCTGATTTACTTCGTGGTGAGCGTGATCGCAGCCGGGGCAACCGCACAAACCAACCCACTCACCGAGCAACAGTCGGTGTTTGTTGACCCGGCCAACCCGATCTACTCGCTCGTGCTACCGGACGGCTGGCGCCAGGTGTCGCCGGATCTGGCCCGATCCATGCGTCGCAGTATGCCTGCCGATCTGGCAATCCTCCTGAACCGTGGGCGAGTCGACCGGTTCGGCGCGGTCGACCTCTGGCAAGAAAACGGCTTCAACGGACGCTGCCTCACCATCCATACCGAATCCGACGGTGAGCCTGAGTTGAACGCCGAGACCCTTGAGCAGATCCAGGCGAAATTCAAGCAGCGCAGTGACGCCAGTAGCCTGAACTACAGCGGCGAGCCCGGACTCGCCACCATCGGACGCGACAAGCATCCCGCGATCGAATGTCGGCTGAGCATCACGGAGGATTCTGGCAAGGGCTTGAGCACCTCCCTCGTGTACATCGTCCCGACCGGAGGGCGGACGCTGCGCTTCAGCTTCCGAGCCAGGACCGAGGATTTTGGCGCGGCAGAACCAATGTTCCGGAAGATCGCCGACAGCGTAGCCCTGAGTTCTCTCCCAGAAGGCAAGAAAGAACTCTCGGACAAGTTGCAGACTCCCCTTATCATAGGGGCTGTGGTGGGGTTTCTGATGCTCGCGCTCTACAAGCTGAACAGGCCTGGAAGTCGCTGAAACAGTCACGCCATCCAGTAGACTGCTGCTCCGGGCCCGCCCACCATCCAACCCCCATCAGAAGTGAGCAACTCACACGCATCCTGTCACCGGCTTGACAAGACGCTCTTCGCTGCCGGCGTCCAATGTGCCAAGCGGCTCTATCAGGAAGTCCACGATCCCGAGTCGATCCCGGCTCCCAGCGTGAGCCGCCAGGCATTCGCCGAAGTCGGCATCAAGTTGACCTTGATGGCATGTGAGGGATTCCCTCGCGGTGTACGGATCGAAGAAGACTCGCACCAATCAGCTGTTGAGAAGACGCTCGAGTTGTTGGAGTCCGGAGACGGTGGTGCCATCTTCAACGCAGCGTTTGCTCGCGATGGCGTGGAGGTCTACTGCGATGTGGTCTTGCCTGGACGCAATAACAACGAACTCGACATCTTCGAAGTCAAGTCCGGGACCAAGGTGAAACCACGCCACGTAATGGACATTGCCTTGCAAATGTGGGTCATCGAGGGCCATGACTACACAGTGTCGAGCGCAAGTCTCTTGCACCTCGACGCCGAATTCCGACATGACGGGGGCGAGGACTATCCTGTCCACAAGCTCTTCAAGAACGTCGACGTCACCAAGAAAGCCCGCAAGCGTAAGCGCCGAATTCCAGACCTCATCGAGAACTTCCAGATCGTACTGAACGACAAGAGTACCCTGGATCTCCCGACGGGTACCTGGTGTATCAACCCGATTCCCTGCGGCTATCTCCCCCAATGCGGAAAGGCAACCCCCACCAACTCACTGATCGAGTTGCCCGGCTTGACCTCGACCCAGGAATCCAGGCTCCATCAACTCGGCGTGGAGACGATCGAGCAGATCGACCCCGCCAGGGTTGAACTCAGCAAACCGCAATCCCGGGCCCTCCGCGCGGTCTTGGACGATGCGTGGGTCATCGAACCGATCATCGCGGAAGAGTTCGACACCGTCGTCTTCCCCTTGTGTTTCGCTGCGGTCAATTTTGCACTTCAGGTGCTGCCACAATCCGAACAGTCTCGCCCCTGGCAGCACACCCCGTACCAGTGGAGTGCCCACATCCTGCACGAAGACGGCAAACTCGAGCATCGCGAATACCTCGTAAAAGGCGCCAAGGACCCTCGGACCGAGTTTGTCGCGTCCTTGCTGGACTGTATCGATGACGTCGGAACGGTGATCACCTGGTCCAAGCGGCTCGAGCCATGCCTCCGCAAGATCATGGAGGACCTTCCGAAACTGAAAGAGGAAGCCAAGGCATTGCTACACATGGATCCGCTGGCCTTGAACACCCTGGTTCGCGAAGGGGTCTACCATTCCGACTTCCAAGGCTCGTTTGAGCTAGGTGCCGTACATTCCGCCTTGACCGGCAAGCCTCGCCCCAAGCCCAAGGCCAAGAACATCAACGACGACGAAGATGCGCGCGCAGCCTTCGAGAAGCTCAGAAACTCGCGGACCCGTACGGGCACCCGGACCGAGTTGAGCGAACAACTCTCGCAGTACTGCGCGGCCCGAAGCACAGAGATTCTGGAGATCTACCAGGCCCTCAAGGCACGCGTGACGTAGTACCGAGGGTCCTCGATCCTCAGACTGTCCCGTCGGAATCACCGGTCTGCGGATCCGCATCTGGTCCGAAGACCCCATCGAGGACCTCACTCAGGTCTGCCGCAGTGAAGGGCTTGGCGAGGGCCGCCTGGAACCCATGCCGCTTCGAGTCCGCCAACGCACCGTCTGAGGAGTAACCACTCATCACGATGGCGCGAATGTGCGGATCGGATCGGCGCAGCGCCTCGAGTGTCTTGATCCCACCCATACCACCCGGCACGGTCAGGTCGAGAATCACGACATCGAACGATCTACCACTCGCAGCATGGCGGTGGAACTCCAACAAGGCCTCATCCCCGCTCGCCGTGGTAGTCACGGAATGACCTAGCTTGGGCAAAATCCGCTCCAACAAGACGCGGATTCCCGGTTCGTCGTCCATCACCAGCACGGAGGCTCCGCGGACTGGCGCCGCTTCTTGCGACACCTTCGCCTCTTGCTGACGGCTAGCCGGCAAGCGCAACCTGAAAACGGCTCCCGTCCCTGTGCCAGGCAGAAGTTCCAGGCTGCCGCCATGACGGGCCATGATGCTCTGAGCAACCGTCAGACCAAGCCCCACATGACCATCCAAGGTGGTGAAGTAAGGATCGAAGACCCGCTCCCGGTGCTCATCAGCTACGCCCGGCCCGCTGTCGTGAACTTCAAGTTCAACCCAGGCGGAGGAGGCTTCTTCGCCGATCACACGCCCGACAATCTGCAACTCGCCGCCCTCTGGCATCGCCTGGCAGGCGTTTTGAACCAGGTTGCAGATCACATGGCCCATCTGCACAGCGTCGAATTCGACGGCAGGCAAGTCATCCGCAAGCTGAATCTCACATTCAAGATCCAAGCCGTCCAGGGTCTTCGAAGTCATTTCGCGGATCAGATCGGGGATACCACGGCTGGCCTTGAGATTGGGAGCACCGCCATCTGCCAGCGCCAGCAAACGACTGGACAACTCTCGGGCTTCCCGGCAACTGTGGGCCGACGCATCCAGCGCGTCGTGTAGTTCACCAACGTCGGGAGTGTCCATCTGGGCAAGGGCGATGTTGCCCTGAATGGTCGTGAGAATGTTGTTGAGATCGTGGGCCATCCCTGCGGCGAGCTGTCCCACTGACTCCAGGAGTTGTGCACGGTGAACTTGTCCCAGAGCTTCGGCAAGTTCCTCGGTGGATACCCGGATGCGCTCCTCGAGAGACTCGTTGGCCAGCCGGAGTTCCTCCTGTGCAACCCGACGATCACGGTCCGCCAAGGCCGTCGCAATGCGAGACGCCGCGATGTTGGCAATCCACTCGACCATCTCGAGATCGGTGTCCGAATAGCCATCGACTCGGGAACACTCGGAATCGATGATCCCGATTACCCGACCCTCGAAACTAATCGGCACCGTCAGCTCGGAAAGCCCACAGAACTTGTCCGGGATATAGGAAGCTTCCTTGCGAGTATCTCTGACTACACGGCTGACGCCGGACTCCGCAACCTCCCCGACAATGCCCGAACCGATCGGGATTATGATCGGGTCCACAATCTCACCGTGTCCCTTGCTCTTGACTCCAAACGCAGCGCGCTGGACCAGTTCGTCCCCTTCGACCAGGTAGAGCACACAGTCCTCGAAACCCAACACGGTACCGATCTTCTCCGCGATGACCCAGAGCAGGTCCTCAGGCGCGGTCGGGGTCAACAGGGAGAGCGCGAACTCATTGATGGTCCGCAAATCCTCCACCGCACGCATGGGATGCGGCTGATCGTCGCGGGATCGCTGGCGGGGTAGTTCCTCCATAGTGGATTCATCCAAGGCATGGAGGGACGAGCCGGCGCGATTTTCGACCGGCATCCTGCCTAGGCGATCGAGGATACCACAACCACAGCGCCCACACTACCGCCGTAAATCCGCTCCCCTCTCTCGCGTTGGTGTGTCTAACCCGTTCTTCTTCAGGGTCTTCGGTGTACGGTAAGGGTCGTTGGGAGCCCCTCTTACAAGCCTCTCGAACCAGCGCCGGGACCGGTGAGCCGTGGCAGGTTTTGATGCAGCATGCGGCACACCCGACGCATCGGATCTCTGGCCTGACGCAACACCCGCGCACCAATACCCCGTCGACTATCTCGCCTGCCGCCGCCGGGTCAATCCGACAAGCACCCCGTAGGTGCAAGGCAGTCGGAACGCGACGCGTGTCTTCAAACAGCTCGTGGGGGTCGCCGGATGCGTCCAGGTCGGCCCCGACCAGATGGCAAGCGGTAGCAACGTCACACTCCAGCCAGTGGATTCGTCGGGTACGACGCGAGTGTGAGGTTCACCACCCTGGGTCAGACGGCGGAACCTCTGATGTGCCTCGACAACTCCAGGGGATGCCAGAATGCGGTTTTGCAGACTGAAATCGCCTGCTAATCTACCGGGACCGAACGGGCGGAACACAACTCTTCCCGACCCTTGACCCCTATCCCGGTCCTCAGATTCAGCGCTGATCCCGATGGCATCCAATACCCTCGAAGAGAGTCAAGACACCCACATGAGCCTCCAGGAATCCGACCCGAAACTGGCTGCTCTCCTGCTCGCAGAAGAGCAGCGTCAATCCAACACGATCTCCCTTATCGCATCAGAAAACCACAGCACACCGGCAGTGCGCGAAGCCTGTGCGAGCATCATCACGGACAAGTATGCCGAAGGATATCCCGGGGCGCGCTACTACGGCGGCTGCGAAGTAGCCGATCAGGTCGAGGAAATTGCTCGGCAGCGCGCCCTGCAGTTGTTCCCCGGCATGTTCAGCGCCAACGTGCAACCACACTCCGGCACCACCGCCAACATGGCAGTCTTGGAGGCCTTGGCAGGAACCGGTGGCCGCATCGTCGGCATGCAACTGAGCGCCGGTGGTCACCTCAGCCACGGCTATCCGATGAGCCACACCGGTCGCATCTTCTCCGCCAAGCACTACGGCGTCGACGAGACCACCAGCCTGATCGACTACGACGAAGTCCGTGACGTGGTGAAAGAGCACCAGCCAGCGGTCCTCATCGCGGGCGCCAGCAGTTATCCGCGCGGTATCGACTACGCCACCATGAGCGAAATCGCCAAGGAGGTCGGGGCGATCCTGATGGCTGATATCGCACACCCAGCTGGGCTGATCGCCGCTGGCGTGATGCCGTCACCGGTCGGACACGCCGACGTCCTGACCATGACCACTCACAAGACTCTGCGCGGGCCGCGCGGTGGCATGATCCTCAGCACTGAGGAGATCGCCAAGAAAATCGATTCCTCGGTCTTTCCGGGCGGCCAGGGCGGCCCCCTGATGCATCAGATCGCCGGCAAGGCGGTGGCATTCGGAGAAGCGCTGCAGGAACCGTTCCGCCAGTACGCCCGCGCCCTGCTCGACAACGCCGTTTCCCTGGCCAGGCACCTCAGCGATGGCGGGTTGAAGATCGTCACCGACGGTACAGACTGTCACATGGTGGTTGTCGATCTTCGCGGTGAGGATGTCACCGGCGCCGATGTCGAGAACATGGGCCTGTTGGCCGGCATCTCACTGAACAAGAACCTGGTAGCGGGTGACACCCGGTCGCCGCGCGTCACCAGCGGAGTACGAGTCGGCACCGCTGCGGCCACGACCCGCGGAATGGGATCGGCCGAGATGGAGGAACTGGCCAGCATCCTGCTCGGGATGATCGGCGGCAGCACGCCGGAGTCATTCCGCGATCGCGTGCAGGCCTTGTGCGAAGCCCACCCGCTGCCCTGACGGCTAGCAGGTCAGAGGATCGTCATCTCGATCCCGTTGGTCACCACCATCGGGAAGTTGCGCTTGGGTTTGCTGTCGAGCGCGCCGAGTTGCAGGCTGAGCACCAGGCCCTTGAGGTTGGGGTCATTAGGAATCGGCAGCGGCAAGACAACTTTCCCCTCACCGCGCAGCGCATCACCCGGACCAGTGGTGCCATTTACAGTCAACTGCATCGTAGTACGCAGGAAGCAATCGGGCGCACCCATGACTCCCATGTCAAACGGGACGACGCCACCTCCAATGCTCAACATCAGCATGAACTGTGCCGACGTCGGCAGCCCATGGGCCTCGAGGGTGAAGTTCGAGTTGCCGGTCGTCGGAGAAGTCGCAGCCCCCAGGACCGAGAAGTTCCCGTGGCCGTCATCACAGCCTGGGCCGGTCGTCTTGACGCCCGTCGCGTTGACGAACAAACGCACAGGAGTCGGTTTGCTGGCCAACAACTTGGAACTGTGGAATGCCCAGTCGTCCCCACCGTCAGCCCGACCGTTGCCGTTGACGGCGTTGGCAACCACGAACAACTCGGCCAGCCCGGCAGCCGTTCCCTTGTAATTGAATGTCCAGGAACGGCCCGTACGAAAGGAGTTGCGGTGCGTGATTGCATCGCCGCCGGAACTGATGCGCGTATTGGTACCCGGGACCAGGACACCCTTGGTGGTATCAGCGCAGAAGCCGCCACGGTTACCGGATACACCCGGATTGGTGGCCTTCACGTCGATCGAAGTGGTGCCGTTGACGTTCAGGACCCGCTGCCCGACGGCAACCGACACCTGGGTCAGAAATGGGGTAATCCGGTGACAGCTGCCGGTGGATCCGTTGCCACCGCAGGAGCTTGCCGCGTCACGAGTAAGGGGCAGACTCCGCGTCGGGAGAATCCCATTGCTCTTCGAAACAACGCGAGCATCAAACAGCAATACGACCGAAAGGACGGCCAAGGGGAGTAGTGATTTGTTCATGGCACGTGACCCGAGGCAGGTTCACGTCAGGAGTGTAGCACACCCGGGGAAACAGGGGAATCAGGTCGATGGAGGCTGCCCATGCCTGGCCGAAACCGTGGTATAGATCCCGCCCCGGACATTGAACTCTCCGACCACTTCAAGGAACCGTGGCGCCAGCAATTCCACCAGATCATCGAGGATCTGGTTGACCACGGTCTCGTGGAAAGCCCCAACCTCCCGATAGTTCCAGAGGTAGAGCTTCAGGGACTTCAGTTCCACGCAACTCGTGTCTGGGACATAACGGAAGCTGAGGGACGCGAAGTCAGGCTGCCCGGTCTTCGGGCAGACACAGGTAAACTCCGGGCACCGGAATTCGATCGTGTAGTCACGATCCGGTTTCGGGTTGGGAAAGGTCTCGAGCATCCCGCCCTTCATAACTGCTAGCGAGCTCCGGGGCGAGAGCGGGCGGCTGAGACTCGGATCACTTTCGTGGCGACCCGGTCCAAGATTGGCGACAGATACTGAATCCACCCGTCGCGAGGCGCTCGAGCGGTCAAAGCTTCAGCGGATTCGGTGCGCGTCGGAAGCGTCGAATTCCATGCAAATGGGCCCCGCCGGGTTGGTGCACCGACGACTCTGACATGGCACGCAACTCGGGGGATCACTACGCACGACAATGAATGCCCCAGGCGGCGCGGTACGCTCCGGGTCCTGCGGTCCAAAAAAGGCATAGGTTTCCGCACCACAGGCGGCCATTACATGGGTCGTACCAACGTCCGGGCCAAACACGCGTCCGCCACTGAGCGCAACACGACGACCGAGCGCAACCAGGTCACGCGTCTCATCTGCCCGCTGAACCAGGGCAATTGCCCCGGCGGGCAGCGGTTCATCGGCTTCCGCCGGTCCCAGCAGCCAGAGCACCGAACCGTGGGTCCTGTCCGTCTGCCGCTCCATGTACTCCCGTGGCCAGGCCCGGTTGTCATCGTGCCGGGCAACCACCAAAACATCGAACGGTCGGTCTGGTTCGATACCAAGGCGGGTCAGTCGACCGTCGAGACCTGCGAGTTCTGCGCCAGTCGCACACAATTGTGGCTGCGGACTCGTGGGCGTCGAAGTCACCTTGAGTCCTAGTAACTCTCGCAGCAGGGAAGTCGCGACATGCGCGGGGTGCCGCGGTCCCTCGATTGCAATTCGCTCCAGCAAGAGCCCACTTGCTGGCGCCTGCCGGTGGCTGCCGGCGGCACCCACACAACGCACCGCTCCGCTTGCCCGGGTGATCAGGGCACTCTTCCAATTACCCTGCAAGTCGATCGCCAGATCAGCCTGCAGGCTCCGCATCGCACGCCGAACATCCCGACGGGCTCGCCGACCACCGTAGCGGTCAAGAGCGATCACCGAAGCAAACCCGAGCCCTTCCAGCAAGGGCACGTTGGACGTCTGGGTGACGAAGTGCAACTCCAAGTCCGGTTGCTCACTCTGCAATGCCTGCACCGCCCCAAGCGACTGACAGAGATCCCCCATCGCCGACAGGCGAACCAACAAGATGCGCTTCACTGCTTCGCTCTCAGGGAAACGGACTTGTTCTTGTCGGTCTGCACGCGTAGTACGTCTCGGTACCCAGCGACCAACTCAACCCCATCGCCGGTATTCTCACGGGCCGCCCCTCGGTCCATCACCAGCAACCAAGGGCGTGCCGGCGAGTGGCGTCGCTGGCTGTCCGCATACACTTCGAGCGGCGAACCCATCGATTCTCGTGCGTGCAACAGGACTGAGGTGTTGACCGGACCGTAGCTGCCGGCCACCGCCACGCCGCGCCGTTGAAACTCGCGGCCAAGCACTGCTGCAGAATGCGGAGCGAAGTCTGCGGCACAGCGGTGGTACTCGATCCGGTCAGGGAACGCTGCCCAACCGACGATCAGCGGCAGCGCCAGGGCGAACTGCACGAGTCGCCGCTGGCTGTGCACGAACCAGCCTACGCTGGCCAAGGCCAACAACGCAATCCCGGTAGTCCCCGGGTATGGGTACTTGACCCAGGGCAGAGCCACCGCAGCTATCGCCATCAGCGTTCCGAA
>JAYZDB010000061.1:0-10111 GCA_036338025.1 Planctomycetota bacterium
CGGTCACGTCAATCGTTCCGCGACAGTCTGAACCAACACTGGCTTGACCGGCACCTGCACGGACGGACAAGGCGGCGGCAGCTCGGAACTCGCGCACTGTTCCCGCAACAGATCGCCGACGATCCGGTGGCAAATCCGTGCCTGACACGGCCCCATTCCAGCACGGGTCGCCATCTTGATCGATCGAAGGTCACTGCCGTAGACCTCACTCGCTCGCTTGACGGTCTGCATCGTTACGTCCTCGCATCGGCAAACGACGGTCTGTGCTTGGACCAGGTCGCACAATCCCGGCAAGACCGGAAACGCCGACAACAGGCGGTCGGCGGCCTGACGTTCCTTGCGACACTGGCGACGCAGATCCACCAGATCGCTGCCCTCTGCCAGACCCAGTTCCGCCGCGATGGCCCGTCCGGCCAGACGCCCCTCCGCCATCGCCACATCGGCCCCACCGATGCCGGCGATCTCGCCAGCCACCAAGACCCGGGCGACAGAGGTCCGCATGTCTTCGTCGTGCACCGGCAACCAGCCTCCACGCATGTCGAGGTGGTGCATCTCGCAGCCCAAGCGAATTGCCAATTCGGTGATCGGGTTCAAGCCGTAACCGACGCAGAGCAGATCGGCCTGTAGTTCTCGTTCCGTACCATGCACCGGGCGGCCATCGCGATCGACCCGTCCAAACGCCACCGTGCGTAGCTCCCCGTCCGCACCAGCATGCGCCGAGAACACTGCGTGTCCAAACCGCATCTTGACGCCGGCGCCGACGAAGCACTTCGCGTAGTGCATCGCCTCGCGCAGCCGGTGGGCGTGGAACACCACCCCGGGAAAGCTCCCTAGCAATCCACCGATGCGGTTGGCCTCGAGCAGAGCCACGATCTCGACCCCGGCTGCCAACAGCGAAGTCACGGTCGGCAGCAGCAGCGGCCCGGTCCCAGCCACCACCGCGCGTTGACCCGGCTTGAGCATCTGTCCGCGGACCATCACCTGGGCCGCTCCTGGAGTCACGGCACCAGGCAAGGTCCAGCCGGGAAACGGCAGGACCCGATCCATCGCTCCGGTTGCCAACAGGATGTAGTCAGCGTCGACCGTCAACAAACGCCCGTCGGCCTCCGCGAATACCTGCCCAGCTGCGATGTCCCAGACGGTGACGCCACTTTCGACCGATACCTTGCTGGCAACGACGTCCTCAATCAAGCGGTGGCCGGCATCGTGACTCGGAGCCGTGTAGCGCGGTGCGATGCCAGACTCAAAGCCCGCCGGTTTCTGTCGGAAGATCTGGCCCCCGAGACGATGGCCCTCATCCAGGATCAGGCTGTCCACACCGTAGCCGGCCAACTCACGAGCCGCGGTCATGCCAGCCGGTCCACCGCCAACGATCGCCACCTGGGTCTGGATCCTGCGGGCATCGCTCATGCGGGATCTACCTCCTTCGGGCCCCACGACGACAGCTTCATGCCATCTTCCACCTCGGTCATGCAGGCCCGAACAGCGCGGCCATCGAGATAGACAAGGCACTCAAAGCAGATGCCCATGTTGCAGAACACACCGCGCGGCTCGCCCAGGCGCGCCGACTTCCGCAGCACGTGGCTGCCTGCCGAGGCCAGCACCGATGCAACGGTTTCGCCGAGGTGAGCTGACAGCTGCCGACCGTCAAACTCGATTGCGACGGTTCGGTCACGGGCCTGTTGCATCCGTTCAGCCATGCACGACCTCCTCGAACCGGCCGGGGTCGAAGGTGCCATCGGGAATCGAGGTGGCCTGGCCCGTGATCTGCTGCGCGATCATCTCGCCAGTGCCCATCGACAGGGTGATCCCAAGTCCCTCGTGGCCGCCGGCGATGTAGAGCCCCTCGACCCGGGACGGTCCGATCAGGGGCCGCTTATCCCGGGTATAGGGCCGCAACCCAGCCCAACTCCGAACCAACTGCAGGTCCGCGATCCGGGGCACGAAGCGGGCCGCCCGAACCAGCGAAGCGGACAGCAGGGCCTGGTTGACGCGCAGGTCGTAGCCGCCGAACTGCCGGCTGGAGCCGATCAGCAGGGTGCCATTGCTCTGCGGCTGGACGTTGAGAGCACATGATCCCGGGTCCGGCGCAGGATCTTCAGGGTCCACCACCTTGCCAGCCGCTGTGCGCAGGTAGGCGACCTCGATGATCTGCGTGTGGATGGGCAGGTCCTGCGGCATCGTGATCGCCAGATCACCGCGCCGAGGGAAGATCGGCAGGCGGCTCAAGCCAGCCAGTTCCGCGAGTTCCGGCACCCATACCCCCGCTGCATTCACCACCTTGGGCGTAGCGACGAAACCCGCGCTGGTCTCGACTCCTTCAATCCGACCGCCCTGGTCAAGGCGCAAGGCCTGCACCGCGGTATGGTGCAGGACCTCTGCACCATTTCGCATGGCTGCCTGCAACAAGGCGCCAGCTGCCTGCATCGGGAAGACAATGGCGTCCTTGGGATAGAAGAACGCGCCGGTCAGATCCGACGCAAGACCGGGTTCGCGAGCCAACAACTCGGCCTGATTGATCATCTCGCCAGGATCACCGTAGCCTTGCAGTTGGTCGCGGATGCCCTCGAGCGTGGGGCCATCCTCCGCCGACTCACCCAACCACAAGCATCCACACCTGCGCAGCTCGAAGCTCTGTTCCTCGTCGTGGAACTTCGCCCAGAGCTCGACGCTGCGGTGCGAAAGCTGGTACATGTCGTATGGGTCGGGCATCGTCATCAGATGCCCCATGCACGCCCCACTGCTGCCACCCGCGATACCACCACGTTCGATCAGCAACGGGAATAGCCCGGCTCGCGTCAACCAATAGGTCACCGCACAGCCGACGATTCCGCCACCTATCACGACCACGTCGGGTTTCTTCACTGGATTATCGAGGCTCGCTCACGAAACCTCTTCCATGATCTTGGGCGAATGCTCGTCACGGACCTTGCCCTGGGCATCCACCCATATCTCCTGGAAGCTATCGAGCTTGCCGTCCTCACAAAGGACCCTGAGAAAATGGGATACCACCGAGCCATTGGAGAGGCTGCGGTGACGCGGCACCACCGCGGCATTGACATAGACAGTGCCACGATGACGCAAGAACCGCGTGCGGAATGCGCCACGTGGCGTGATCAAACGATGATGCATATGGCCGGCGATCACCAGGCGAACGCGCAATCCGATGCTCTTGATCTGATCGATTGCGAGTTCGAGGTCATCGTCGCCCCAATCGCCCCGGGGTGACTTGCCGAAATCCTTGCCCCAGATGTCATGGGTCTCCATCGACAAGCCCGTCGGGCCGTTGTGGGCGAGAATGATGATGTCACGATGCTCCGCCTGCCGGGCGACCTCGACAATCCGCTCGGCAGACTCCCGGTGGTTACGCACATCGTAGAGTCGCGAGTACACCTCCGGACTACGCAGGCTCGGACCACCCCAGGAGAACGGTCGTGCTCCGACAATGGATATTCCAGCCTCGTACCACTCGGTCAGATCGTAGGCGAGATGGTCCTCCCCGAGGATCTGAAGGCTCTCTTGCAGATTCGGCGTGATGCGTTTCTCGCTGAAACTCCGCCAGGCGTCGTGGTTGCCAAGGATCACCGCCTTGCGGACATCGATATTGGCCACCATCCGCACCATGTCGACGTCCTCGTCCCCCAAATCGCCCACGAACAGAGTTAGATCCTGGGTGCCTTGTTCCAGGTACTCGGAATCTGCAGTGCGCCACTCCTTGTGAATGTCACCTACGACGAGGATCGATGGGGTCTGGGTCATGAGCGGGGCGGCCGAGCATACGGCGGGAGCAATTGCTTGTCTCCCCTGTTACAGCCGACCTGGGGGGGGTCGCGTGGCCCTAATTCTCCTTCTTGTCCAGCAACCCGTTCTTCACGAGTTTCTCGCGGTAGGTCGTCCGCGGTACGCCGAACAGCTCAGCACCCTTGGTCAAGTTGCCCTGGCATTCGGACAAGGTCTGCTCCAGCGCTTCGCGTTCGGTGGCTTCCAGGCGTTCCTTCCAGGTCATGTTGGGGTCGTGCTGCGTGCCGCTGGTGTCGAATTCCCCTTCCACCAGCGTCGGGCCAGCGTCAAGGTGGGACACCAGGATCGGGCCGCCAGCAGCTCGTAGCGCGGCCCCCTTGATGACGTGGCGGAGCTCACGAATGTTACCGCGCCAAGGCAGACGGTGGAGATGGTCAAGGGTCGCGGCGGCGAGTTCTGGCGCCTGCTCGAGCCCAAGATCCCGGGCGGCTTCGGTCAAGAAGGTGTCACACAGCTGGAGGATGTCCTCACTACGCTCGCGCAGCGACGGAATCGTGATCTCGAGTTCACGCAGTCGATAGTAGAGGTCCTCTCGGAACTCACCGGCCTCGACCATTCGCTCCAGGTTCTGGTGGGTGGCCGCGAGAATACGGACATCCACGCTTGTCTGTCGTCGGGACCCAACCGGCATCACGATACGATCCTGCAGGGTGCGCAAAATCTTGGCCTGTAGATCACCGGCCATGTCACCGACCTCGTCAAGGAACAAAGTGCCGCCATCGGCCTCCACAAAGTGGCCCGTGCGCGCCTCGGAGGCACCGGTGAACGAACCCTTCTCGTGACCAAACAGGATGCTCTCCATCAACTGGTCAGGAATCGCAGCGCAGTTGACGGCGATGAAAGGCCCCTCGTTCCGCCGTGACAAATCGTGAATACAGCGCGCAACAACTTCCTTGCCCGTACCCGTCTCGCCCCGGATCAGCACTGTGTAGTCAGAAGGTGAGTAGAGCTTGACGTTCTCGACCATGCCGGCGCAGGCCGGACTCTTGGTCTGGAGTGCGGGGTGCGCCGTAGCTTCGTCGGCAGGCTGGGCTCGCACCAGGCTCGACACCAAGGCACGGTTGCCCAACGCCGATGCCAAGAGACGTCCGATGAACGCCAGGCGTTGCACATCGGTGGCAGTCAGCACTCCCCCGTCACGAACACAGTCCGCGTACAACACCCCGAGGGTCTTGCCCAACGCCGCCAGTGGCAAAGTGATCCCGGAACTGATGCCCTCACGGCGGACCGAGAGGAACTGCGATGCGATGGGGTCGGCGCTGGCAATCGGCACATGCACGACCTGCCGCTTCTGCATGGCTTGTTCCACCAGCGACTGACTGACGCCAAACGGTGAGACATCGCCGTCGTGTGCGAGAAAGAAACTGGACTTGTCGACCTTGCCGACCTCAGAATCCAACTGCACCATCACCCGGTCGGCTCCCGTAGACCGGAGCACTCCCTCCATGACCGTCTGGATCATGTGGTCTGCCTGGTTGAGGCCTTCGAGAGTGTCCGCGATCTCCATGAACGCCTGGTACCAGGCACCAACGGGGGATCCGGCAAGGTCCGCGGACTCGGCAGCCAGCCTGGCCGGGTCGAGAGCTTCGGCCGTCGTGCCCCCCGCCGGCTGGGCGACGCGAATCTTGATCATCGCAGGGCCTACATTGAGCACATCGCCGTCGAGCAAGGACTCGAAGCGCGTCCCGACGTTGCCGGTGACGCTTCGCACCGGAAATGGAAGTCCTGACTCTGCACGGACTTGCGGTGAACCGTTCTCAACCCTCGTCTCCAGGATGCGCCCATGGTAGTCCGGCAGGTCAATCTCCGCCGGACAACCGTATTTCAGGGTGCCAACCCAAAAAGACGCCTGATCTACGGTAATCTCCTTATGGCCAGACCGATCGGTGATCTCGAGGTGAATCAGCATGATGAAACGGGGGTCAATTGACCTACTTCCGTCGGGAAAGCGCCACCTATACCTCGGTTATCCCCCAAAGTTACCGTCGAGATTCCGACAAATCTGACCACCCCTGCTGCCATTTACCCCATCGCAAGGCGAAGATAAGGTCTTCGTCTCCCGGATTTTCCTGCCCCCCCCGCACCACCCCAGGAACCCCGCGCCCTCCGATCGGCCGGCAAGTCCGGCCGGGGACCGCCAGTGGCTGGTCCACTGCTCGCCCGAGCGGACCCTGGTCGCTCGTCAGCGTGACGACACGACCATCCTGGTGAAGATCTTCGAGCAGGGTTCTCTGCTCGAAGCGGAGCAGGAGGCGGAGTTGGCGGTGACCCTGGCCCAGCCGGGAGTCGTCACCTACACCGACGCCAGTCTGGACCCTGTCACCAACAAACCCTGCGTGCGGATGGAGTTCTTCGAGGGTACCAACCTCGAACGCAAGATCGCCGAATCAGGTCCCCTGACCGGTGCGGAAGGCTCGCGCATAATCCTCCAACTCACCCGGGTGCTGGCAGACTTCCACAACACCCCGCGTCCGGTTGCCGCCCACGGCGTCGCCCACCGGGACGTGAAACCAGCAAACGTGTTCCTGGCCCGCACCGCCGACGCCGAGGCACACCCGGTGTTGATCGACCTGGAGCACGCCATCGCTCTGCAACCGGCAACACAGGAGTCCACCGCATCCTCCGGATTCACCGGTGGCACCCACGGCTACTCCGCGCCTGAGTCCTACAGCGGGGAATACCCGACGCCAGCATTCGATGTCTTTGGACTGGGTGCGACCTTCTTCTACGTGCTGACGGGAACCAGCGCATACCCCCAACAAAATCCCGCGAACACCGCGGCCCAGGTATGCCAGGGTTGCTCGCGCCTGGCCTTGCTCCGTGGCCAGCCGCCAATCCTCCGCGACCTCATCGCATCCTGCCTGGCGGTCGATCCACGGACCCGTCCGGGTACCGCACAGATCACCACCTCGCTCGAGCAGTTCCTCGAAGGCCACGGCGAACAAGACACAATCCTCGACCGCGCTCTGCAGGCAATCCAGGCCACCGACTACACCACCACCGACGTCCTCCTCGAAGACGCACTCGCGGCACCGGGACAGGCCGAGCTGCGCCACCACCACCTGATCCAACTCGCAGCCACCCGATCCCGGATGCTGACCAGGATTGGCGGCGCTCCGAGCTGCGATCTAGGTGATCTCGTCGCCAATGACAAATGGGACGAACTCGCACAGCGGATCGCTACCGACCTGCCTCGTATCGAGACCTTCCTCCAACGCTACCCCCTGCACAGTGAGAGTCTGGATCAGCGGCGGTCGATCTTGTCCGCTGGTCATCGACTGCTTGAGCATGTCCTGCCCACCGTCGCAAAACAAAAGTCAGCTGCGCAATTCGAGGCAGCCAACCAACTCCTCGAGTCAACCACCGCTGCCGCCCACGAACTTGGACGCGTGTCCGGTGGGCTGAGCCTGCCGACCACAGACCCGGGTCACTTGCCCGGACCCTTGCTGCGGAATCCGGGCCAGATCCTGGATCGCTCGATGCGCGACATCGCAACCACCAAGGAGCGGCACGAGAGCCTGGTCGAACAACTCAACGCAGCCGAGGCGGGGCTCGATCTGGCACGCGTCGGAACGGTAGTCGACGAAATCACCACCGTCTACTCAGGCGCCAGCCAGGTCGCCGCCCAGATGCGAGATCGCCTGCATCGACTCGACTTCTACGTACAGCGAATCTCGACCCCCACCCGCCTGATCGATCAACTCGCCGACCTCTTGGAACTCGACGGCCATCCCCACCAACTGGACACCGTTCGAGCCTTGGTGCAACTGTGCGGAGACCGGACGTTCGGCAACCCGGTCACCGACCGTGCAAAGGGCGGCGTACGCGGACTCCTGGACACCATGGAGCAACTGATCGAAGAGTTTCCCCACACGACCGACACCTCAGGCGCCGCAGCTATGGCGCTTCGCGATGCGATGTGCACCATCACCGAACGAGCCTGGGAATATGTCGGGGACGCCACCGGCAAACTACAGGCCACGCCAGTTCCAATCCGGCCGGTACAGAATCTAATCAACCGGATCGACGCCATCCGTATGCTCGAGGCATTCCTCGACCAACCCGAACGCAGCCGAGAGCAACTGCAGGATGAGATAGAACGGGTCAGACTGCGCCTCGACCAGGCGCGCACAACCCGCGACAACATCGCCCGAGGTGCGCAGGAAGCCATGGACCGTGGGCACCTGACAACCGCGCTTTACGACATGGAACGGGCGGTCAAGACCTTCGAAGGCGAGGTCGCGGACGACCCGGCTGATCCCGCCCTGGTGGAACGCCTCGAGGAAGCCAAACGACGTAAACTCGAGCTCGAAACCGACATCGCGGAGAACCACCGCCTGACGGCTCTCTACGTCGAACTTCTTGAGGATGACGAAAGCGAAACAGCGCAACGGGTGAACGTCTTGGAGCAACGCTCCGAAGTACTGGAGCGTCTCGTCAAGGTATTGGGCGCTGACCGCGGCGCGCACTACCAGACCGACCTCCGAGATGTCGTATCGAAACTCATCGAAGAGAAAGCTGATCAAGGAGAACGCGAGCTCGATGAAGCTGACACCGCGGCAGCCCGCGCCGACATCGCCAAGGCTACTCTCGCCGGACTGCTCGAGACGATGCCGGAGGTGGCGAACACCCAGGACACTCGCGGCCGCAGCAAGCGCATCCTGTCCCACTGGCAGCACAAGCGCCGCGAGACTCGAGAATTGCTAGACGCCCAACGCAAGGACGCTGAAATCTCCAAGCTCCGGGGACGGCGAAAGACTCAGATACGCGTGGCCGTCCCCCTGGCGATCATCACAATTCTGCTCGGCATCTACGGCTACAATATCCTCTACAGCAAGCCATCTTCGACCCCTCCCGTGCTCGCCGAGTTTACAAAACGAGACGTCCGACTCGAACGAGGCACCGACGGCAAGCTCACATTTGCCGCCGACATCGCCTGCAACGAACTTGCTCAGTTCGCGGCCAACCGTCTCGACCCCACAGTCTTCCGAAATCACACCGAACTGTACGGATTGCGACTCCCAGCCCTCGCAAACCGACTGACAACATTCCTGTTGAGTTGGAAAGCCGATCCGGACCGGCAAGGCCTGACGGACTGGGCCAACCGACTCGGCAAGGAACTCAGCGCCTTTGACGACGCCCTCAAGACTCTCCATCAACGGGCCAACGGTCGGCAATCGTGGTTGAAACTACACCGGCAGATCGCCGACTTCGGGCGCTACGCCCACACGACCGGATTGAACCACCTCGCCACCGGGGCACAGGACCCCGCCCAGTTCGACGACGCGCTCAGTGTCCTGAAGCCGTTTCAGCACATCGATGTTGAGCCGGACCGCGCCAAGATCCGCGTGCTGCTAGCGAAGAAAAACTAGCCCGGCCGGATCGCGCATCCTCGGAGAGGATCAGCGGCGAGACTGGACCAGGTCGGTGATCGAGCGCACGCACTGGAAGTTCTCGACACTCATGTCGGCGATATCGAACTCGACCGCGAACTCGGTCTGCAGCGCGATCACGAGGCTCACCAAGGTCATCGAATCGAGATACCCCGAACTGATCAGGGGTTCCTCGGCCGACACAACCACGTCGAGGCCGGTGTTCTCTCGGATGACCCGAGCTACCAGTTGCGTGATTTGAGGTTCCATGGAGAAGTTCCGCCGACGTCTGTTATCGGGTCAAGCGCCTCGGATGCCAGAGGAGTCTGCAGGTCAATGTCCAGCCGAGCCCCCGGGGCTGGGCGCGTGTGGCCTCGCGATCGACCAGCGGGATCCCATCCCGGCAGCATCCTTGCTAGCCAGAACGCGCCGCCCGCCAACCCTGCCGGGACCTCCAGGCCGCCGCCATCGCCGCTCCAGACCCCGAGACCGCGTCGCCGCAAGGTGGCGCGTACAAGCCGGCTACCCGCATCCCGAGCTCAGTCTGCGGCCTGGGAATCGAGCTGTGCTCGAATCGCCGCCCGATCCGGTTTCCCGGACGGGGTTCGAGGCAAGGACTCGAACGCGGCGATTCGCGCCGGGTACTTGTGCGGCGACAGGCTCTCCCGGCACGCATCCCACAGCTCATCCTCGTCCACGACTTCTCCGCCAACTCGTTCCACACAAACGACGATCCGCTCACCGGCGACCTCGTCGGGAATCCCCAGCGCCACCACCTCGGCGACACCCGCCAGCTCACGGAGCACGGCTTCGATCTCCGTCGGATCCACTCGATGGCCATGGACCTTGAGAAACGTGCTACGTCGCCCACCGAGATGCACGTGACCACCGACGAGATTCACCTCGTCACCAGTGGGCAGGAACCCATCCGCATCGAG
>JAYZDB010000062.1:0-4542 GCA_036338025.1 Planctomycetota bacterium
GCGGTCGAGACCGACGTAGAAGGTACTGCGGCGGCAGGCGGCGGTGCGCGCAGTGGCCGACGAGGCGGAATCCCCGGCTTCACCTCGTCGCGTCCGACCAAGATCCACGAGTTCGTTGTCTACGCACTCAACCGCCAGGACGGCAGCGTGGCGTGGCGTCGGGTTGTCAAGAAGGCGGTGCCCCACGAGGGGGGGCACGCGACTGCCAGCCAGGCTTCCAATTCTCCGATCACGGATGGCGAGCGGATCTACGCGCACTTTGGATCACGTGGACTGCACTGTCTCGACGCGACTGGCAAGGTGCTCTGGTCGAAAGATTTTGGTCTGATGCGTACCGCGATGTCGTTTGGTGAGGGCAGTTCGCCGTCACTTTACGGCAACACCCTGGTGGTGGTCTGGGACCACGAGGGAGACTCGTTCGTCGCGGCCTTCGACAAGGTCAGCGGCAAGGAGCTCTGGCGCACCGATCGTCGTGAAGGCACCAGCTGGTCGACGCCCCTGATCACCGAGGTCGGCGGCAAGGCCCAGGCGATCTTGACTGCCGCGGGTGCGTCGCGGGGTTACGACCTGCAGTCTGGCGAAGAAATTTGGCGTTGCTCCGGTATGACGCGCAATCCGATCCCCTCGCCGATCCATGTCGACGGGGTCGCGTATCTGATGAGCGGATTCCAAGGTTCTACGATGCAGGCGATCAAGCTGGCTGGCGCCAAGGGCAACCTCCGCGATAGCGACAACCTGCTCTGGACCCATCGACGCGGTACCTCGTACGTGCCCTCTGCGATGGTCTACCAGGGAGAAATCTACTTTCTTCGGGTCAGTAACGGAGTTCTGACCTGTCTGGACGCAAAGACCGGGGACGTGCACTACGAGGGACAGCGCATGCGACGGATGGGGACGGTCTACTCCTCGCCGGTTGCCGCAGCGGGTCGTATCTACTTCACGTCCCGGCGTGGCTACACGAAGGTGATCAAGGCCGGCGAGAAGTACGAGGAACTCGCAACCAATCGTCTGCACGACATCATTGATGGCACGCCGGCGATCGTCGACAACGAGATCTACATGCGAGGCGAAAAGCACCTCTACTGCATCGCCGAGCAGAAGTAGTGCGTGAGCCTGGGCTGGCTAGTCGCCGCGAAGGTCGTAGCAGATCAGGCGAGCCGTCGAGCCGCCCCAGCGTTCGCGGTTGTTCTGGCAGACGTAGAGCAGACCACGGCTGATCACCAGTGGTGTCCAGCACTCGCGGGCCCGGAACAACCAAGTACGAGCCAGCACCTTGGTGTGCTTGGGAGTGGCGTCGAGACACAGCAGGTGGCCGTTGTCGCCCAGGCAGAGAAACGCTCCATCGGCGTAGGTGAGAGACCCTTCGCCCACGCCCATGGCAACAGTCTGCTTGCTGCCCTCAATCTCGAGCGTCTCATCCCAGACCAGGTCCGTCCGGTGGACTGACTTGCCGGTCGCCGGGTCGAGGCAGACGATGGCTCCGCCGCGATCGGGGACGCCGTCTATTGCATAGAGGTGCCCGCCCTGTAGCACCGCGTTGGAGAATTGCAGGCTGATCTTACGGTTCCGCCATCGTTGTCGGTGCCCGCCGTCCTTTTCCAGGGTGACGGCGTGGCTGCCGACCCCATACGAACTCGATAGGAAGACCCAGTTGTCGCCGACCGTCGGGGTTGAAGCCGTGACGGATGTGTAGGTCCGGCTGCGGAAGGGATACTCGAAGTCGGCGGCACCGGATTTTGGGTCGAGCACCATCAGCCCGCCGGTCGGCGGTCGGGATTCACCGCCGGCCAGTACGAAGACGCGTTGACGCCCATGGACCATCCCGTGGATCGGCGAGGCACAACTCGGACCCCACTTGTCACCGGCTCCCCACACCAGCTTGCCGGTGGCCTTGTCGAAGGCTGCCACGCACGGACCATCCGGTGCACCGATGTTCTGGATCAGGAGATCCCCAAACACCAGTGGTGTGCTCACTACCCCGAAGAAGTCATCGGGCGTCCTGAACTCCTTCTGCATGTCGCGCTGCCAGATCACGCGACCGGTCGTCAGTTCGAGGCAGAACAGCCGGCCATTCACGGCGTGCACGAACACCCGATTACCGGAGATCTCCGGGCTGGAGCGCGGGCCACTGTTGCGGATGTACTCCCCGACGTAGCTGCATGGAAAACGAAACCGCCAGAAACGCTTGCCGGTGCTGGCCTGTAGGCAATCGATATAGGCTTCGTCGCGGCGGCGGTGGGTGTAGACCAGGCGATCACCAACAACCGCTGGACAGGCGTAGCCCTCACCTCGCTCCATTTCCCATACCACCGCCGGTCCGCTCACCGGCCAGTTCTTGAGCAGGTGGGTTTCCCCGCTGTGGCAGTTACGTCGGGGACCGAGGAAGCCTGGCCAATCCTCGGTGACCGCTTCGGCGTGGAGTTTTTTTGGTGGCTTGGCAAACCGCAGGCCCGGGTAGGTCTTGGGTGCCGGTGGATCGATCTTGGCGAGAGCGTGGACTGTTGGCGGTCCGGGATCCTTGAAGCTGCCCGCTGGGTCGGTCTGGGAACATGCTGAGCCAGTCAGGAGGGCGAGCGTGCCGGCGGTCAGATATCGTGTCCGTATCAATGCGGGGTTGTGCGGTGTAATGAAAGGCGATGTTAGCTCGCCGGTTCCGGCACAGCATGGGGGGGCTGTGGATGTAGTTCCATCGTGAATTGGACCTGACCGGGAGGATTGACCAGGTGTTGCTGTTACGGCAGCGTCCCGATGCAGCTAGCATGCTGGCATGAAGAAGCTCATCGCGGTCATCGGTGCCTCGCAATGCGACGAGGTTGTGTTCCGGCAGGCCTGGCGGGTCGGTGAGTTGCTGGGTGAGGCTGGCTTTGACGTCGTTACCGGAGGGCTCGGTGGTGTCATGGAGGGTGCTTCGGCTGGTGCGCGCGACAAGGGTGCGATGGTTGTCGGGGTCCTGCCGGGACCCGACCCCAGTGCGGCCAATCCGCATGTACAGGTCGCGATCGCGACGGGGATGGGAGACGCTCGCAACGCCATCCTTGCCAACTCGGCACTTGGCTTCGTGGCGGTATCGGGCAGTGAGGGAACCCTGTCGGAGATTGCTTTTGCCCTCAAGCGGGACAAGCCGGTGGTCAGCCTGGGCTCCTGGGAGATTGATTCTCGGGTTCGTTCGGAGGAGACCCCGGAGGCCGCGGTTGCATGGCTGCAGGCGGCTCTACCGGATCGAGGCTGATATCGGGTCCGAGTCGCGAGATCGTCAAGTGGGCGTGGCGGCTGAGCAGCCAGAGCGCCAGGAATTCGAACAGCAGGAAGGCCCCGAGCGAGCCACACACCACCACAGCGCCAGTGAATTCGTCGTGAAATCGCAGGGCGTAGTAGCTGGCGACCAGACCGCCCAAGACAACACAGGCAGCGAGTACTACCAGGGCGTGGAGACCTCGCATGTTGATGCGAGCGACCGTGCGACAGCCGCTACACTTGAGGAAGTAGGGTGTCATCGTCTTGAGCGCGGCCAGCAGGGAGATCTCCTCGTTGCACGCAGGGCACTTCATCGATTGAATTTGTAGCGCTTGTGCGTCACCCTCGCCACTCCATGGAGTCCCGCATTCTCGCCATCGACATCGGCACCAGCAGCACCAAGGGTCTGCTGATTGACACCGCCGGTGACATTCATGGCATCCACACGGTGCGCTACGCTCTGTCGACCCCAGCCCCAGGTCTGGCCGAACAGGATCCCGACGAGATCCTGGCCGCGGTCCGGCAGGCGATCACAAAACTCGGTGAGGGTGGGGTACCCCTGGTGTTCAGTTCGGTAATGCACAGCCTGCTGGCCCTCGATGGCAGCGGTCGCCCGCTTACCCCGGTGTGGACCTGGGCCGACCGCCGTTGTGCGGCCGAGGCGGCAGAACTGCGCGCCAGTGATCTGGCGTCGGGGTTGCACCAGCGCAATGGCACGCCTCTGCATCCGATGTCGCCTTTGTGCAAGTTGGTGTACATGCACCGCCATCAGCGCGAGGTCTTTGAGGCCGCGGAACGCTTTGTGTCCATCAAGGAATACGTCATCGAACAACTCACTGGCGAACGCTATGTCGACTATTCGGTCGCCAGCAGCACCGGCTTGTTTGATGTTGCGCAGCTCAAGTGGGACGTCGAGGCCCTCGAACTCGCTTGCGTCTCGACCGCCCAACTCTCCGAGCCGATGCCGACCACGCACGTGATCCGCGGAGAGCGTGACATCGTGTTGGGAGCAACCGACGGTGTGCTCGCCAACCTGGGGGTTGGGGCGGTCGACAAGCACTCACCCTGCATCACCTTGGGCACTAGCGGAGCGGCCCGCCTGGTGGTGACAGAACCGGTAACGGATCCGACCGGTCGGCTGTTCTGCTACGTTCTCGACGAAGGGCGCTGGGTCATCGGAGCTGCCATCAACAACGGTGGGCTGGTTCTGCGTTGGATGAAGGAGACCTTTTGCGGAGCCGATTGGGATGATGAAACGGTCTTGGCCGCCGCCGCCGCCGCCCCGAAGGGAGGCGATGGTCTGCTGTT
>JAYZDB010000063.1:0-25737 GCA_036338025.1 Planctomycetota bacterium
GACTAGCTGGGATGATCCCGACCAGCGGGACTACGATCCCACGACCGGATTTCGCAGTACACCGAGCCCCTCGATTTCCACCTCCATTACGTCGCCATCCTTCAGATAGACCGGTGGGGTGCGGGCGAACCCAACACCCGGGGGGGTGCCGGTTGCGATGATGTCGCCGGGTTCCAGCGTGATGGACTGTGAGAGGAACGACACGAGGTTTGGAACATCGAATTCCAGTTGGTCCGTGTTTGAGTCCTGCATGGTCTCGCCGTTGAGGCGTAGGCCGATGCGAAGTTTGTGTGGATCTGGGATCTCGTCTTTGGTCGCGATGTACTCACCGAGCGGTCCGAAGGTGTCACAGGATTTTCCACGCTGCCACTGGCCATCCGCGAACTGATAACGACGCTCGCTGACGTCGTTGGTGCAGGTGTAGCCCAGGACGTAGTCGAAGGCCTGGTCCACTGTCACGCGGCTGGCGCGACGGCCAATGATGACCGCCAACTCGGCTTCGAAGTCACCTTGGTCGCTGCCAGCCGGCAGGCGGACGGCGTCATCAGGTCCTATCACACAGGTCGGAAATTTTGAGAAGACGACCGGCGACTCGGGTAGTTCCATCCCACTCTCGCGTGCGTGGTCCTTGTAGTTGAGTCCGATGCAGATGTACTTGCGGGGGTCTGGTACAGGAGCCATCAACGTCACCTGGGCCCGGTCTAGCACCGCTCCCGAACTGCGTAGTTGAGTGAGTTCAGACTGCTCGACCAGATCCATAGCCGCTCGTAATGGAGCGCCGTCGAGGTCGAACCAACCGATGTGTTGCTCCGGTTTCGGGAGGTCCAGTGCGGATGCGGTAAAGTCGAGGATCTCTTCGCCGTTCCCGACTAGAACTCCGGCGCCTATACGGCCAGCGTGCGAAAACGTGACGATTCTCATGGTGGTGGATTTCGTGCGCCAGTTGCGGCTACATCAGGTCTTTCCATTCGGCGAGCTTCTGGAGTGCTTCCAGGGGAGTGAGCTCCTCCGACTTGAGGCTGTTGAGCTCCTTGATGACGAGGTCTTTGGGGGAGTCGAACAGGGTGAGTTGTTTCTTGTCCGGACGGCCGACGTCCTTGGCTCGCTCGAGTGAATCCCTGACCTGCTCCCCTTCCTCTTCGAGCTTGTCGAGGATGATCTTCGCGCGTTCAAGTACGCTCTTTGGCAAGCCAGCCAAACGACCGACGTGCAGACCGTAGCTCTTGTCGGTGCCGCCATCCTCGATGCGGTGCAGGAAGACGATCTCATCGCCCCACTCCTTGACGGCGACCCGCTGGTTGACGACGCCCTTGCCGGGCCCAGCGAGATCGGTGAGTTGGTGGTAATGGGTGGCGAACAGGCTCCGACAGTGCAGCTCATCGATCAGGTTTTCTGCGATTGCCCAGGCCAGGGACAGGCCGTCGAAGGTGCTAGTGCCGCGGCCGACCTCGTCGAGAATTACCAGGCTTCGGTTTGTGGCGTTGTTGAGGATATTGGCGGTCTCCGTCATCTCCACCATGAACGTCGAAGCACCCTGGCTGATGTCGTCTGCAGCACCGACCCGCGTGAAGATACGGTCGACGATCCCGATTCGTGCGGAACTGGCGGGCACGAAGCTACCGATCTGGGCCATCAGTGCGATCAGCGCAGTCTGACGGATATACGTCGACTTGCCAGCCATGTTGGGTCCGGTGAGAAGGACCATCGCGCGGCCCGGTGGGTCGAGAACGGTGTCGTTAGGAACGAAGGTCCCCTGGGCGATAGTCGCCTCGATCACGGGGTGACGGCCGTCACGAATTTCGAGTACTCGTGAATCGTCCACGACCGGCTGGCAGTAGTTGCGTTCCTTGGCGACGGTCGCCAGTCCAACGTAGACGTCCAGCGTTGCAATCCGCTGGGCGGTGTCTTGTAGCCGCAGCGTTTCCTCGGCGATGGAGTCACGGAGTTTAAGGAAGATCTCATACTCCAATTCCCGGGCTGTTTCGTCCGCCTTCAGGACCTTGTTTTCGAAGACCTTCAGGTCATCGGTGATGTAGCGCTCTGCGTTCTTGGTGGTTTGCTTGCGGACGTAGTCGCCTGGGATGTCCACGTGTTGGTTTGCCGCGGTGATCTCGATGTAGTAGCCGAACACCCTGTTGAACCCAACTTTCAGGTTGGGGATCCCAGTTCGTTCAGCTTCTCGCACCTGGTACTGTGCGAGCCAGGCCTTGCTGTCCTTGCTCATGACCCTGAGCTCATCGAGCTCGGCGCTGTGACCCTCTGCAACCAGACCGCCTTCTTTCACGGTGACCGGAGGATCCCCGACGATCGTTGCATCAATCGATGCGGTGATGTCACTGAGAGCGTCGAAGCCGTCGGCGATTTGCCGCAGTCCGGCACTGCTGCAGTCTTGGATCTGCTCGTTCAGCGATGGGAGATCGCGCAGGCTGGATGCCAGACCGACCAGATCCCGGGCATTGCCGCGTCCGCAGGCGATACGGGATGTCAGGCGTTGTAGATCGAGAATCCCATCCAGAATCATCTGCAAGCTGCTGGTCAGGGAACTCCTGGTGTGCAGTTCCTCGATGGCGCTCTGACGTAGGGATATCTGTTCTTTGTTGATCAGCGGTGACAACAACCAGTCCCGTAGGAGGCGGGCGCCCATCGCGGTGCCTGTTCGATCGAGGATGTTGAGCAAGGCCGTGCCGCTGCCTTCGTCCCGCATGGTATCGACCAACTCGAGGCTGGCTCGCGTAGCCCGGTCGAGCCGCATCATGCTGCTCTGCGGAAATGCCTCGACCTTGCAGATGTGGGGCAGGGCGGCGAGTTGCGTCTCCTCGAGGTACGAGATCAGCGCCCCGCCGGCCCCGACTGCGATCGGCATGTCTTGAATCCCGAAGCCCGACAAGGTGGCGGTCTTGAAGAAGGTGTTCAAGGCCCGCTCGGCGGTCTCGACGCCGAAGTCGTAGGCCGACCGACGCGTGACTGTCAGGGTTGTCAGTTGCATCAAGGTGTCGCAAAGGTCTGAGTCTTCGGAGACCAGCACCTCGGCCGGTGCGAGTCGCGCGAGTTCATCCAACAGGCGGTCTTCCGGCAGTTCGTGAACCAGAAAGGCACCCGTGGATAACTCGACCCATGCGATCCCCAAGCGTCCTTTGCTGGCCGTCACGGAGGCCAGATAGTTGGCGCGGGTGTCATCGAGGAGGTTGTCCTCGGTCAGGGTCCCGGGTGTCATCACGCGCACGACCTGACGATCCACCAGCCCCTTGACGTCCTTGGGATCCTGCATCTGTTCGCAGATGGCGACCTTGTGTCCGGCCTTGACCAGGCGTTTGAGGTAGGTGTCGGCGGCTCGCACTGGGACACCCGCCATCGGGATGGGGTTGTCCCCGCCCTTGTTCCGGCTGGTGAGCGTGATGCTCAGTGACTTGCTGGCGGCCTTGGCGTCATCGAAGAACAACTCGTAGAAGTCACCCATCCGGAAGAACACCAGCGCGTCCGGGTGTTGCTTCTTGGCGGCCATGTACTGCTTCATGGCTGGACTAAGCTTGCTGCTCACTTCTGCTTGACCTTTGCGTCTGGGTTGTTTTTGGCCCCGCTGCCTGTTTTTGGCGCCTGGGCGAGCAGGGACTGGGCTTCTTGTTCGAGCAAGGTCGCAACCCGATCGATCTCGGCTGCGGTGTTGAACTTGGAGAACGAAAAGCGCATCACTTCACGGGCCGTTCGGCGGTTCATCCCGATTCCTGTGAGCACTGGATTGTCCTCACCCTCGTCGTGGCACGCGGATCCGGTCGAGAAGGCCACGCTGTGGGCGTTCATCCGCTCCAACATCGTCGCACCGACGATACCCGGAATGCGTAACGAGAGGATGTGAGGCAGACGGTGTCGAGGATTGCCGAGCCGCTCGGCATTGGGGAATGCCTGGAGGATCCTGGCAAACAACTGGCTGGCGAGCGTCTCACAATGGGTGTGGGTGCTCGCTAGATGGGTGAACGCGGCCTCCGCGGCGATAGCTAGTCCGACGGCTCCGGCGACGTTCTCGGTGCCACCACGCAGACCGTCTTCCTGGCCGCCGCCAGCTTGCAAGGCCCGGATGTCGGCCTTGCTCGAGAGTGCTAGCAGACCGATTCCACGCGGACCGTGCAGCTTGTGTCCCGAGACGGCGATGGAGTCGACGTCCGCTGCGTTCAGGTCGAACGGGATCTTGCCGTAGCTTTGTACCAGATCGACGTGGATGTGGGCATCCGGACAGACCCGGCGGGACAGGCTGACGAGTTCCTCGAGTTCGGACAGGGTGCCGAGTTCGTTGTGGCCGTGCAGCAAGGCGATGGCGCGCACGTCGCGGCCGAGGTTCTCGAACAGGAGTTCGGGGTCGATGTCGCCGTCCTGTGTCACCGGAAGGGGCGTCAACTTATGACGGGTCGTGGCGAGCAGGCTGCGCTGCATGAGGATCGCGGGGTGGTCGGTCACCGCACATAGCACCCGTCCCGGGGACCGGTGCTGGACGGCCCCGACCACGCCGAGCAGGTCGGCTTCGGTGCCTCCGGAGGTGAAGACGACTTCGGCCGCGGACAGGGTGCCGCGGAGATATTCCCGGGCGTCGCTGAGGGCCTTGTGTGGCGCCAGAGCGTAATCATGGCCCGAGGACGGGTTGCCGAACCACTCCAGATGGGCCTGCCCCATGCGCTCCACGACCTCTTCGAGAGGCCGAGTGGTAGCGGCATTGTCGAGATAGATGGGGGGCGGAGCGGTCATTCGTCCTGAGATTAGCAAGGAAGGCGGGGGTGATCGCCGATAAACCCCTACATGTGGACCTGGATCCGGATCGGCTGTGTGCGACTGTGTGAGTGGGCTCTCTCGAGCTTGCGACGGCGCCTCAAGTTGGATCCTACTGAGGATCTGCAGGCTTTCGTAGACGAGCTCACCGAGGAGCTTCACGCCCAAGGGCCGGATTGCCAGGTGCGGGGGATTGTGCCCGGGACGTTCACCATGGTCCTCAGTGTCAGGGGTCAGGAGGTGCCGATCCACTTGCACAACATCCATCGGCACTTCGTCACCTTCCCCGATCAGCTACCGCAGGTCGTGCGCCAGTTGCTTTTGGAAATCGAAGAGGCTGGCCTGGAGACTCCGAAAGACCATCGGTTCGTGGATGCAGCCATGCGGATCCTGCCGCAGATCTGCCGGCTTGATTGGGTGTATGAGAACGGCCCGGCTTTTGGGGACTCGGCCCTCGTGTACCGTGAGTTTGGTAGCGACCTCGCGATTTGCTATGTCATCGATGACCCTCGGAGCGTGGTCTTCGTGTGCCATGCACATCTCGAGTTCTGGGGCCGCACGGAGGAAGACATCTTTCATCTCGCGAACCAGAACCTACGTCGTATGTCGGGAGCCGACCTCCCACTGCCGTCGATCGATGAGGGCCCGGTGCGGGTTGGTGAGGGTGATGGTTATGATGCTGCGCGGGTGCTGTTGCTCGACCCAGACCAGGCTCAGGGCTTGTTGATTGCGATTCCTGAACGCGACTCGCTCTACCTCGGTCGTGAGACACATCGCCAGTCCTTGACCATGCTGATGGCGTCGGGTGAATCCGCGGAGCACCCGGTGTCGCGAGAACTCTACCGGGTCGAGGGTAAGCAACTGGTCCCGGTCAGCGAGCCTGGCCTCGAATAGGCCGGCTCGCGTCGAATGACCCGAGTTCGAAGGTCAAGCGTGCTACGTCGTCCTTGATGGGCTCGAAGCCATGCATCTCGAGCCGATACCGCCCGGGGCCGAGATCCTGGAACACGACACGTCCGGTCTGGTTGCTACGAACGACCGCCTCTTGTGCGTGCTGGGAGTCCGGTCTGCGGTAGCGCCAGTTTGGATCGTCGACGCGATGAAGTAGGACCGGGATTCCAGCTACGGACGTAGGAGTGTTCTTGGTGGCTGCGGTTGTTGCGGGTGCCAGGGCGAGAGACAAGGCACGAGTGTCACAGGACAGTTGCACCTTTGCCGTGCCAGCCTCGGCAATTTCGACAACAAGCCGCTGTAGGTAGGCGAGCTGTGCGCACTGCAGAGAGCGGGCCACCACGATCCGGTACTGGCCGACCGGTAGATGGTCGAAGGTCAAGGTCTTGGGGAGGCGCTCGACATTCACGGAGCTGTGTCGAATGCCAGCGGGGTGGTCGAAGATCGCCACGACCAACGGCTTGCTACCAGGATTCTGACCGGTCACTTGAACCTGGCACTTGCCGTGGGACTTGCTGGTGTCGAGCTTCGGTACTGTGATCGGCTCGTATAGCGCGGGCAGCGGACCGTCGAGCTTGGACACTGCATTGCCGGGGATCTCGCTTGGTCGGCCGGGCTCGATCTTCGTCTGTTTGGGCTCGGTTCGTGTCACGGCAAAAATCGTGACGGCCCCCGCGACCACGACCAGGGCGGCGAGGATCAGGGTGAGCAGGATCTGTGCGAGGGTACGGATTGTTGAGTCTCTCTTGACGGTACGGGCAGTGTAGCTCCTGGCCGCTGGGCTAGGACGTCGAGAAAGCCCGGGCGTGGCAGCTTTTTGGGCTAGCTGGCTGCTACTGGAGGACGAGGTTGGTGGGTTCGCTGGAACCCGCGGACACACCGGTCTCGAAGTAGGATTGGGTCGTCAAGCTCAGCGGATTGGAGAATCCCGGGTTGTACAGGCCGAGGGTTGCTTCGCCCTTGCTGTCGAAGGCGACAGGAGCGATGAGGATCGGTTGGAGCAGCATCTTCGACCACAAAATGGGGGCCTCGAAAGGCCGGTGCAAAATCGCCTCGCTCGAGCTTTGGCCCATGCCCACCAGCACGAAGCCCGTGCCGGAAGTCATGCCGTTCTTTACGATCAGGTCGAATGCGGTCGCTTTCGGGATCTTGTTGCCCTTGGAGCCTTCGATGTGGGCTCGCCGAGGAGACAGCTTGCGCAGTCGGCTGATGCTGGTGAAGTCGCTCTCGTGCACGACCAGTCGACCGGTACCGGATCGTTGGAAGGGCTCAAACTGCTGATCGTAGCGGTTTGCGGCGCTTGGAACGAACTGCAGCCCGCTGGCTGATACCGAGCTGCCAGTGTACGAAGCAAGGGTCGAGGCACGCGGCGCCTTGCCGTCGACGTCGCTGATCTCGACGATGTTGTCGTTGACCCAGTCGGTCAGGAACAGGTCGCCGTCGCGGTCGCTGACCAGGGATCCCGCGGCGTCGATACCCTGATAGAGGACTACGCCATCCGACATGCCGAGGTGAGTCGCGCCGAATGCGGAGCGGACTCTGGCAGCCGGGAACTTGACGATGTCCGAGAACCCTTTTGGCGGCGGGAAAGACGCGCTGGCGGTGGCGTAGTACAGATCTCCGTTACGTCCGACGGTGATGGGTCCCGACGCGCCTGGCAGTACTGCGATCTGGTCCTGCGTGCCGTTGGTCAGGTCGATGGCAATCAGGTCATTGTCCTTCGCAGCAAAGCCGCCGGTCTTGCCGGACACGATCGCCCATCGGCGGTTGTAGAGTGCGGCGGAGTAGTTCAGCTTGATCGTGCCGAGTTGCCTGGGTTTGTTGGCGGCGTCGAGCGGGACCCACCAGATCCCGCCGTCAGTGCTCTCGCCGAACAGCAAGGCCCCGGCCGCTGCACGGATCGTGAAGGATCCGAACACGGACTTCGGAAACTGCAGCAGGCTACGCGTGGTCGTGCCCTGCGCGAGAACCAGATCGGTGCCGGTGAAATAGACCGTCGCCGCGCCGAGGTCCAGTGTTTGGCTGGCATTGCTGGGGAGGTCTGTGAGCTTGCTGGCGTAGCCCTGCTCGATGGTCTGGGGGCTGGCAGTTGCTGTGAGGACGCCGGCAAGAGCCGCCGAAAGCGCGATCCGCAGGAGGTGGTTTTTCACGGTTGTCATGGCTTGATGTAGATGCGGTGCAGGTTGGTCGTAGCGATCTGGACGAACCCTGATTTTGGTGGCCCACCGACCAGTGTTTGTGTGTTGAGCGTCAGGAGGAACTGGCCCGGGTTGGTCAAGTTGAAGGTGATGCTGCCGCCAGGACTCGTTGTCCCGGTGAGAAGAAAGGGAGGAACCAGAAAATCGAGACCGAGGAACAGGCTGACACCCTCCGCGAAGAAGACCGGACGTTCAGGGACGTCGGGTAGCAGGGAGAGTCCGACCCAGGTCGCAGCGTTCCTCGGTGCCTCTGTGACCTTCAGCTGAAGCTGGCCTTTCGGGGCTGGATTCGGCGTCGCCTGCAACCTGGGGCGGCGCGGGGTGATCCGACGCACTTCGGCAGTGACAGTCCAGTCAGTGGTGAAGGCGTACAGGTCGGCGCCGTTGGATGGCTGGTAGCTGTCCATCGTTGGCAGACCGGTGTCGACGAACGCCAATCCGAGCACCATCAGCTTTGAGGGCTTGACGAAGGGTTCGGGCTCCAGTGCGAAGCGGCCCGGCCATGTGCGTACAATGCCACCGTGTTGCGGGTCGCTGATGTAGAGTCGGCGCCGGTCATCGAGAGCGAGGTCGGCGGCACCGTCGAGCCCCCTCATCACAATGGTCCCTGCATTCATCGGAAGCGGCACGCTGCTAGACAAGGCGCTCGCCACCTGCGAACTGGTGAATCGAATCAGCTCCACGGAGCCACGAGGCGTTGGGAAGCGGTCGGATTGGATCGCATACAGCAGGTCGCCGTTCGGGGTGATCAGGAGTGGTCCCGAGGGACCTGTGAGCCGAATGATCTCCCGGTGCCGCCCGTGCAAGGGGTCCAGGACGTAGACGCCGGTCTTTGCACCTGTACTGGGCCAGTTGGGATTGGCAGTCATCAGGATGTCGCCTTGGCGAGTCACGTCGACGTCGAATGCGTTCTTTATCCCCGCAAAGCTCGATGTCACACTGGTGCGCAGGTCGAGTTGGTAGCAGCGGTTCGTGTTGAAGTTGGTAAACACGAGCACTGCTCGGCCCGACGGGATGGAGAACAGACCCGTGGACTCGTTTTGAGGGAATCGCAGCAGTTCGGTCAGGCTGCTGTTGGCCTCCCTGCGCAAGATCCGGTTGTCAACGGACAGGTAGAGCGTTGATGTTCTGTAGTCGACGGCGAAGCCGCGGAGTGCAAACGGGCTGCCCGGTTCGAGATGGGCGATGCTGCTCTCGAACCCTTCGATCGGGGTGAGTGGGCGCGGCTGCGAAACAGCATCGGCAGAGCAAAGTGCGACTGCCGAGAGTAGTCGTCCTGCCCAGCTTGCCCTTGACCCTAGTTGCATTATGAGAACCGGCATCCTCGTGCCGCTCGTTACCAGACTTGAGGACGGTCCTCGTCCACCCGCCGGCGGGATATTCTGGCTTCCGAGTCGTCCTACCGGCCGCGCCTTCCCGATGGCTTGATCAAGCGATCAGTGGCAAAGATGCGGCCTTCGTCGTCGGTTACAGATGCGGGACAGCGCTGGATTCACACCGGGCTTTCCCCGTCGACAGGCGCACGATTCTTTCCGAGATGGCGGAGTGATGCAAGGTCGGTCTGCGGGCTTTGGGCGTAACGGTGTATAGCCTGGCGTCGACTCCTCCCGTTGCCGAGATGGCCGCCGTGTGATCTTGGGGGCCCGTGAAACTTGCGAAGGGCTGGTCGCCAGGTCGGGCGTACGTAAACACCCCCAGACCGGCTCCTCGGAACCACCCTGGGGGTGTCTGTCGCCTGCGTCGGGCCTTACTGACGCCAGTAGCTCGATATGACGGAGGGCACGCCTCCGAGGTCAATGGTGTGCATCTTCTCAGCGTTGGAGATGTCGAACACATCGATCATGCCGCGGTCCTTCAGGGCGATGAACAGGAACTTCGGTGCGACCGGCAGTGTCGGTCCGGGCGTGAGCTTGATCGTACCCTTCTCGCCGACCAGGCCCGGAGAAGCCGGGATCACCCCGTTACGCTGGGTGGTCTGGTTCGGCATGTCGGCGAGGTTGATCAACTCGTCCAGGCAGATCTCGCCGGGCGAGCGTCCGGACAGCTGATCCTTGGTCGGGTTGGTGGGCGACAGGCCACCAAAGGTTTGCGTGATACTCCAGACCTTCTGGCGGTAGGTCGGCGGCAGCAGGAAGCCACCACTGTTCGGGCTGAGTGGTTGTTGCCCTGGCGAGACCGTCATCTCCATGCGTGACACCATGCCACGACCGTCTTCGTCGGAGTGGGCGATGTAGCAACCACCCATCTGGGAGATCAGGTCGAGGGTGATGGCGCGTGGGTTCCGGAAGGTGAAATCCGGGATGGTGCCGATGATGTCGTTGAAGCCGATGCCGTTGACGCCGTCCGGGCCACTTTCGAACACCGCGACAGTACCGTTCGTGTTCAGGATGTAGGCGAAGTAGAGGCCGGTGGCGTTGCCGTGAGCCGCTTGGACCTCGGTGCATGCGATTCCGATCGGGTTCGACAGGAAGCCAGCGACGATCTTGGTAACAGTCTGGTCGATTGCGTTGACAACTGTCAGTTGGTTGTTCCGCGGGTGCACGACCAGGATGTCTTCACCGTCGGGCTGCCAGCAGATCGAGCCAGGACCAGGGGCGACACGGGTCTCGCCGGTTACCTGGTGGAACGTCGAGCTGGTCGGGTCGATGTCGATGAAGGTGATCGATTCGGAGCCGGCGTTGCTCACCGCCAGGCGCCTCAAGTTTGGCGACATCGCGAGATCGACCGGGTCGGACAGGCGGATGGTGTCGAGCACCTGCATCCGGTTGCTGTTGATCACCTGGATCTGTTGGTTGTCGCCGTCGAGGACGTAGAGGAAGTGGCCGATCTGCTGACGGAAGCTGAACGGGCAGGACGGCGTTGGCGGCGGCGGCGAAGCCGGACGGGCTGCCGGGCCGTTGAATATGTCACCGACGTGGCCGAACAGCCCGAGGCCGGGAGGGCCATTGGGGTTGCCGCTCACCAGCAGGTTGATCGGCTGGGTCGTGCAGGTCGGGGCAGCTGTGGGCTCCTCACCAAAGATCGACCGGCTCGGGTTCGGTGGTGGGAATAGCAGGCGCGGTGGATTCGGGTGTGGTACCGACGAATATCCGTTGGCGCGCGCTCCGGCACCGAACACATCGACGTGGTTGGCGCGGTTCGCGTTCACGTTGACGTTTTCGTTGTTGAAGATCATGTCGAGCGAGTTGCCGATATGGATGTCGGCGACCGAGCCCAGCACTGGTGCTCCGAGCAGCAGGGTCTCGCCCGCGGAGTCCTGGACCAGTCGGAAGACGCCGGGGCTGCCGGAATCCAGACCCGACGCGTTCAGATCGGTCGGCTTGGACAGGTTGGGCGTGAGGCCCGGTGCACCGATGTTCGGGTTGAACTGGAAGCGCGTGGTGTTGCGCCAGTCGAACACTGGCGGGACGTTGCCGCTGGGGTCCACCCGGTAGCCACCGGTGGTCTGACCGAAGCCGTTGAGGTCGACGATCTTGATCCCTGGCCGACTGCCAACCATGCCGATGTAGAGTGCGTCAGGGGCGACCGGCGCGTTGACGATCCCGGGACCCTTCGAAGTGGTGTAGTCGGTCTGGACCGTGTTGCCCAGGAACGATGCATCCAGGCCACGAACCACGGTGTTGTTTACCGAGAAGTTGATGACCGATTCACCCGGCAGGTTGTAGGCCGGCACCACGCGATAGTTGCAGAAGTCACCCGAGGTCAGCGGATCGGCGTAGTAGATGATCGAAAACGTGTTGGCCGCGATCGTCACGGAGATCGTCGCGCCACCGCCTGAGGGCACCAGGTTGGTCTTGTCCAGGAAGGTGCCGAAGTCGGTCGGTTGGATCGGCTTGTTGAAGCGCACCAGGATTGGTGCCGTCGGATCGACCCCCGTTTCACTGTTGCCAGGACTGATCGCCACGACGCCGGACACGAAGCCCATGACGTCTGGTGGCTTGTTGTCGGCGCCGACTGTGGTAGCGGTGGCGACTTCCTTTTCGAGAATGTGGTTCTCGGTGTCGAGGACCGCGTTGGTCACGACCATCCGCATCAAGGTGTTGGCCGTGGCCGCGTCGGGGAATGACTCGAAGGTGGAGAGGTCCTCGTCGGTGTCGGCGACGAATACGAAGGTCTTCTTCGAAACCAGGTCACTGTCATTGGTGAATCCGCGGGGGAATCCATCCTTGACCGCTGCCGGGATGGTGCGGGTGTTGCCATTGCCGTCGACGTAGGTGTCGAGCATTACGATGTTGCCCTCACCGTCATCCTCGACGACCTTGACGAGGTCGAGGCCGCCCGAACCATCGTTGATCACCGTGTGGCCGCCGACGAACCCACGGCCGACCATCGTGGTGGTGACCTCGGTGTTGGAGTTGTAGGACAGGATCGAGATCGCTGTTGTCAGGAAGGAGTTGGTCACCGACCCAGGCGAGGTGCTGAGAATCGACGACGCCTGCAGATCGTGGCTGAAGCGCACCTTGACGAAGTGGTTGCCATCTGCACCATGCGGGAGCTTGGGCGGACCCGATGCGAAGATGCCTACCGGCAAGACCAGGTTGTTGCCGTTGGCGTTTGCCTTCAGGTCTTCGATGGTGTTGATCTCGAGGATCTCGTTGGTCGGCAATCCGAAAGAGTCGACCTTGCGTACCCGATACGGGTAGATCGGTGACGAGCCGGTCGAGATCTCGAGGACATGGAACGCACCGCGGTTGTTGCGGTCGCCTTTCTTACCACCGGAGCAATTGGGAAGGACGAGGAGGCTTCCGGCGACAGCCAGGCTGAGCCAAAGTGTCTGGGATGGGTTTCTCATTTTGGAATTCCGCGGACCATCCGGAACCCGTAGGCATCTGGAAGGCAGTTAGGAATAGGTGCTGGACAATTCGTACACCGGCCTCCACGGGGCCGATGGGAGCGACATCTCGGAGGATATCACGCCCGAGGGGCCGGCGTGACGACCCCTGGTGTAGCCGATCTGTGACGGAGAGTCTCACTGTCTCGCAAATTTCCCGGGTAACTCCTTGCGGGGGCGGGGTATCGGGAGCCCCGAAGAGCGATTTCGCACGTTGGAATTCGGCGCGGGATCCGGCCTCAGGAGCTTAGCCAGCCGGTTGAATCACCCGCCGGAGTGGGTCTTTGGTCCCTCCCAGCTTCGAGGCCGGCCTGTTCAGGCCGCGCAGAGACCCTGCGAGGTAGGGCGTATACCCTTGCAAGCAAAGATCTAAGAGTCCTCTTGGCGGCGCTTGCGCTGGCGCCTCCCACAACGCAAGCTTCAAGGCCATGGCGCAGGAACGCAGCCAGCTAGTTTTCCCTGGTCTTGAGAACCAAGTTGTCCTCGTCTCTGGCGGCG
This sequence comes from Planctomycetota bacterium, assembly GCA_036338025.1. GTDB lineage: Bacteria > Planctomycetota > UBA1135 > UBA1135 > UBA2386 > JAYZDB01. Next base: position 13,234 of record JAYZDB010000063.1, read on the forward strand.
GGTCGGGGATCGGCGCTGACATCGTCACGGGGTTCAGGACCCAGGGCAGCCGCGTGGCATTTCTCGATGTCGATGTCGCAGCTGCCCAGGAGGTGGTGGAGACAGCCGATGGCGGGGTGCACTTCGAAGCCTGCGATCTACGCGATGTCGAGTCCTTGCGTCGAGCCGTCGATTCGGTCGTAACGAAGTTGGGGCCGGTCGACGTACTGGTCAACAACGCAGCCGACGATGACCGACACGAATTCGACACCCTCGAGCCCGAGGACTTCGACCAGTGTCTGCACGTCAACTTGCGGCACTATTTTTTCGCCGCCCAGGCGGTCCGGGAGTGCATGGTGAGCCGTGGCGGTGGCGCCATCATCAACCTCGGTTCGATCTGCTGGAAGATCGGCTTTCCCGGCTTGCCGGTCTACGCGATGGCCAAGTCTGCGATCGTGGGCATGACGAGGGTCCTGGCCCGGGAACTCGGCCCCGAACGGATTCGGGTCAACTGCGTGGAGCCAGGTTACGTCGCCACCGAACGGCAACGTCAGCGTTGGATGACTCCCGAACTTGAGGCCGATATCAGGCGGGGTCAGGCCTTGCCGGATCTGATCGAGCCGGCGGCGGTTGCCGACATGGTGATGTTCCTCGCCTCGGATTCCGCGCGGATGTGTACGGGGCAGACCTTTGTTGTCGATGGCGGCTGGACCTGAGATGGCCCTGGCCGAGTCATCAGCGGGTGTCGAGTGCCTGTGGGATGCCGGGGCCCTGCTCGGAGAGGGGCCGGTCTGGGATGACCAGACGGCGATGCTCTGCTGGGTCGACATCGACGCACCGGCCATCCATCTGTGTGATCTGCACGGCGGAGCACGTCGGAGCTACGCTGTGCCGAGCGAAATTGGTTGCATCCTTCCACGCCGAGGAGGTGGTTGGGTGGCGGGTTTCAAGACCGGTCTGGCGATGGTCGACCTGCCGGCAGACCTGGGTGAAGGGTCGCCCCGCATCACTCCGATCCTCGATCCTGAGCCGGATCGACCGGGCAACCGGTTCAACGACGGCAAGTGTGATGCCGCCGGCCGGCTCTGGGCCGGCACCATGGACCAGGCGATCGCCGCACCGACCGGGGTGCTCTATCGCCTCGATCCCGACCTGTCCTTGCACGTCATGGACGATGGATACGTGGTGACGAATGGCCAGGCCTTCTCACCAGACGGCCGGACCTTCTACCACAACGACACGGTGGCTGGGTTGGTGCACGCCTTCGACTGTGATCCGGAGACCGGCGCCATCAGCAACAAGCGCGAGTTCCTGCGCCTGCCGCCGGACTCGGGCGTGCCCGACGGGATGACAGTCGATGCCCGCGGCGACCTCTGGTTGGCGCATTGGGGTGGCTGGCGGGTGTCGCGGATCGATCCGACCGGCACCATCCGGCAGGTGATCCAGATCCCGGTCGCGCAGGTAACGAGTTGCGCCTTCGGTGGCCCGGATCTCGACGTGCTCTTCATTACCTCGGCGCGCACCGGCTTGACGGCCAGCGCTCTCGCGGATCAACCGCTCGCTGGCGGGCTGTTCGCCGTGCGGGTCGATGCCACTGGTCTACCCGTGGACCGCTTCGGAGGATGAACACCATGCCTGATGACCAACCCCCACTCCGTTCTACCGCCTGGTTCGGCAAGGCCGACAAGGATGGCTTTTTGCATCGCAGTTGGATGCGCAACCAGGGCTTGCCCAGCCACGTGTTCGACGGCCGGCCGGTCATCGGGATCTGCAATACCTTCTCGGAACTGACACCTTGCAACTCGCATTTCCGGACGCTCGTCGACCATGTCAAGCGCGGCGTCTACGAAGCCGGTGGTTTGCCGCTCGAGTTTCCGGTGTTCTCGTTGGGGGAGACCAACCTGCGCCCAACCGCGATGTTGTTTCGCAACCTCGCGAGCATGGATGTCGAAGAATCGATCCGAGGCAACCCGATCGATGGTGTGGTGCTGCTGTGCGGTTGTGACAAGACCACCCCCTCTCTCCTGATGGGGGCGGCCAGTTGTGACCTGCCGACCATCGTGGTTTCGGGGGGACCGATGCTCAATGGTCGTTACCGGGGTGAACTGATCGGCTCCGGGACCCACGTGTGGAAGTTCGATGCCGAGCAACGTGCGGGTACGATGTCGATGGACGAGTTCATGGAGGCCGAGGCGGCGATGTCGCGATCTGCCGGTCACTGCATGACCATGGGCACGGCTTCCACGATGGCATGCCTGGTCGAGGCGATTGGAATGTCGCTCAGCGGCAACGCCGCGATCCCCGCCGTCGATGCCAGGCGTCACGTGCTCTCCCACATGTCGGGACGGCGGATCGTAGAAATGGTCCGCGAGGATCTCCGGATGTCGCAGGTGCTCAGCCGCGAGTCCTTTGTCAATGGTGTCCGCGCGGTGACCGCCGTCGGTGGTTCTACCAACGCCGTGATCCATCTGCTGGCGGTGGCGGGGCGGATGGGGATCGAGTTTTCCCTGCAGGATTGGGACGAGCTGGGTCGAGGGGTTCCGACACTCGTCGACCTGATGCCAGCCGGGCAGTTCCTGATGGAGGACCTGTACTACGCCGGCGGCCTGCCGGCGGTACTTCGTCGGCTCAGCGAGAGTGGCTTGTTGGAGGCCTCGGCGGCCACCATCTCCGGGCAGAGTCTGGTCGATCAGTGTTCTGGTGCCGAGGTCACCGACCCGAGGGTGATCCGCCCGTTCGAAGATCCCCTGCATCGAGAGGGTGGCATCGCGGTCCTCAAGGGCAACCTGGCGCCGGATGGTGCGGTGATCAAGCCAGCTGCGGCGACTGCCGAACTCATGCAGCATCGCGGTAGAGCGGTGGTGTTCGAGAGTATCGAACACTACCGGACCCGTATCGAAGACCCGGATCTCGAGGTTGAGCCTTCCTCCATCCTGGTGTTGAAAGGCTGCGGACCGAAGGGTTATCCCGGGATGCCGGAGCTCGGCAACATGCAACTGCCGCCCAAGATCCTGGCGCAGGGGGTGCGCGACATGGTGCGGATTTCGGATGCGAGGATGAGCGGCACCGCTTACGGCACCGCAGTCCTGCACGTTGCACCGGAGGCGGCCGCGGGTGGCAACCTGGCCCTGGTGCAGGATGGCGACGAGATCGAACTTGACGTGGCCGGCCGACGGCTCGAACTGCGGGTCGACGCCGAGGAACTCGAGAGGCGTCGTGCGGAGTGGCGCGAACCCGAGCCGACAATGGCTAGCGGTTACCAACGGCTCTACACCGACCATGTGCAGCAGGCCAACCTCGGCTGTGACTTCGACTTCCTGGTCGGATCTCGCGGTGCCGCGGTGCCACGCGAGTCGCACTGACGTTTCGCGTGGCGGTGGCCCTTTGCCGCCCTAGCGGAGGACCTCTTTTGCCTTGTCCGCGGCCAGGGTGTCGCTGAAGTCCTTGATGACTTTTTCGAAGCCGGCGCGGGCCTTTCTGAGTCCGCTCCGGTAGGCGCGTTGCCAGGCCTTGTCGAGGGCGCGTTCCGCCTTCAATTCGCGTTGCAGTTCCTGGTCCGATTGGATTCTCTCGAGGTTCTTCTTGGCGGCTGCGCCGACCGCGTGTTTCGGCATCGCCTTGCTCAGGGGCTCGAGGATCGACAATGCGTAGAGAATCTCGCGTTGCGCAATGCTGCTCTCGGCTTCTGACAAGCGGGCCTGGGCGTGCTGCTCGATCGCTTCGTGAATGGTGGTGGCGCCCGCGCGCAAGTCATCGGGGTTGCGTTCGTGCATCGATCTTTTGGTGATGATGAGTGCGTCACCGAGCTTGCCGGCGGCCGCGAGGTCGGCGGCCTTTTGCAACTTCTTCAGCGAGGGATCAGGCAGGTCGATCGACAACCAGTTGATCTTCGGGCGCTTGCTGGGTTTGAGTCGGGATGGATCCTGCAACAGGATCAGCAAAGCCGCCGCCGCGGTGGAACCATCGTCACTGCCGAGCAGACCCTTCTCGCCTCCGGCATCGCCGTCATCTCCGACGTAGATTCCGCCGTCTTCCTGCTGCTTGTCGATCAGACGGTCGAGCCAATGGTCGGTTAGTTGCTTGTAGACCTTCGGACCGAGTAGATGGCAACCGATGGTGACCCCGAGGCAGTGGAAGGCACCGACGTGGTGGCCCTGGTCCATCTTGGGGATCCGCTGCGGTAGCAGGTTCGCGTAGATCTTGTGGATCCGGTGCTTCTTGTCCTGCGCGTAGACCAGCCCGTTGAGGGCGAAGGCGCCGCGCGCGCCGGTGGTGTCGCCACCCCTCGAGCCGGTGCCGTAGCTGACGCCGCGGCTGGACAGCAGGCTGTTCAGGCAGTCGTCGGCCCGCTTGAAGCTCTCGGTCGGGACGTTGACGCCCTGTGCCTTCACGGTGCAGAGCATGCCGAAGATCATTGCGTTCAAGATCCCCAGGTCTTTGACAGGATAGTCGAGCCGATCCTTGTAGGCGCCTTCCTTCCACTTGTACCAACCCCCAGTCCGTTCCTGCACGTAGACGAAGTGATCGACGATGGCTTGGAGCGCTTCGCGGGTCTTGCGGGAAGGCTTGAACTTGGAGTACTCCGCCAGCAGGATTCCTGCGAGTGCGGGGTACCAGTTGCGTCGGTGGTTGTGTGGGCGTTGTTCACCGACTCGCTGGCGCCAGCGCATCGCCTCATCGATCACCGACTCGAGCTCTTGAGGGTGTCGACCGTCCGCCAACAGCAACCAGCCCATGATCATCTTGGCAGGGAAGCTGGCCCGGCGGAGACGGGTGAGGGTGTGTTCCAGCGCCTTGGCGTAGGCCATCCGACAGCGCTTGCATTCCGACCAGACCTTGTCGTCGTGCTGCTTCGGAATCGCTTGAGCCCGGCACGGCTTGCCGGGCGACATCACGACCACGGAGCACAGCAGTAGGAGTAACTTGTTCATGTCTGGAGACCGTGAGCGGGTTGGGGGGCAGGCATGAATTTCCGCGCGATCAGGTCAGGCCAACAGTGGTCTCCAGCATACCCCTGCGCGCACCGGATCGGCATCTTCAGCTGCCCTCCGTCGCCGGTTTGTGGCCCCGATACCGGGGCCAGGGATCAAGGTCATCCACGCAATGTGCCGACGTATAGGAATGGCTGGGATCGGCTCGCACGGTGGGTGCTTGGAGAGAATCAAATAGATGGATGGCAGCGACTTACAGCCATTGAAATCGGTGGTCTACCTGGCCGTGCTGCGCGAGCAGAACTCGCGTATCCTGCGCGAATTCGCAGCATCCTACCAGTCGCTGCGGAAGTTCCACCCCGACGTGCCCGTCATCGTCTACCACCACAACCTGTTGGCGGCAGAACTCGATTCCCTCGACCGGTTTGAGAACCTGCGATGCATCCCGATCGCGGTGGATGGTCCCGAACGATTGTCGGAGCGGCGATACCTCGAACTGGAGGGTTGGAATTTCCCGGAACTCCTCACCCGCTCCGCCAAGATCGACGCCCTCCTGCTGACGCCGGGTGACACGCTGTTTCTCGATACCGATACGGAGGTGCTGGCGCCGCTCACGGATTGTTTCAATTCGGACGAGCCGTGGATGCACCTGTCTGAGGGACGCTTCGCCGATCATGAGCGCAACTTGCGGGGGTCTCTCAGCGAGGTACCGTGGCAGGCTTTGGGGTGGCAGGGTGACGCCGAGAGAATGCAGGTCTACGACGCCGGCTCCATCTACGTGCCACAGGCCTACAAGATGCATCTGTACCGCGCCAAGGAGTTGCTCTGGCGCATGGCTACGTCACCCGCTGGTGATCGTGGTGACAACCCGTTCGACGAGCAGATGGCGATCTCCATAGCCTTGCAGGAGGCGACCAACTACGAACTCTCCGTGATCGCCCCGCGTGTCTACCACTACTGGGAAGAGAAGTACGACAAGGTTGGAGACTGGTACGGACGAGTTCACGGCCTGGACGTTGGTACTCCTTGAGGTGACCTAAGGGTGTTTGCGCGAGAGCGCCCGCTCGATGTGCCTGGCAACCTCAGCGCCGAGGATCTTGGAGCCCTTCGCTGAAAAGTGTACGTTGTTGGGTCGTTGGATTGCAGCGAGCCGGGAATCGGCGAAGGCGAACAGGTCGTCGATCGGGATACCGTGTTCCTTCATGATCTTCTTCGCGACCTGGTTGTAGCGGACCGGGTCATCGATGGCGCGGAACGGCCGCACGCCCTTGGGTACCGGGGTCGTTGTGGCAAAGACCAACTGGGCGCCGGTCGCCCGCAGTTTTCCGACGATTGTGCGCAACTGTCGTTCGTAGCGGGCGGGATCGGATTGGTAAGGGTGCTTGGGGTTGTTGGAGTTCTTCTTGGTATCGGGGTGTACGCGCTTGAGGTCGTGGAGGCCGAAATTGAAGTGGATCACGTCCCACTTACCGCCGCCGGCGGCCAGCCAGGCATTGATGCGCTGGATCCCGTGTTGGGTACCGGCGCAGTTCTCGGCCCGCTTCTTGTCACGCATCGGTCTGAATACGCTGGCCTTGCCGCGTAGCTCGTCCCGTACATGCTGGGTGTAGCCGATCGATATGGAGTCCCCGAGTAGCAGGACCCGGGGCTTGCTGGCAGCGTCGGGATCGGTCGCAGCGCCTCGTTTGGCGTTGCGGCCAAAGGCCGGATTCTGGCGCGGGATCTTCGCGCCGAGCGCTGCCAGGCGGGCGGTCAGTGCCTCGTCGAGTTGCTTTACCAGCCTTGGTTTCGCAGCCGCGAGGTTCGTGGTCTCGGCGAGGTCGTCTCGAAGGTTGTAAAGCTCGAAGCTCGGCCCCTGGTAGCGCTTGAGCAGCTTCCAATCACCGCGCCGGATGATGCTGTAGGGGATCACGCTGCCCCGGTAATGCGGGAAGTGCCAGATGAGGTCGCGGTTCGGACTCTTACCGCCTTCGCTGCGCATACCTGGCAAGTGGGGTACCAGGGATGCGCCGTCGATTGCGTGTTGTGTGGGGATTTCGGCCTGTGTCAACTCGCTGATGGTGGGGAACAGGTCGATGCTGCACACCGGGTGATCGGAGACAGTGCCGGGGTCGATCCGGCCGGGCCAGTTTGCAATCATCGGCACGCGGATGCCGCCCTCGTACGGAAAGCCCTTGCCCGATCGCAGCGGGGCGTTGTGGGTCGGGCCGAGCAGGCCGCCGTTGTCCGAAGTGAACAGGATCAGGGTGTTGTCCCGCAGCCCGAGGGTCTCGAGTTCCTGGACCACCTTCCCCACGGCCCTGTCGACGCTCTGCACCATGGCGGCGTACTTGGCGTTCTTTTGACGGATCGAGGGGTCTTGCTGGTCACGCTTCTTGGCGTAGCGGTCGGTCACGTCCTGCTTGGCCTGGATCGGCGTGTGCACGGCGTAATTGGCGAGGTACAGGAAGAACGGCCGGTTCTTGTTGCGTCGGATGAACCCGGCAGCTTCGTCGGCTTCGCGGTCGGTCAGGTACTCGTTTTTCTTACGTGGTGGCAAGTGCGGGATTCCCTCCTGCAGCTTGCGGTTCTTGTAGGGGTCGAAGTAGCTGGGTGGTTGGCCGTAGTCGCAACCGCCGAAGTTCTCGTCGAAGCCCTGACTGGTCGGAAACCAGGCCTCGTCACCGAGATGCCATTTGCCGATGTGGCAGGTCCGGTAGCCGCGTTTGTGTAGAACCTCGGCGATAGTGAGTTCTTCGTGCTCCATCCAGTAGGGGTTGGGGGGGCAAAGCAGTTGGCGTCGCGGGCTACCGACGAACTCGGTGGGGTTCTGCTTGGGCGTGCCAAGACCGCCGCGCTGAAAGCGCGCGCGGATCCAGTCGGTCACGCCGACTCGCGCGGGGTAGCGACCGGTCAACACCGCCGCGCGGGTTGGTGAGCAGACCGCACAGGCAGCGTAGGCATTGGTGAACCGGGTTCCGCCGGCCGCCAACTTGTCGATGTGCGGCGTCTCGTAGAACTGGCTCCCCTGGCAACTGAGGTCGGTCCAGCCGAGGTCATCCACGAGGATGAGAATGACGTTCGGTGGGGATGTCTCGGATGCCGCGGAGGGCGGAGCTTGCAGGTAGGAGCAGAAGATGAGTGAGGCACATGCGAGGACGAACGGCATTGGGTTCATGGGCTTGCTCCGAGCGAGATGAGGCCACGACGAGACGGTACTGGGTCAATCGCGTCAAGCGGTAGTTGACCCGGGGTTCCATGTAGCAAGACTGTGGCCATGCGATTCACCAACCGTGTTCTCGATGTATTCGTTCTTTCCGTGGGTGTTGGCGGGCTGGCTGCCCAGGGGTGGTTTCTACGGGCGGAGACTGGGGAGAAGATCGAGCCTCCGGCGGCGACGGCCGCCGGCGCGGCGATGAATCCCACCATCCTTGCAAGGTCTGCCTCGCCGCGGGCTCGGACCGGCTTGATAAAGCCGGCGGCATCCGCACTGGGGTTTCGGGATCTGTTCAATGGTCGTGATCTGAGTGGTTGGATCGATGTCAACACTTCGCCGAAGACCTGGTCGGTGCGCGATGGCCTGCTGGTGTGCAAGGGGCGCCCGATCGGTGTGATGCGCTCCGATCGGCAGTACGAGAACTTCATCTTGCAGATCGAGTGGCGGCACATGGAGGCCGGCGGAAACTCCGGGGTTTTCGTCTGGAGCGAGGGGAGTGTTCCCAAAGGCAAGCGTTTGCCGAAGGGGATGGAGGTGCAGATGCTCGAACTCGACTGGGTGAACCAGCATCCGCGCCGAGGCAAACCAGCTCCGATTGCCTACGTGCACGGAGAGTTGTTTGGTGCAAATGGCTTGCAGACGACACCTGACAACCCGCGTGGCCGGCGGAGCAAGTCGATCGAGAACCGATGCAAAGGCAAGGGTGAGTGGAACAGCTACGTCGTTGTGTGCGTAGACGGCGTGGTCAAACTGTCGGTCAACGGCAAGTTCGTCAACGGCGTGCGGAACTCCTCGGTGCGGAAGGGATATTTATGCCTGGAGTCCGAGGGGGCCGAGATCCACTTTCGGAAGATCCGGATCATGGAGTTGCCCGGCGGCGTGTTGAGGCCGGAGCAGACCGCGGCGGTCATCGGTCGCAAGGAACGGGAGAGCCGCAAGGAGAGATAGCCGGACTCGCGCGGCCCGGCGTTCTAGTTCGACTTGCGACCGGCCGTTGCCAGGGCGACGCCGCCGACGACGCTGACCCCTGCGAGCACCAATCGCGGGGTGATGATCTCAGACAGGAACACCACCGCGCCAACTGCCGCGATAACCGGCGCCGTGCACTGGACCAAAGCCGCACGGGTGGCGGTCAGATGGCCGAGTACCGCGTACCAGATTACGTAGCCTAGAGCGGAAGTCAGGGCACCGGAGCAGACCGCCAACATGACGCCGGTTGCCGGCAGCCTGAGCTCTGCGAAGAACAGTGGTTGCAGGAGCAGGACCATTGGAACGGTCCGCACAAAGTTGCCGGTGGTGGCGAGCGCTGGATCATCTCCGCGCTGTCCGAGCAGGCTGTAGAAACCCCAAGCCAGCCCGGCTGTCGCCATGCAGATTGCCGGGCCGAGGGCGGGTGCCGCAACCCCGGGAAAGACGAGGTATGTCACGCCACCGATCGCCAGGGCAAAGCCCAGCCACTCGCGAGTTGGTGGGCGTTCTCCGCTGCGGATACCAGCGAGGATCATCGTTGCCTGTACGGCTCCGAACGCCAGGATCGGACCGGTTGCGGCGTTGAGATCGACATACGCGAAGCTGAAGGCGAAGGCGTAGGCGAACAGGCAGAATGCGGCAGCCCAACTGCCAGCGCTGAGCGGGCTGAGTTTCTGACGCTGTCGGATTGCACGGATCTGCATCAGCAAGACGAGCATCAGCGCCCCGCTGCCGAGTCGGATCGCTGTGAACCCGAAGGGGTCGATGCCGGTGTCGCGCAGCGCCAGCCGACATAAGATCGAGTTGGCTGCGAAGGCCACCATCGCCATGGTGGTCAGGATGAAGAGCCGCAGCGCCGCGCCGATTCGCAGTCCCGTGGTCGGAGTAGAATTCGGCGGATCGAGGGATGGGTTTGGGGGGCGGTCGATGGTGGCAGAATCGTCTTGTGGTGACCGTCGTGCAAGGCCCAGCCGCGGGCATTTTAGGCGGTCTTGTCCGAGCTGGTTTGACGAAACCACGGCGTGCCTCGATGATCCTCGACATGTTGCGCAACCACCTCGCTACGCCGGACCTGAGATTGGTGATTCCTATGACGATATGGGTCACGCTCGCCGGCTTCACGTACGCCCAGGACCCGGTCCAACGTGCCCCCAAGCCGAAGGTCACCATCGAACACCTGAAAGCGGCAGGCAAGTTCCGTGTCGAAATCGATGCCGAGCTGTTCACCGAGTACGCCTACAGGGGACATAAGATGCCGGTGGTGTACCCGGTGCACGGAGTCGGTGGGGTAGCGATGACGCGTAACTACCCGATGAAGGTCGGGGCCAATGAGGCCAAGGATCACCCGCATCACCGCTCACTCTGGTTTGCCCACGGGGAGGTCAATGGTCACGATTTCTGGCACGGCAAGGGCTGTCGTGTGGTGCAGGACAAGGCCGTCACTGGTCAAACCACCAACGGCGTGACGATATCGGCGGAAAACAGCTGGTTCGTAGGTGAGCAGCGGCTGTGTCGTGAACAGCGTACGCTCGTGTTCCACGTGAGTCCGGCGGGCCGCTTCATCGACTACCAGGTCAAGATCCTGGCGACTGAGAAGGATCTTCACTTTGGCGACACCAAGGAAGGCACTATGGCGATCCGTACGACCCCGACCCTGCGATTGAAAGGCAAGGTCGCTGCCGGCAAGGCCCGGAACTCAGCTGGTCAGTCGGGTCGTGGCATCTGGGGCAAGCGAGCTCAATGGGTTGACTACTACGGTCCGGTTGGAAAGGTCGTGGTCGGGGTGGCGATTTTTGATCACCCATCCAATCGTGGCTATCCGTGTCGCTGGCACGCGCGTGATTACGGCCTGGTGGCAGCCAATCCCTGGGGTGTCGGTCCGTTTGAACGAAAGAAAAAGACCGGCGGGCAACGCCTGAAGAAGGGTGAGTCCGTGACCCTGAAGTACCGGTTCTTCTTCCACGCTGGTACCACCGTACAGGCCAAGGTTGCGGAGCAGTGGGGGAAGTTCGCGCGGGTATCCAAGCTGTCCAAGCCCGGGGACGGGGCTCCGGGCACGAAGAAGTAATGGAGGTATGAGTTGAGCAAGCGCTACGCAATCGCACAGTTGGACGCCCTGCCGCCACAGCCTTGTCCCTGCGGCACGGCACGGCGCGCGTTTGGTGAAGAACCCGAAGGGGTCGCGACGGCGCACCTGGTGGACATCTCGGACGAGCCGGTCGCGCACTACCACGCTCAGCACACCGAGATCTACGTGGTGCTCGAGGGGGAAGGCAGCCTCGAGTTGGATGGTGAGTTGGTGCCGGTCAAGCCGCTCACCTCGGTGATGATCAAGCCCGGCTGTCGACACCGGGCGATTGGCCCACTACGGATCCTCAACGTGCCGGTGCCGGCGTTTGAAGCCAGCGATGAGTTGTTCGATTGAGTGTGTTGCGGACATTAAGATCGAGAGAAGTGTGGAGATCCTGGCGGGACGGGCTCCGATAGTCGCATGGTGACGAAGATCGGCATCAATGGGTTTGGACGCATGGGGCGACTGGCTCTGCGCGCTGGATTTGGTGATCCAGACCTGGATTTCGTCGCGATCAACGAGCCGGCAGCGGACGCCGAGACCATGGCACTGCTGCTCGAGTTCGACACTGTACAGGGCCGTTGGGATCGAACTTGCCAGGCTGAACAGGCTGGCATCCGGGTTGCGGACCAGCATTTGGCGTTCTGGCAGGAGTCCTCGCCGGGCGACATTGCGTGGCAGGATGCTGGCGTCGATCTGGTGATCGAGTGTTCCGGCCGATTCCGCACCAGCGAGTCACTGCGACCACATTTTGAAAGTGGTGCCCGGCAGGTGCTGGTGTCGGCACCCGTACCGGATGGTCCGCCGAACATCGTCGTCGGCGTGAACGACCACGATGTCGATTTTGCAAACGAACCCATCGTCACCGCCGCTTCCTGCACCACCAACTGCCTGGCTCCCATTGTGCGGGTACTGCACGACGGCATCGGGATCGAGCGTGGATTGGTGACAACGATCCATGACCCGACCAACACGCAGAGCGTCGTGGATGCGCCGCACAAAGATGCTCGACGAGCACGGGCGGCGCAGGCCAACCTGATTCCCACCAGCTCGAACTCTGCCTACGCCGTTGCTTTGGTGATCCCGGAACTGGCAGGCAAGATCGACAGCATTGCGGTACGCGTGCCGGTACTGAACGCATCGCTGACCGACTGTGTGTTCCAGGTGGCGCGAGATACCACGGTCGAAGAGGTCAATGAGCTGTTGCGCGGGGCAGCAACCGAGGGCCCGCTCTCGGCGGTGCTCGGTTTCGAGACCAGGCCGCTGGTCAGCTCTGACTACGCTCGCAACCCCAACAGCGCCACGATCGATGCGTTATCGACTCGAGTTACGGATGGCCGGATGGTGAAGGTCCTCGC
>JAYZDB010000064.1:0-26101 GCA_036338025.1 Planctomycetota bacterium
GCGACGGATCCTGGCCCTCTGACACGGGTCCCGGTGAGGCGTTTTCCACCGCCGTCGCGACCTTGATCCTGCAGATCCCCTACCAGTATCTCCCGATCTTCCAACGCTGATACCTAGCCCGTGACACAGATCACAAGAGAACACGACGAGTACCTGGAGAGGATCCTCCGACACCAACTTGGCCGGATCCGACGGCGCTTCCTGATCCACGGCGTCGCCCGTGTCCTGGTAATGGTGGCACTCGCCACGATTCTCTACTACCCACTCGACCGCTACCTGCGCCTGCCGGGCGGAGTCAGGATCCTGCTCAGCCTGGGGCTACTGACGTACCTCGGTTATCTGATTCACCGGTTCATTCTCTATCCACTGCAACGGCGGTTCACCCGCCGGGACATCGCGCTGGCGATCGAAGAGAAGTTCCCGGAGCTCGACCAGAAGCTGATCTCGGCGATCCAACTCGCCAAGCAACTCGAATCCGAAGGCACCTCCGAGGAAGGCCCCCGCAACCAGTCGCGGGCCATGATCGACAAGTTGGTAGCAGATGCGGCTGAACACGCGGCGGCAATTCCGCACGAAGAACTTCTCAACGCTCGCCCAACTACCAAGGCATGGGGAGCAGCAGCAGCGCTGCTGCTGGTGGTGTTCGGTTTCGGCCTCAGCTACCCGGATATCAGCGGGGTGTTCCTGCAGCGCATCTTCGGATTGGACACGGCGTACCCCCGTGACACGATCCTGGTGATCGAAAACCCATCGACCAGTGACCAGACAAGTGCCGAGTACCGTGTCCAGCGGGACGGTCGGAACATCACCGTCACCCTCGCAGCGGGTGGAGACCTGCCGGTGGTGGTGCGTTCCGACGGCATCGTGCCGCGCGAAGTGCTGTTGATGGTCACCGGCGGGCGTGGCCTGCCGCCCAGCATCGCAATGTCGGGCCGTGGTCCGAGACACTTCAAGCACACCTTCCGTCGGATATCGGGGGATTTCAGTTTCCACCCACATGGCGGGGACGACTTCACCGGCAACGCGTCGATCGAGGTCCACGTGATCCACCCACCGCGAGTCGAGATGACCCGCACCACCATCGAATACCCAGCGTACACCCGCAAGCCACCCGAGATTCAGTCCACGGGCAGCGTCGAGGCCTTGATCGGCAGCCGCCTGAAGTTCGAGGTCAGCGCGACCGCCGAGGTGCAGTCCGCCAAGATCAACTTCCTCGAGGCTGGCCAAGAACTGACTCTGCAGCCCGAGACCATCCAGCAGGGCGATGGCCAACGGATTGTCTACACCGGCGAGTTTCCAGTGACCCGATCAGATCGTTACCAGATCTCGCTGATCGGGATGGCCGGGCTCCGCAACCCTCACCCTGGAACCTTCCACATCGTCGGCATTCCCGACCACCCACCAGTCGGCCGTCTGATCACTCCTGAAGACGATGACCTCAACGTAGCGCTCGTCGATAGCATCGTGCCGGTACGCATCATGGCGACCGATGACTTCGGTCTCACGTCGATCTCGGTGATCGTGAAAGCCAACGAGGAGGATCAAGGCCAGACGATCTCGATGTTCGCCGCCGATCCGAATGCCCTTCCGGACTCCGAACCGGTCCGCAAACAAACCGTGCTGCACTACGTGGATCTGGTCACCGACTCTCTCAAGGAGAAGACGCAGATCGGCGAATCACTCCTGCTGGTCGGCAAGCTGATCGACAACCAGGCGCCTGGCCCCAAGACCAAGGACATCGGGCCGCGCCAGATCCAGCTGGTTGGAGAAACGGATCTTTTGCGGCGGGTCTCGAGCCACTTCCGCCGCATCAAGGAGGACGTCGAGCAGAACCTGCAACTGATGCGGGATCGCCATGAGCGGCTCGAGGACATCCTCGACAGTGTCGAAGAGGGCGCCAGCATGGCCAGGCAACAGCTGCCGATCACCACGGTCGAGGTGGCCCAGGGCCGGGTCAAGTCGGCAGCTGGACGGATCCACAGGGAACTGATGCGCGCGTTCGACTTCCACCTGTTCAATCGGCTCGAGAGTTCGGTCCACGCAGTGACCGTTCTCGGTCTCTACAAGGACTTCCACAGCCAGGTCACCGGCGCCGAGCGGTTCTTCCCGGAATTCTACCAAGACCTCGCGAAACGCCGACAGCAGCACGAGTTGGGTGCCATGGACAAGACCCTCGACCCGATCTTGAGAATGGTGGGAAGTGCCTACCAGATCTCGGAGATTCGGGCGCCCCGCGCCCTGCGGCTCCTGGCCGCCTCCCGAGTAGCCGAAAGTAATAAGGATGCGGCGACTGCCTTGAGGCAAGCCGGACGAGACCAACTCGCTATGATCAAGGAGTTCGAAAACCTGCTGTCACAGCTGGATACCTGGAACGAATTCCAAGACGTCATCACCAACACACGGTCTCTGCTCGATCAACAGCGAGATATCCAGACACGAACCAAGAATCTCAAGGGAGATAAGGGCAAATGAAACCTCTCCTCGCAATCCTCAGTAGCTGCCTGTTCCTCGCGGTCACTCCGAACCTCGGAGCCCAGGG
Source organism: Planctomycetota bacterium (assembly GCA_036338025.1). GTDB lineage: Bacteria > Planctomycetota > UBA1135 > UBA1135 > UBA2386 > JAYZDB01. The sequence goes on from JAYZDB010000064.1 coordinate 2,540, forward strand.
GGAACCAGACGAGCAACTGCAAGCGGCTCTACGCGACCAGCAGGCGATCCTTCGCAAGGCAGAGCGTTTGCGCGATCTAATGACCAACCTCCGCAAGACCTACGTGAAGTTGGAGCGCAAGCAGTACGTAGAGCTGCTCGACCGGGGGATCGAGCACCTGGATTCGATCGGCCTGCTCGAGACCGTCGCCAGTGTTCGCGACGCACTCGACGCCAAGGCCCTCGCCCAGGCCAATCAAAAGGCCTCGAAGGTGGTCCGGAGTCTCGAACAGTTGTTGCAGATCCTCCTCGACCGGCCCTCGATGGACAAGATCGAGGAAGAGATCGAGCAGACCAGGAGGATGGAGGTATCCGCCTCCGAGCTCTCTCGACGCCAGGAAGAGCTCATCAAGGAGAACAAGAGCACCAGCGAGCGCAGCGCCAGCGAAGCCGAGAGGAGGCTGACCGAGCAGATCCAGGATCTGGCCAAGGCACAAGAGGAAGAGAGCCAACAGAATCAGCGGGAGGCAGGCACGCGCCAACCCTTCCTGGAGGACGCACTCGAACGCGTAGACGCTCTTCTACGTTCGCAGCAGCGTCTTGAAGAGGCAGTCCGGCGCCAGCGTGAGACCCCCGACGCAAGAAATCCTTCCAAGCAACAGGAGTTCGAACTCGGTGCTCTTCGCAATGAGGTGACTCAGCAACTAGCGGATCGTTCCCGCCAACGCAGCATGGAACGCATCGCTGAATCTGCACGAGAACTCCAGGAGGCTGCGCAGCGCAAGGACCGCGCTGACATGGAAGAGGCCAAGGACTCGCTGCGCGGCGAGATGGACCGGGCCGCCGAAAAGCAGGACCAGGCCTTGGCCGACGAGATCGACAAACTCCTCGCGGAACTCGAAGCAGCAGACGACGCCGAAAAATCGGAGAAGGTCGCCGAACGCATCGAAGACGCCGCCAAGAAGTCCGCCGCCGAGCAAAAGAAAGCCAACGACGAGGAACTCGACCGACTCGCGAACCAAGCTGCTGAGACCTCCAAAGAATTCGACCAGGCGCGCAAGGACCAGAAGGCCAAGCCGGGCCGGCCCGAGAACGACCTTCGACAGGCTGCGAAGACGCTCAAGCAAGCCTCTGAGGACAGCAAGAAGGACCAGTCAGAAAACCAGGGTGACCAAACGCAGAAATCCATGACCCAGCTCTCGCAGGCCTTGCGAAGGTTGTCGGAAGCCCGGTCAGGAATTCAAAAGCGCAACCCGAGTCCCGAGAACCGCGCCGGCAAGATGGCCGCCGAAGCCAACCAGGTCGCCAATGACCTGAAGGAATCGCCGATGGCGGACCCACAGGCCAAGGAAGAGGAAAAGCCCACCGAAAACCGCGTCGCGGATGCCCTTGAGGATGCCGAGAAGAACCTCCGCGAAGCCGCCGAGAAGCTGAACGAGGCGAAGACTGACGAGACCAAGAGCGAAGATGAACAGGCTCGCGAGGAACTCGATGCCGAGATCGCCAAGGCGCGCGAGAACCTGAAAAAAGCCCAGCAGGACCTGAAAGAGGAACTCAACAAGACCGGCACGCCTGAGCAGGCCCGCCAACAGGCGGCCGACCGACAGCAGCAACTGCAAGAGCAGGCCCAGAATCTGCGCGAACAGATGAAGCAGTCACAAGAGCGTGGCGACATCTCGAAGCAGCAACAGCAAGCTTCCGACCAGGCGATGCAGAAGGCTCAGCAGCAGATGCAGCAGGCTCAGAAGTCCCTTCAACAAAACCGCCAATCACAGGCTGCAGAGCAACAGCAACGAGCCGTCGACGAGCTCGACAAGGCTCGAGAACAAATGGAGCGGCAACGCCCACTCTCCGAAGACCAGAAACAGGAACTCAAGGAGCAGAGCGAGAAACAGAAGAAGCTGGCCGATGACATCATGAAACTCGCGGACCTCGCCGAGGAACGCAAGAATCAACGCGCCAGGCAAGCACTGGAGGAGGCCGCAGAGGCTGCCGAACAGGCTGCGGAAGAACTCGAGAAGGGCGACAACGACGAAGCCGAGCAGAAGCAGGAAGACGCCCGCCAGAAAATCGAGGAGGCCAAGAAAGCTCTCGAAGAAGAACGCGAACGCTACGAGGACCTACGCCAGGAAGAGTTGCTGTTCAAGATCCAGGATGAGCTCAAGCAGTTCCTCGCCAAGCAGGAGCCGATCACCGAAAAGACCGAGACCGCTGGCAAGGAACTCGAAGAAAAGGGCCGCTTGTCACGCCGCGGCCGCCGCCGTCTCAACGAACTCGGTGAGGAAGAGAAGGAACTGGCCAGCAAGTCCACATTCATGCGCGAAGCGCTAGAGAAGGAAGCCGTCCTGGTGTTCAGCCACGCCATCCAGTCCAACGAGCAGGACCTCCAGGAAGTCTCACGCCGGCTGGCCGGCCGGCAACCGAATCCTGATCTGGTCACGGTGGTGCTGCAAAAAGACGTCGAGGCCCGCACCCGACGCCTGATCGAGGCTCTGCAACGCGAGCAGGAACGCCGCAAGCGCCAACAAGAGGAGCAGGAAAAGGACCAACAGAACCAGCAGGACCAGCAAAACCAGCAGGACCAGCAAGATCAGAACCGGCAAAACAACCAGCAAGACCAGCGCCGACGCCTCGTCTCCATCACTGCCGAGCTCGAGATGCTCAAGCAGATGGAAGAAGACATGATGAATCGCACCCGGTTCATGGAGAGGCTGATCGAGGCTCGTGGCGAAGAGGTCTCGGAACTCGACCTGGCCCTGCTCGAACGCCTGGCCCACCGCCACAACAAGGTCACCGAGATCTTCCTGGCCCTCAAGAAGCAGATCGAAGGGGCGCTCAATCCAGCCCAGCCCGGCGCTGATGGGGCCGACAAGGGCGGCCGAAAAGACGGTGGCAAATAGGATGCAAGCCCATGTATTTACGCGTCTTACTGCCCGTAGCAGCGGGAGATCCGGAATTCGGACACCAACCGCCGCCAGGAAACCCCAACTGTTGCCTCTCTGCACCGTTATATATCGACGGCATAATGGCCGTAACGGCAACCAAGACCTCGACAGGGTCCCCACGGTGACCCCAAAGAACCAACCAGGCCAATCAAGATGAAGAAAGCAGCCATCGTGTTTCTGACCGCCCTGGCGGTACCGCTCCCAGCTCAAGATGACCCGCGAGAGAAGATGAAGGAGATCCTCGAGCAGGTCGCACACGAGATGGCCGAAATCGACAAGCTCCTCCAGGAGACCAGCCGTAACAAAGAAGCGGCCAAGTCGATGAAGAAGAACCTCGAGAACCTCAACAAGCTGCTCGACAATGTCGGCAAGTCGCAAGAGCGCGTCATCCAGGGCATCGACGACCTACTCAAGCAAGCCGAGAAGATGAAAGGCAAGCCCGGCGACCCGATGAGTGGCAAGAACCCCAAGCCTGGCCAGAAACCATCTGAACAGGACGGTCAGGGGCAACCAAAGGACGGTAAGAACCGTCGCCAAAAGCGCCAGTTGAGAGATCCCGGCCAACAGCAACCCGGCGACCAGCAACAGCAGCAACAATCCGGCAAGGAACGCAACGGTCAGGAAAAGCCGACCGACGGCAAGAATGTCACTGGCGGCAAGCGGCCCGATGCCGAGACCGAGAAGATCGACTCCAAGAAGATTCAGGACGCCTGGGGTGACTTGCCGGACTACCTCAAGAAGCATGGTCGCGGCAGCATGGTCGACGTGCCGGAGAAGTATCGGAAGTACCTCGACGCCCTGACCAAGAAGGGCCACAAGGCGGGGAAGAGCAAAAAGTAGCCGTCGCTGTCCAGGGACCACCGATCGACGAGGCCGCGCGACGCGGCCTCGGTTCATTTCGGGCCCGGAGTTGACGGAGTCGCTCAGCGGAAGGCGTCAGACGCGACCACCGGTTGCCGACGCGCTCCGACGTTCAGAGCCATCGCCAGGGCCAGGACAGTTACCATCGTAGAGCTTCCACCGTAGCTCATCAGCGGCAGCGGCAAGCCAGTCGACGGCACCAACCAGGCACACACCGCGATGTGCATCAGGGTTTGCGAACCGAGGAACGTCGCTACCCCCACCACCAGGATCCGTCCGAAGCGCTCACGAGACCGACTCGCGATCCGCATCAGCATCAACACCATGGCAAACTGCAGGCACATCAGGACGATCACTCCCAGCAGCCCAGTCTCTTCTGCGACCACCGAGAAGATGTAGTCGGCATTCCGGTAGGGAACGAAGTCATAACGATTCTGAGGACCCTCCCCCACACCGAAGCCAAGCCACCCACCCGAACCGATCGCAATGAGTGACTGCCAGGGCTGGTAGGCCGGCCCGCGGATCAGATTCCGGATCTCCTCGCGTTCCTCCCCGCCCGCCATCTCTGGCTGCCAGGCGAAATGGCCCTGCCAGGCACTGATGCGTTCGAGTTGGTAGTCCTCAAGCAAGAAGACATAGGCCACCAGCACGACGGCGGCACCCAACAGACCGGCCCAGAACAGGTGACGCAGGGAAGCACCTGCGGAGTAGGACATCACCACGACGATCGGGCAAAACACGATCGCACTACCCAGGTCCGGTTGCCGCATCACCATCAGCGCCGGCACCAATGTAATCACAAGCGGCATCACTACGTTGTCAAACAGCCTGCCTTCGGATCGAAACCTGAGCCAGGCTGCGAGGGCGAAGATCACTGCCAGCTTGGCGAACTCAGACGGCTGGATAGCAAAACCGGGGAGCATGAACCAACGGCGGGCCCCGTTGATGGTGGTGCCGAAGAACGGGATCAGCAACAGGGCAACAACCACACCCGCGTAGATCACCCAGGCAAACCGCATGATCCTCGGGTAAGGGATCATTACGACAATTGCACCAAGTCCGGCACTCACCAAGACGAACAGCGCCTGCCGATTGTGCTGACCGACAAACATCGGGTCGTAGCGGGTGGCGGAATGGATAAACACGAGACCGACCAGGACCAAGGTCAGCGACACCAAGACCAACCACCAGTCCAGGGTGCGAAACACCTTCAAAGGATGGGCGCGGGCGGTCATCGCTGCAGGAACTCCTTGCGCAAGTCCTGATCCCCGCGCAGATGGTCGATAAAGTGCTGGATCATTGGTCCGGCAGCAGACGCCCCGTAGGTTCCGTGTGGCACCTGGTAGAGGACACATGCAAATGCGAGTTTGGGCCCGCCGTCGACCACGTAACCAGCGAGCCAGGCATTGTTGGTGCCGGTTTTGGAATTGACCTCGGCGGTGCCGGTCTTGGCGTAGACCCCCTCGAGTTGAAGACGTCGCGCGGTGCCCTGCTCGACGCAGTAGCGCAGCCCATCGCGAACTTCACCCAGATCGTCAGCATGCACGCCAAGTTCCAAGAAGCGCAGCACCCGCGGATCCCGCACTACCAGGCTCAGCTCTGGCAAACGGCCCGTCGCCAATCCGGCGAAGGCGCGGGCGATCTGCAGGACGTTGGCCTCAATTCCGTAGCCGATCGCACGCCTTTGGATATCCCCCCGGTGCCAACTGGGGTCCGGATACTGCGCCGCCGGTATGCCGAGCAACTGCGCCTGAAAACTCGCCGGGACTGGCTGACCCTTTGGACGACGCAGACCAAAGCGCAGGAACGCCTGCGAAACCCCCGACCAGCCCAGGCCTTCGGCCGCCTGGAAGAAGAAATAGTTGCAGGACTCGCCGAGAGACGTCACACAATCGTGGACGAGGTCGCCATGAACGTGGTCACAGCGCAAATTGTGTCGGCCGAATGCTCCGCCGGGCGGCATCTTCGTCCTCCCGAGACAGGGCATGAAGTCCGCATGCGGGGTCGACACGCGGCCTCGTCGTAGAGCGTCGAGGTGCTCCAGCAGGACGAAGGGCTTGGCCAGGGATCCGATATCACCAGTCGTCCACCAACTGATCGCCGGCTCCGGCCGGGTCTCGTTGCGGTCGGCAGACAGCGGCCGACTGGCAAGGCCCAGGACATCGCCAGTACGCGGGTCGATCACGCAAAATGCCGCCACCGAGGAGCCAGAAACCTCTGTGAGACACTGTTCGATCGCGTCCTCCATCAGATGTTGCAGCCGCAAATCGACGGTGAGAAACACGTCGTCCCCTGGCGTCACATCAAAACTGCTCCACAGTCCAAACTCTTGCCGCCGGCGGCTCCGCAGGAACCAGTGCAAGCCGGCGGTACCGCGCAGCACCGGATCCAGATCACGTTCGACGCCACCACGTCCGACTCGCCCCCGGGCTGCGAGATGATTCGACATGGTACCCTTGAGACCTTCCTGGACCCATCGACGCTGACCTTCGCTGAGATCCGTATCCGCGTTCGCCATCGCCTCGACCGCCGGTGTGATCTGTTCGATGAGCGACCGGCGACGGGACTGATCACCAGCATCCCCCCACTCCCTGGTGACCCCACCGAGCAGCGGAGCCAGCGATTCCCAACGCGACCCGTGCAGGGAATGCGGATCCGCCCGATCGCGATCGACGGCGGCCTGGATCATGAGGCCTGGATGAAGTTCCTTGCGAACCGAGAAAAACCGCGCCAACTGGTAGTCCAACCGGCGGTGTAACACGGTCGGCACCAACTCCGATTTGATGATCGTCTCGCCCGCCAGCCAGCCTTCGATATACGCCTGACGCTTGCGTTCGAGTTGCCCCCACAGGTCACGACCAGCCTGGTCCATCGGGTAGTCAGCACGGCCGAGTTCCTCGAGCCGGGCAGCAAATACAGCTTCGAGCGCCTTCGGCTCCAGGCCTAGCATCCGACACACGGAACCGCTGCGCCCCTCTTCCAGCGACCGGCTGAGAACCTGGCGGATACGGCGGTAGCGACTCCAATACGAGGCTCCCTCGGTGAGCGAAGCAAACAGAGCCGCGGTGTAGAACCGCAGATCGGTAACCAGTCTCTTGTCAGCCTGGCCGTCACGCAGCATAGACATGGGCAGGTAAAGGCAGTGCCGGAACGCCCGCTGGACACTCGCCTGGCTGTAGTGATAGCGCGGCTCGCCGTCGACGATCCGAGCACAGATGTTGGCTCCGTGAATCGAGACCCCACAGGGGTGGTGCCGACGGAAGTTGCGATAGTACACCGACAGGGTAGTCGTCGGGGTATCACGCACCAGGACGCGACCCCGCCGGTCCCGGATCGACCCCCGCCGCGTCGGCACATCACGGAACGCCCAACGATTGCCGTAACTACGGAGCTCCCATTCCTCGTGCTGAATGACCATCAGGTACGCCACGTACGACAACACCAGCGCGGCGCCGGCTGCGTAGAGCAGCACTACGTAACGCAACCTCCGCTGGGATGCGTTCACTGACGACTCTCCTGCAGCATGCTGAGCGGCGGCAACGAGCGCAGCAACCAGGTGACCACCGGCACCACACACATCGCGACGAAGATGTCCAGACTGGTAACTTCCATCCCGGCCACGCCCTCACCGGTGAGGCGAAACAGCAGGCCAGCCAGGCGCGGCAGCATGAACGCGAGAAAGCCGGACGCCAGGCACTGCCACAGTAGCGAGCGTTTTGAGAACACCACCCGCAATGGCAGCAGGACAGCCACCGGCAAACCAAGAATCAGCAGATGGCTGGCGGCACCCCCCTCCAGCAACACCGACCTCGACAGTGCGGCGCAGATCAAGATGCCGGGCAGCGCTGAGGGGCGTGCATAGAGCACGCAGAACAGAGCCACTGCCAGCGAAAGGTCCGGGAACCAGTGGGACACCCCGACCAGGAACCCGTCCAACAAGAACAAATGTAGAGCCAGAAAGAACCAAAGCACCCAGGCGATCATCGGTTCCGCCTCGTCTCTCGAACCTGCCGATGCAGCACGAACACCTCGGGATGCAGCACCGGTTGCTCGGACACCCGGACGAGAATCTCAGGACCGAGTCCCGGCGTCACCGTCCCGATGTAGAACCCAGCCGGGCAATGCGGGCCATTGCCGCCCGTGAACAACTCGCCCGCTTCGACGGAGCCAGGGGCGTCCAATTCCACCCTCAGTTGGCCATCGGATTCGGTGCCCACAATTCGGCCCACCACCGGGACAACCTCGTCAGCAGTGGTCCGCACCAACAGTGCCCAGGTCCGCGTCGAACCCACGAACGGAGTGACCAAAGACTGTCCGGTCCACGGTGCGTGCAGGCAACCGAGGAACCGACCCCGATCGACAAGGGCCGCACCGTCCGGCAAGTTGGCGTCCGCCGTCGCGGTCACCAACCAGCGTGACCGGGTCGGTCGCGGCGCCGGGTAGCGTGACAAACGGACCGGCACGAAGCTGCCGACTTGCCCCGGTCCCAGCCGAGTCTTGCTGCGCTTGCCGGCCGGACGCCAAAGTGTGACGGCGCTGATCCCGCGGGGGTCGACTGATGGTTGGACAAACAGGCCGACCGGGATCCCACGCCGGGGATAACCCCAGATCATCAGACGGCCGATCGCCAGGCCCTCGGGCAAATCAAGATCATCGGACTGGACCGATGTCGTCACCAGGCCACCGCTAGTGCGCAGACGCGACGCCAGGTAGGAGTCATCCAGGAGAGTGCACCGAAGCGGCCAGGGGTCGATGCTACGCGACGGCTCGACCAGGAAGTGCAGAGTGCCCTGCGCGTCGATCTCGCGACAGGGCGCCTGCGCGGCGACCCGGCGTGGCGGTGCTCGCTCACCGACCTGCAGATCGAAATTCTTCGAGTCGCGACGAGCGTGGAAGGACAGTAAGCGGACCCTGGCGCGGGCAGCGCCGCTGCCGCGCAGCGACAGGTATCCGACCAGGGTATCCCCGACCGTCACCACCGAGGCCGTCCCACGCAATTCTGCGACCGTCGCGTCCAGGACAAGTTCGTCGACCATCCCAGCCGGACCAGCCCGGGTCTCGCGCACCCGAAACACCTGTGGGACGTAACCCTTCGGTCCACGGCCACCCTTCATGACCGCTCGTCCGAGGTCCGTGAGAACCTCTGGAGAAGCCGGGTCGGTAGTACCAGCCAGCACCGGGCTGGCCGTGCCACTGATGCTGTAGGCCCGCAGAGGAAGGCAGACAACCGTGCGGGCAGCGGCCTCGAATGGTGCGAGGGCCGCGGGAAAGGTCACACCAAACAGCGCCGCCAACAGTGTCCCGTACAAACCGACGGGAAACATCCGATTCCGGGAGTCGTTCTGCACCAGCCAGCCTGATCAGATCAGGTCGTCACCCCCTTCGAGAAACTGGGCGTAGAGCTCGAGGTTCTCAAGGAAGATGCAGGTGCCGCGAGCCACCGCCTCCATGGGTTCGTCGGCGACTCGTGTCGGCAGTTCGGTCTCGCGCTCGATGAGTTCCGGAAGGCCGCGCAGGAGACTGCCACCACCGCACAGGGTGATTCCCGATCCCACCAGGTCGGCTGCGAGTTCCGGAGGCGTCCGTTCGAGTACTGACTTGATCGCGGTGAGGACCTTCCTGACCGGTTCTTGGAGCGCCTCTCGCACATCCACTGAGCTGATGACGGCACGCCGGGGCAATCCTGTCAGGGAATCCCGACCGCGAACCTCGACGTCAATTTCCTCCTCAAGAGGAACTGCCGAGCCTGCCGCAATCTTCAACTTCTCGGCGGTGATCTGGCCGACCAGCAAATTGAACTTGGTGCGGATGTAAAGAGTGATGGCCTCGCTGAAGTCATCGCCAGCAACCCGCAGGCACTCCGCCGTCACCACGTTGGCGAGCGAGATCACAGCCACTTCGGAGGTGCCGCCACCGATATCGACAATCATGCAACCACGGGGATCGTGGACTGGCAGATTGGCTCCAATTCCCGCAGCCGTCGGTTCATCCACCAGGAACACCCGGCGCGCACCAGCGCGCTCTGCCGAGCTGATCACCGTGCGTTTCTCGACCTTGGTGATACCCCAGGGTACCGCGATGACAACCTGCGGCTTGATAAACCGCCTGCCACCGTGAGCACGTCGGATGAAATACCGCAGCATGCTCTCGGTGATCTCGAAGTCCGCGATCACACCACTCTTCATCGGACGGATAGCCTCGAATCCAGGTGGCGTTCGACCTAGGTACTCGAGTGCAGTGTGACCAACCGCCATACCATCGAGGAGCACCGAGTTGGTACCGCGACGCACTGCGACCACCGATGGCTCATCGACCACGATGCCGTGGTCTCGAATGCTCACGAGGGTGTTTGCGGTGCCGAGATCGATTCCCAGGTCCTCTGAGAATCGCCTCATCAACCAATCCACTGGCCTAATCATTCGACCCCTCCAGGTCCTGACACGCTCGACGATACGAGCCGCAATGAATGCCCAGCCACTACCGTATCCCCCGCGGCGAGGCTGGGAAAGCTTGTTATCCTGGCAAGCGTCACGAAACCCGCATGGCAGGCGGCCTGGGGACGGACGCCCAGCGTCACTCTGATACGGTCGGTCGTTCCAAGCACTAAGAGTACAAACAAAAACAGGAGCCGTTTCGGCTCCTGCTTCCGATTCATCCCAAGTGGATGGTGCTGAGACTACGGTCCCGGGTAGCGGGCCTGCAGAATCAGGTAGACGAGAGTCACCGCCCCAACGAGGAGCAGGAAGGTGGTGAAGACGATCCCTTCGTCGATGCCAGATTGGCCGGTTTCGACCTCTTCCAGAACGACTTCCGGAGCCGCCGACGCCGCGGTCCGGCGCGAGCCACCACCCTTGTTGCTGTTCTTGCGTGCCATATCAGATCTCCTTGCCTGCTAGCGCTAGTTGCCTGCCCGGGACACGTCGGTCGAAGCCGAATCACCGGCTGCGATCTTCTTGCCCTCATCCAGAGACAGACGCGCGAAGCAGAACTTCTTGCCTTCGTCGATCTCGGTCACGACCGCCTCGCCCTTGTAGCCCTGGGCAGCACTGAAGATTGCGAACGTATGTCCGCCCTTCAGCGAATCTCCGCCGGTCTTGAGGTCGATGGTGATCAGCTTGCCACTGGCGCTGACGTGACTGACGATGCCCGTCACGAGCGGGTGCAGTGTGGTGAAAATGCCGGGATAGCGACGGTTGACGATGTCGAGCAGGATGTCCTTTTCCTTGATCGTCCCTTCGTGCTTGGAGATCAACGAGATCTTGTTGGCGATGTCATCGCCCTGGTTCTTGATCTTGAAGTTGGCCTCAGCGAGAAGCTTGTCGGCAGCGTTCTTCGCCGCGACTGCCGCATCCTTGTCCTTCTCCGCCTGGATCGCCATCTTCTGGGCCGCATCCATGTTGGTGAAGGCCGCATTGATCCGGGTGTCTACACGTGACATGTAGGACTCGGTCTTCTTGGCAGCAGCTTCCATCGTCGCGAGCCGAGCTTGCAGGCGGACGTTGGTGTCTTCCTTGTCCTTCAGCTGGTTCTTGAGACCCGCGATCTGGACGGTGAGACCATTGTTGGAGTGCTGACTGTTGTTGTACTTCTCTTTCTCAGCGCTCAGAGAGGTCTTCAGATCACCCGCTTCTCTCTGGGCTTCTGCGTCCCTCTTCTGGAACTTGTCCTTCCAGTCAGAAGCGCGCTCGAGATACGTACCGGACATGCCGACGAAGGTGCCAGCAAGGCCTAGGTTGAGGACGAGAAAGACGCGGCCGATTGCATTCATCGTTAGCTTCTGGGAGGGGTTGGGACCGACCATCAGGCCGGGCTAAGGGGGACGTATGGGGTTCTTGGCCGGGACCAAGGGGGGTCCCGGGGGTCCGCGGCACGTCTACGAGTGCGAGATCACCGCAGGGACCGGAATCCTAACTGCTTGCCACCCCTCGTCAAGAACCAGCCGACTCTAGGACGGTTCAGATACGATGGCATGGGTCGGTTGGCGGCGCCCCCGCAGGAATCCAGCCATCCAACCCAACAGGGGCCCCACCAGCACCAGCAGGCCCAGCAAGACGACCCACCGTACAGCTGTATGCATCGGTGGCACGGACCGATGGCCGGTCGCTGAAACCGCCAGATCAGCAGTCAAGAAACGGCTCGAACGGGCCTCCTGGGCTTGCTGGCGGCGGACTACTGCACCGCTGGGAACGACCAGCATGCTGGCCCCATCTACGGTGCATCGAAACACCGGCACCCGGCACTCCAGCGCCCGACAGACGCTCATCGCCTCCATTTGATCGAGTTCGGCGCCGCCCCGGTACCAACTTTCATTGCTGATCACGACCAGAAAAGCGGCTCCCGCGGCAACCAATTCCTCGCTGATCTCCGGGAAGGCATTGTCGAAGCAGATCATCGCCCCGAACGGGATGCCGCTGGCAGTCTGCAACAGCGGACGCAGCTGCCCCGGGGTGACATCGGGCAGACGCTGCCCCATCGCCGACTCAAACATCCCGCGTACGGAGTCGGACCAGGACTTCGGCAACCAATCCAAAAACGGTTGGTGTTCACCGCCGGGCACCAGCCGCCGCTTCTCGTGATGTCCGAGATACCCGCCCGCGGAATCGCTCAGCACCGCCGCAACCTTGGTCTGCGGCGTGCCGGTGCTGGTCCAGGACCAGTTGCAGCCAGCGAGCAGGCGAGTCCCAGCAGGCAAGGCCAGGTCGACACCGCGCGCCCAACGTAGCTGCGGTGGGTCGGCATCGCCGAGCAAGCCGTGCACGCTGATCGACTCCGGCCACACCAGCAGGTCCGGGTAGGGTTTCGTGCCAAGCAGTTCCCGGCTCGGCTGCACGACTCTCGGCAACAACAGGCTCTGCCATCTTCCTGACAAGCAATCGGACGCGGTGAAGCCGGGTTCGAGACCGGCAATGCGCACCTTCCGATCAGGTGCTGGCACCCCGCCCGGTGCCCACATAGTGGCGACGAACACCGACACCGCCGACCCGAGTACCCAGATGCTGCGGCGGTAATCCGGTGTCCCCACCCGCCAGGCGCGGTAGAGGTCCACCATGCCGGCAGCCAACACTCCGAGCAGGAGATTGCTGAAGATCTCGCTGCCCCAGGTCAGGCTGCCGAGAAGATCCGGAAATCGATACAGGCAGTGCACCGGCTGGCAGTGCGGATATTGGATCTCGGTGAGATGGCCGCGCAACCAATGCGCCCCCGCCAGGGCGACTCCGAATCCAATCGACCCCGGCACGAAGCGGCTGGCGGCCCGGGTCCAGAGCAGCATCAGGACGTAGTACAAACCGCCCACCAGGACGATCGCCACGAACGCTCCCAGCATCACGTGACGCACCGAGAACGAAAACGCCGCCATGTGGATGACTCCGACCAGGTACGCCTGCAGCCGGGGCAAGCGCACGACACCCTCCGCGATGCCGGCGTAAAAGGCCATCCATCCAACCAACACCAACAAGCCCGCGCCCGGGAACCAGGCGGGCGGCGCCGAAGCCCACAAGCAAGCGGACGTGATCAGAGCCAGGCGCCAGCTCATGGCCACCGACCTGCAAACGAAACCACCGGCACCAGCAGATCCGCAGCCGGCTCCGTGTCCGGGGGGATCAAGGCGTAGGCGGAATGTCCAACCAGACCGAAGGGGTCACCGCTCGGCTTGCTGGATCCCAGCTCCGCCACCAGGTGCCCGCTGGAGTCAGTGTGGAGCCTGGTCGGCACGGCCTGTGTGCGCCAGTTCTTGCGAAACGGCTGACCTGCGACCCGCGCCAGGACCGTCGGCGGCTCACTGATCGGTTCGCCAACCAACCAGGCCAGCATCGGTCGAACCAACAGGTCGAAGACCGTGAAGGTGGATGCCGGATTGCCTGGCAGCCCGAACACGTAGGTCTTTCGCGGCATCTCCATGCCAGCCGCGCCACGCTCGTGGCGGGTTCCAAAGAACACCGGCTTGCCCGGCTTGAGCTTGATCCCGTGAAACGAGCGGTCGACACCGAGTTCGACGAGCATGTTGTGCACCAGGTCGTGGGTGCCCTTCGAAACCCCTCCAATCGTCAGCACCACATCGGCGATGTCGAGAGCCTCGGTCAGTCCATTCCGCAGACCCTCGGGATCGTCGGGGAGGATCCCGCACTGCCTGGGCTCCGCACCCACGGCCCGGACCTGAGCAGCCAGGGCCCAGGCATTGGAATCTCGAACCTGGTGGGTCGCGGGTACCGAAGTTATCGGTATTACCTCGTCGCCAGTCGCCAGGATCGCGACCACCGGTCGACGGAACACCGGCACCTGGTCGATTCCGAGCACCGCCAAGGCACCGATTTCTGCTGGTCCCAGGCAGACTCCGCTGGCCAACAGCAGGTCACCCACTGCGACTTCGGAACCGACTGGTCGGATGTTGTCCCCCACCGGGCCGGCTATCGAACGGGTCACGGCCTCTCCAAGCTCCACGTAGCCGCTGGTGTTTTCGACCGGCACCACGGCGTCGATGGACGGCGGCGCCACCGCCCCGGTCATGATCCGGATCGCCTGGCCATCGGCAACCTCGCCATCGAAAGGATGCCCGGCCAGACAATTTCCAACCACGTCCAGCGCCATCCCCGATTCCAGACCGGCCGACCCGGCGCGCACTCCATAGCCATCCATGGCGGACCGATCCGCCGATGGCCAGGGGATGTCGGCGTCATAATCCTGGGCCAGACGACGACCGACGGCCTCGGACAAGGGCACGCTCTCAAAATCCATGACGGTGTCAGTCACCTGCTGCAGACGCGAAGACGCCTCGGAAAGTGAAATCAACTCAGCCATGCAAAGATCCTGTAGCAGAATAGGGTCTCAGTTCCTTCCGGTAGTTTGCCGGACGTATCTCCTGAGTCCACACCACAGTACAGTAGTCCTTACTGATGCCACTTGCCCGACGTTCCACAATCCCGGCAGTCTTGATCCTGCTCCTTGCCGCTTGCGAACCTGGCGGCAGTCCGGCCGACGCCCGGGAGTCGCAGACCAAGGCCGAACGCCCGCCCCTGGTCAGGGCTGAGCCGATCGTCCGTCGGCAGGTCCAGCGCAAGATCCTGACCACCTCCTACCTAGAGGCCCACCACAGCGTGGTGGTGTTCGCCCGGGTTACTGGCCGTGTACTGGAGGTGAAGGTAGACGAAGGTCAGGCGGTCAAGCAGGGCCAGGTGCTCGCAGTCCTCGACGACCGCGAGATCACCGCCAACCGCGAACAGGTGCGGGTGCAGATCGCCGAGAAAAAAGCCCGCCACGAACTATCCAAGCTGGAACGCGAAGCCACCCAACATCGACAGAGCCAGGCCGAAACCGAACTCAAGAAGACCGAGCGTGACCTGAGCCGTCTGCAGAAACTAGACCCAGGGCTGGTCTCACCCAAGGACCTCGATGACGCCGAGTACGCCCGGTCGCAGGCGGGAGATGCTCTCAAGGTTGCACAGTTCAACACCCGTAAGGCCACGCTCGACGTCGGAGTGGCGGCACAAATCGTCAAAGAACTCGAGTCCAAGGAGGCCGAGGTCTCGATCAAGGTCAAGGAACACCAGATCCTCGCGCCAATCGCGGGGGTCATCAGCCGCCGGATGATCAAGGGTGGCGAAGCCATCAACACGGCACACGAACTATTCGAGGTGGTCGACGCCGTCAATTTGATCGCCTATCTCGATCGACCACAACGCGAACTGAATCTGGTCGAGAACAACCAGAAGGTCTTGTTCACTACCGACGCCCATCCAGAGCAGGAATTCACCGCCAGGGTCAGCGTGATCAGCCCGGTGGTCGATCGCGATACCGGCACATTCCGGATCCGCGTCGAGGTCGCCGAAGCAGACTCGAAAAAACTGCGTCCCGGGTTGTTCATCTCCGCGAACATCCTGACCGAGAAAAACCGCAACGCGATCATGATCCCGAAGACCGCCGTGCTATCAGACGGCGACGATTCGATCATCTTCTACGTGCGTAATCCCCTGGCAAACCGCGGCAAGGCGAGGCGTCTCAAGCTCGATACCGGCATCGAGGATGACACTTCGATCGAATGCCGCAACCGAGGTGCCAGGTCACTTCAAGAGGGCGATCTGGTCATCGTGAGCGGTCACCAAGACCTCAAGGACCAGACCGAAGTCGAACTGAGCAAGGACTGAAATGTCCGGCGATCACTCGTTCTTCTCATTCACTGCCCACCGGCCAGTCGCGATCTTCATGATGGTGGCGGCCTTCGTCGTATTCGGCGTGGTCGGTTACCTGCGCCTGCCGGTCAATCTCCTGCCGGAAATCACCCACCCGATCCTCACGATCCGCACCGAGTTCCCGGGTGCCAGCCCGCAGGATGTCGAGGAGCGGATAAGCGAGCGAATCCAGGAGCAGGTCTCGGTCATCAGCGGCGTGCAGCGCGTCGTATCGATCAGCCGACCAGGAGTCAGCGACGTCCTGCTGACGTTTGCCTGGGGAACCAAGATGGTGTTCGCGGTCTCCGACATCCGGGAACGCCTCGACCGGGTCTACCTTCCCGATGAGGCCGAGCGTCCCCTGGTCCTGCGTTACGACCCGAGCCTCGACCCGGTGATGACCCTCGGATTGACCGCCGGCACCGACCTCGTCGAGTTGCGCCGCATCGCAGATGAAGAACTCGAGCAAGAACTCTCGGAACTGGAAGGTGTAGCTGCTGTCAAGGTACGCGGCGGTGAAGAAGAAGAGGTCCACATCGCAGTGGATGAACAGGCCCTCACCCTCTACGGCATCGACATCAAGGTGATCGGTCAGCGCCTGTCCGCCGAGAACCTCAACAGCGCCGCCGGGGTCGTCGAGGAGGGCAAGACTGAGTACCTGGTGCGGGCGCTCAACGAGTTCAAGAATCTCGAAGAGATCCAGGACGTCATCATTGTCAGACGCGGCGACGTCTCGATTCGGCTCAAGGACGTCGCCAAGGTCACCAGGGTCCCGAAAGACCGCGAGGTGATCAGCCGCATTGACGGCCAGCAGTGTGTGCTGCTCGACATCTACAAGGAGGCCGGCGCCAACATCGTCCAACTGTGCAATGGCCTCACCGAGCGGATCTTCGGCTCCGAGGAGCAGCGACGGTTCGTCGCGGACGGCAAACACCTGGGGCCGCTCCCAGAAGTGGAGGCCGGCGCAGACACAGAAGACCGCGCACAACAACGCATCAAGCGGTTCCGTGAGATTGCCAGGCGGCGAACGATGACCGACTTCATCGTGCACCGGATGAATCCACTGGATGTCCAGATCACCTTGTTGCAAGACCAGTCACGGTTCATCAGCGATTCGATCAACGACGTACGAGACAGCGCGGTGTACGGCGGCTTGTTCGCGATCCTGATCATCTACCTGTTTCTTCGCCGGTTCCGGGTCACGGCGATCCTGTTCGTGTCGATTCCAGTCAGCCTGATCGCGACCTTCGCGCCAATGTTCATGTCGGGCATCAACATGAACATCATGTCGCTCGGCGGACTGGCACTCGGTGTCGGGATGTTGGTCGACAATTCGATCGTTGTGCTCGAGGCGATCACGCGCGCATCGGAGCAGGGACTTGAACGCAAGCAGGCCGCCGTCGCTGGTGTGACCCGCGTCGCCAGCGCCGTCATCGCCAGTACCCTCACCACGGTGGCAGTGTTCTTCCCGATCGTGTTCGTCGAGGGAGTCGCCGGTCAACTGTTCCGTGACCAGGCGCTGACCGTGGTGTTTGCGCTCTTGATGTCCCTGCTGGTCGCTCTGTTCGTGATTCCCATGCTGGCAGCTCGAGGTCAAGACGGCGCACCCCCGCCGGACCTGCGCAAGCTCTGGCAGAACTTCCGCCTCGGACTGCCCGGGCTGATCGCGATCTCGGTAGTACTTTGGATCGCGCAGGGCATCGATGACGAGCAGGCACAGTTGAAGCAGAGCATCCAGGGCATCAGCTCACTGATTCTCGTGGTCCTGCCGTTCCTGGCACCAGCACCGCCGAACACCGCCGACAGCCGAATCGGCGGCTGGCTGCAGCGAATCCTGTCGTTCTGGCTGGGCAGCTTGCTGCTGACCGCCTGCGCTGTCCTCACCATCGCACACTTCTTGAGCCTGCCGCTGATCCACGGGTTCGACGCTGGCTACCGTTTAGCCGCCGGGATCTATCCGCGACTACTAATGAGCGCCCTGCACCTCCGCGCAGTGGTGCTGACCGCGGCCCTGGTCCTGCTCGGACTGGCAGCCTGGCGCACCACGGAACTTGGCAACGAACTGCTCCCGGAGGTCCACCAAGGTGAGTTCTTCCTCGACTCGTTCCTGCCGCGCGACGCCACCGTCGAACGGACTGACTCCGTAATGCGACAGATCGAGGCCAGCGTCGGCAAGCTCGCGGAAGTCCACACGACCTTCCTCGCCAGCGGGGTCGATAAACAAGAACTCAATGACTCCGACCAGGGCGAGCACTCCTCCCGAATCCTGATCACATTGCGACCGAGCGAGAATCGCGAAGCGCAAGAACAGACGGTCCGCAACTCGGTCCGTGAGATTCTCCGGAAGCAACCCGACGTGCAGAGCTTCCGTTTCGCCCGGCCCAGCGTGCTCGCATTCAATGCACCGGTGGTCATCGAGATCTTCGGCCGTGACGTCGTACAACTTCGCAAGACCTCCGAGCGCATCAAGTCCCTGATGCAAACGGTGCCCGGTCTCCGCGATGTGCGGTGCACACTCCAACGAGGCAACACAGAGATCGCCATCAAGTTCAACCGTGACAAACTGGCGGCCCTCAACCTTGAGACACGTGCCGTGACGACCCTGCTGCAGAACAAGGTTCAAGGTATCATTCCAACCCTGTTCGCCGAGCGAGAACGCAAGATCGACATGATGGTGCGTCTCGACCGCGAGAATTTGCACACCCTGACCCAACTTCTTGCAGTCAACGTCAACCCCGACGGCACCCCACCGATGCCGCTTGGGAGTGTCGCCTCACTCCAACGCAAAGAGGGTCCAAGTGAGATCCGCAGGATCGGCAACCTTCGCGGCGCGGAAGTTCACGCCACCCTGAGTGGATTCGACCTCGGCAGTTCACAAGATCTGCTCGAACTCGAGTTGGCGGACATCGATCTACCGAAGGGCGTCACCGCCCGTCTCGGCGGCCAGAAGGCCGAGAAGGACGCCAGCCTACACAGCTTGACCATGGCACTCCTGCTGGCCGTCTTCCTGGTCTACGTGGTGATGGCCAGCCAGTTCGAGAACATGGTCCAGCCGTTCATCATCCTGCTCACCCTGCCGCTGGCGCTGGTCGGCGTGGTGTTCACGCTCGATTTGCTGGCAATCCCGCTATCGGTGGTGGTGTTTCTGGGCGGGATCGTGCTCGCCGGCATCGTGGTCAACAACGCGATCATCCTGATCGACCAGATCAACCACCTACGTCACGGCGGCCGCGACAAACAGTCTGCAATCGTGGAAGGCGCCAAGATCCGACTGCGCCCGGTGCTGATGACAACCGCCACCACCGTGCTCGGATTGCTACCCTTGACCGGCTGGATCAGCGGCGGAGAAGGCCTCGAGTTGCGGGCCCCGATGGCGATCGTCGTCATCTCGGGACTGACGGTTTCCACGTTGCTCACCCTCATCGTCATCCCAGTGGTCTATTCCATCGTGGATCGCAAGCCATGACAGCCAGATCCGCAGAACCGGACGACCACGACCAGAGCCGCTTGTTCGGCTTGCTGGTCGATCGCCCCGTGCTGACGACCATGATCACTCTGGCGCTCCTGCTGGTCGGAACAATGTCGCTGGTCAGACTTCCCCTGACCTTCATGGGCGAAGGCATGGCCTCGAGCCGCATCAATGTCTACGTGCCGGTGACCCAGGCCCGTTCGCCACGGGAAGCCGAGGACAAGATCGCCCGCCCGGGCGAAGAACTGCTGCGCACCATCGCCGGCATCAAATCGCTGCGCACCAATTGCACACGCACCGGGGTCCGATTCCACATTGAACTCGACAACGACCTGGACGCCACCCTGGCGTCAGCCGAAGTCCGCGATCGCCTGCAACGCGCAATGTTGGAGTGGCCCGAGGGAATCGATCGGTATTTCACCTGGCGAGAAGATGGTAGCAGTGCGCCGCTGCAGTATTTCCAGATCCTGACACCAGAGTATTCCCCCGAATGGCAGAGCAAGGCAGAGCATGTCATCAAGCCGAGACTCGAGGCAGTAGACGGTGTCGGTCGCATCGACATCTTCGGCGTGCACACCGAATCGGTGCGCATCTGGTTCAACCGGGACAAGCTGGTAGCCCACCGCATCGACTACCGCAACCTGCTACAGCGACTGGCCGAAGACAACTTCGCGGAGCCGGCCGGGGAGATCGAAAACGACGAGCAACGGATCCTGTTGCGGGTGGAGAGCAAGTTTCGCTCACTGAGCGACATCGAGAACTTCCCCATCCGACCTGGTCTCAAGCTCAAGGATGTCGCCAGGGTCGACCGTGACCGCCGCGACGCCGACAACTTCTCACTCTACAACGGCCGATTCACCTTCACCGGTTCGATTCGCGGTACCCCGGATGCCAACCCGGTGGAGACAAGTGCCAGGGTCCGGGCAGAGACCGACGCACTGAAGCAGGATCCACGCTTGCAAGGCGTCGATTTCCGGTTCCTGTTCGACCAGGGGGAGTTCATCAGGAGCAGTCTCGAGAACCTGCTGCAGGCAACCTTCAAGGGCGGATTCCTGGCGCTGCTGGTGCTGTTCTTGTTCCTGCGCAACCTCCGCGCAACGCTGGCAATCGGTCTGGCAATCCCACTGACCATCCTGATCGTCGCCGATTACCTCTACTTCTCAGGCAGCAGTCTCAACATCCTCACGATGACCGGCATGACCCTGGCAGTGGGCATGGTCGTGGACAACTCCGTCGTAGTGCTGGAGAACATTCGACGCTTGAGAATGCAGGGCCTGCCGCTACGAAGCGCGTGTATCGCGGGCGCCCGCGAAGTCAGCCTGGCGGTCACCATGGCAACCCTGACCACGGTGGTGGTATTCCTGCCGGCCATTTTCATGGGATCGTCCGGCACCATCCGTGCGATGTTCTCCTCGGTCGGTGTCCCGCTGTCGGTAGCCTTGCTCGGCAGCCTGTTCGTCGCACTCCTGTTGCTGCCGTCCGGGATCCGCATGTTCGGCGGCATGAGCACACAGAGCCAACTGCACCTGCCGAAGATGTGGTCACCTGTCAACGCACTGGTTCGGATAACGCAGGCCGTGATCCGCTGGGGCCTGCGTTACCGCTACAGGATTCTCCTTGCCTGCGGCATCTACCTCTGCCTGCTGAGCGCCAAGTTGATTCCGAGTCCTCTGCCAGATCTCGACTTTGAGAGCGGGGACAAGAGTCCGTTCCGATCCAGCGACGTGTCCGTTCGTATGACGATGGCACGCGGCGTGGATGACGCCGACGTCTTCCGGGAGGTGCGGAACTTCGAGCGTATCGTCACCGAGCACAAGAAAGAGTGGCGGGTCAAGAGCGTGTCGTCCCGGTACAGCAGGACCAATATCCGGATCGATGTCGAGTTGGACGACGAGGTCACCAGCAGTGAAGTCTCACAATACGCCAAGCTCATTGAGGAAGGTCTGCCCGAGCGGCCCGGATACAAGCGGACAGTGAGCGATGACGGCTCGGGAACGGCGGAAGAAACAGACCAGCGCAACTTCGTCGTCAGGATACGCGGGCATGACAGCGAACACCTCTCGACCCTCGGCCTACGCCTACAAGAGATCCTCGAGGACAAGCCCGAGGTCGAGATGTGCGAGGTGTCATCGGTCTCACACAACGAGGAGGTCGTCGTCGACGTCGATCGAGATCGCCTGCAAGATCTCGGTGTCGGCCCCGAAGTCCTGTTCGGGACCATGTCGGGCGGTCTACAGGGACGTGAGTTCGGCCGCTTCGAAGAAGCCGGGACCGACGTCCGAATGGTCTCGCAATTCGACGACAGCGAAGACCCGACGCTGGCCAACCTGCGGGAAACGAAGGTGTTCAGCAGTCGAGGTAACACCCAGCGCCTCGGAGACATGGCGAAGATCAGCTTCAAACCGATGATGGACAGCGTCAACCGTGTCGACGGTCGCACCACGGTCACCCTGCTGGGCCGGCGAACCACGGGTGTCGGTCCCAACCAGCTCACCGAGATGCTCAAGAGCGAGATGGCGAAGTTCCCGATGCCGCGCGGCTACAGTTGGTCGGAGCACAGCATGTCCCGGGAAACCGCGGCGCAGATCACGGAGTTGATCCAGGCGGGCCTGCTGTCCATCGTGCTGGTGTTCCTGTTGATGGGAATCCTGTTCGAATCCGTCGTCCTACCGCTGTCGATCCTGATCACCATCTGGGTCGCGGTGTTTGGAGGGATGTGGGCATTGAAATTCTTCCATGGTTCGATCGACCCGATGGCGATAACCGGCCTGATCCTGCTCGCCGGGGTAGTGGTCAACAACGGCATCGTGCTGCTCGACTGCATCGAGCGGCTACGCCGCAGCGGCATGTCCCGAGACGAAGCAATCCAGGAGGGTGTCAAGATCCGCCTCTTCCCTATCTTGATGACCGCCATGACCACCATTGTCGGCCTGCTCCCGATGGTGATCTACGGCGAGAACACCGGTCAGGGTGTCAACTACGTCAGCCTCTCGATCACGGTATCGGGTGGCCTGGCCCTCTGCACACTGGTCGCCGCACCGGCCGTCACCCTGGCATACAGCTTGATGGATGACCTGCGTGGGTGGCTGGTAAACGCGGCGGCCAGCGTCGGGCAGGTTTCGAGCGGGCCCAAGGTGCCAAGGACGTCGGAACCACAACCGTCGCAGCCGGTGTAGGACAAACGTGGATCCCGGGGCCCGTCCGTAGGCCCTTGGGGGAATCAGGATGATGGCTGCGGGTCCGACAACAAGGCGAAGCCGATCAGGCTGTACAGGATCCGAGCCCCCACGTTGCCATCCCACTCGTCCTGGTCCGCACCCGGTGCTACCTCGCTGAGGTCGAAGCCAACGATGCGCCGCCCGGACTCGACCACCGTCTGCAAGAGAAGGCGCGCTTCGTGGAACAACAGACCACCCGGCACCGGGGTGCCGGTCCCGGGACACAAGGCCGGGTCCAGCCCATCGATATCGAAGCTGACGTAGACTTCGTCTGGCAGAGCTTCGACCACATCCCGCAGGAGACTTTCAAGCGCCTCGCCACCCGCCAGACGACGGCGCCAGACGACGTCGTGGTGTTGGATGATCCGCGGATCTTCGGCGGCGGCGCGTAGGTCGCTCTCGCAGAGGTCACGGACGCCGACCTGCACCAACCTGTCCACACCCGCCGCCTCTCGCAGCGCGTTGTCCATGATCGACGCGTGGCTGTATCGGTAGCCCTGGTATGCGACGCGCAGGTCTGCGTGGGCATCGACCTGCAGGATCCCCACACCGGGGTGGTGTTCTGCGACTGCCCGAATGGCTCCCAGGGCGACCGAATGGTCTCCACCCACGACTCCCGGCAGACGACCTTCAGTGAGCACCTCTACCACGGTCTGGTACACCGACTCGTGCACCTCCGCACACAGGGCGTCGACTTCCGACTTCGCGCCTGCACCTTCACGATCCGTGTCAGCAGATTCTGCTGCGCGCTCGAACAACCGCCGCGCCGACACCGACTTCGCTCGGATGTCCTCGGGGATCGGCAACATGTGGATTCCGCGGACATACGGCCGTCCGGTCTGGATGTCGTAGAGTTCGACCTGGTGGCTGGCCTGCAGGATCGCGGCCGGGCCATCGGCGGCGCCAAGGCCATAGGATGCAGTCGCG
>JAYZDB010000065.1:0-14583 GCA_036338025.1 Planctomycetota bacterium
AATTACAGCCAGGCTTGCGGCAATGTCCTTGGTGCCCTGCCCATCGCTGTAGAACGGCAGAGCCATCAACTCCTTGTTGGTGACGTGGACCCAACCACCCATCGTGCCGATGAAGGCCTCCCCAAACGGCATCGCGCTGGCGAGCAGCAAGAGGGCGAGGGCCGGCAACACCAGGCCGGTACCGGCTACCAAGACGAGTTGGCGCAGCAGTGGCGCAAACCCACTGCCACTCGCGATGGCCTTCGCCGTCAGGCCAACCCCGACCGCCAAGACTGCCGCTGCGAAGACCTCTGGCTTGGCGAGGAACACAGCACCCAATGTCAACCCGGTGCCGACCAGCAGGATAGTACTCGGGCGCGCGACGTAGCGTGACACCAACCAGACTGCCAACACCGTCAGGCCGATGCCATGCGTCATCTCGTGGGAGTACGGTGCAACCCAGCTGAAGTTTCCGAGGTAGTCCGTGTGCTGAAAACCAAACAGCAGCAGGAAGATGGCCCCCGCGCAGGTCGCTGAAAACCGATCACCGATCCTGACCAGCATCGAGTAGGTCAGGGCGAGCACGCCAGCGATGATCGCGACGTTGACCACCGTCAAGACGTGCATGTTGGTCCCAAACAACTGGAACCAGAGTGCATTGAAATAGGGCGACAGAGGCCCGTTGAAGTAGGCGATGTCACGGTAGAGAACCGCCCCCTCGGTGATCCGCCACGGTACGTAGAGTTCTCGACCGTAGTCCACCAGAGGGTGGATCCAGGCGTCGGGGTTCCACCACAACATGCCAGCCCCGATGAGCACCAACAACACCGGGGGCAGCCATGCTGGTGGCTGCCATAGCGAGCCTTCCGGGGCATCCATCGCGGCGCTGGCGGAGGAATCAGTCATGGTTTGCGCGCTACTTCAGGTACTCGGCAACTGTGTTAGCCACCAGGCGGTGACCGTGAGGATTCCAATGCGCGTCCCCGTCGATGAAATACTCCGCGTAGACGGTCGGAAACGGTCGATCATCGATGAACTTCGGGAACAAGTTTACGAACCCAACCTGATTGGCCTTCGAAAAGTCACTCCACTCCTTGACCTGGATGCTATCAAGGTCTCGCGACACCATCTGCTGCGACCAGGGATACACGACGATCGTCACCCGGATGTTGCGCTGTTTGCACAAGCTCACCAGCTTACGCATGTTCTCCACCGCAAGATCAAGCCCCTTGTTACCCCAACGATCGAAGAGCTTCTGGTCGACCGTCCAGGCAAAGCCCAGCTTCTGGAAATCCGGGTCCGCAATCATCTGCGGATCCAGGCCGGTGAAGTGCGGGAACAGGCCGTCCGCGCTGTAGTCCACGCCTCCGATTTCCCGCGATTTTCGACCACGTGCCCAGATGGTGTACCAGGAGAAAAAGTTGCGCCGGGCCATCCGTCCCAGATCGTACTGGAACTCGGCCAGCGCACTGAACTCTCCGGGTTCGAACACCTCGTACGCAATCTCGTTCTGGATGTCGGAGATGTCGATGAACACCATCAGGTGGTCGAACTTCAACCCGACCTCCTCAAGGAGATACCTGGTCTTGAGGTAGTAGAGCTTCGGGCTGTAGCTCACCACCGATGCATTCAAGACCTCGATCCCGGCCGACTCGAAACGGGCCCCCAACATCCCAGCGACAGTCTCCTCGTAGAGCACGCCGACACCCTCGCAAAACGAGTCCCCAATGATCAGGAGTCGCTTCCCGCCAGGCTCCAGCGACACCTCCCGTGGGCCCTTGTCACGAAACCCCAGTGAGTTGGTGTACATGGGGTAGGTCCGTTTTCCCCACTTGGCGGTGGCCACCTGGTTTGGCAACAAACCGTGATGAAACACCGGGTGTGGGCAACGGAAGGTGTTGTGGTCAGCCGGGATCAGCACCAGGCCAAAGACCCAGTCCGCCACCAGCAGGAACACGAGCAACCCTAGGCTCAAGGCCTTCTTGGGGTTGCGTCGAAACCACCGCTTCTGTCCTGCCATCGATTCCCAGACGTGGAGCAGTCCTGAGGTCGACACTCTATCGACGGCGATTGCAAGGTCGCGGAGTTCCTCGGTTTTTGCAGGCCGCAAACACCCCTGCGGGGACGCCACAACCCAGCCCAAAAGGCCCTTCCAGCACCTTCGGCACGATGATGCATTTACGGTTCACTTCGCAGGACTACCGCCCATGCGGACTTCGCCTACATTGGGGGTTGGGCACACTCGTGTCCCAGCCCGGTGGCCCATGTCCCGCCGGCCTCTCCCTACCTCCCCCCCACAGTCGCATGAAACTCCTCCCCTTCGTCCTCCTGCTAGGCTTCCCCCTTCTGCACGTTCCGGTCTCTGCCCAAGACGCGCCTGCCCTGCCCTCGGAATGGGCAAGCAAGATCACCTGGCGCAGCGTCGGCCCGGCCGCCATGGGTGGCCGAATCGTCGAGCTTTCCGTGTACGAGAAGGACCCTTCCACCTTCTACGCAGCAACTGCGTCGGGCGGCCTGCTCAAGACCGTCAACAACGGCATCACCTTCGAGCACCAGTTCGACAAGGAGACCACGGTTTCCATCGGTGCCGTCTGCATGTCACAAAGCAACCCGGACGTCGTGTATGTCGGAACGGGCGAAGAGAACCCACGCAACTCAGTCAGCTACGGTGACGGTGTCTACAAATCCGTCGATGGTGGCAAGACGTGGAAGAACATGGGGCTGAAAAAGACCTTCCAGATCGGCGCGATCGCCGTCCACCCCACCAACCCCGACATCGTCTATGTCGGCGCGCTGGGCCGTCTCTATGGACCCAACGAAGAACGTGGGCTCTACAAGTCCACCAACGGCGGCAAGGACTGGGTCCGCATCCACTTTGTCGATGCCAAGACCGGCGTGATCGCCATCGAGATGAATCCGAAGAATCCGGACACGCTGATCTTCGCGACCTACGAACGACAGCGCGATGGCTTCGATGGCAACCCACCGGCCAAGAAAATCGCGCCGGGTAGCGGGATGTACCGGACGACCGACGGCGGAGCGACCTTCGAAAAGCTCACCAAGGGCCTGCCGACCTGCAACTGGGGTCGGGTCGGGATCGACTACTACCAGAGCGACCCGAACATCATCTACGCGATCATCGAGAGCGAGATGATGGGCAAGCCCGGCATGGACATCGGATGGAGCGGTATCAGCTCAGTCAGCGATGCCAAGACGGGTGCCAAGGTCGAAACCGTTTCGGACAAGAGCCCCGCCAGCAAGGCCGGCCTGCAGAAGGGCGACATCATCCTGTCGATCAACAACGAAAAAGTAGAGTCGGGCAGCAAGCTTCCGGGCTCGATGACCAGGTTCAAGACCAAGCAGAAAGTCTCCATGGAAATCGCCCGCGAGGGCAAGAACTCGAAGATCGAGTTTGCCATGGGCACCAAGCCCAAGTCCAGCAGCGGGTCAGGGACTCGTCGTGGTGGTCGTGGCTCTGGACGCCGTGGCGGTAGCAGCGGCAGTCGACCGCACAGCATGAACATCTCGTTTGGTGGCAGGCTCGGTGGCCAAAGCGCCAACCTGCAAGACTTCCAGGGCGAAAAAGGCTACGAGCACGGTGGCCTGTTCCAATCCAAGGACGGCGGAACATCCTGGACTCGCGTCAACAGCATCGACCCGCGGCCGATGTACTTCAGCCAGTTCCGCGTCGACCCGAGTGACACCAAGTACCAATACGTCCTCGGTATCTCGGGCAGTCGTTCCGTCGATGGCGGCAAGACTTTCACGTCTGACGCCACCCGCGGTGTGCACGCCGACCAACATGCCCTGTGGATCAACCCGAGCAATGGCAAGCACATGATCCTCGGCTGCGATGGTGGCATCTATGTGACCTACGATCGCACCAAGACCTGGGCCCACCTCAACCACATGGCGATCGGCCAGTTCTATCACGCGAAGATGGGACCGCGACGGGACTACTGGGTCTACGGTGGCCTGCAGGACAACGGAACCTGGGGTGCCCCACACCGCACGGCACGCGGCGGACCGGTCAACTCGGACTGGCTGCGGATCGGTGGCGGGGACGGCTTCGTGGTGGCGATCGACGCCAACGATCCCGACCAGATCTACTACGAGAGCCAAAACGGCGCCACCCAGAGCACCAACCTGCGCACCATGGCACGCGGCAGCCTCCGCTTCGGGAGCAGCAGCCGTCAGCGCGGCAGCACCGCTCAGCGCGGCGGCACGGGTCAGCGCGGGACCGGCCAGCGCGGCGGTGACCCGCGTAGTCGCGGCACGCGAGGCAGTAGCAGCCAACGCACCCGCACCCGCTACAACTGGAAGACCCCATTTATCCTGTCCAGCCACAACTCGCGGATCTACTACAACGTGGGCAACTACGTGTTCCGGTCCCTCGATCGTGGGCGCGATCTGAAGAAGGTCTCCCCAGACATCACGCTTACCGATCGTGGCAGTGGAACCGCCATCGCCGAGTCGCCGATGAATCCCGACGTTCTCTACGTCGGCTCCGATGACGGCGCGCTGTGGGGCACCCGCAAGGGCGACCACGAGTGGAGCGATCTCCGCAAGGCGCCTGTCTCGGAGGCAAGCCACTCCAAGACGGAACGCAAGGGTGGTCCAAGGGGCAACGACAGCGACAGCGCCGGCGTCCCGTTCACACAAATCGTGACCAAACCAATGTGGATCAGCTCGATTGAGGCCTCACGCTACAGCGAAGGTCGTGTCTACGTGACTGTCGACGGCCATCGTTCCGACGATGACAACCCATACGTGCTGGTCAGCGAAAACTACGGTCAATCATGGACCTCGCTCCACGCCAAGTTGCCGCGCGGTTCGACTCGCGTAGTCCGCGAAGACTACCAAAACGAGAACCTGCTCTACCTCGGCACCGAGTTCGGACTCTACGTGTCCCTGAACCGCGGACAGAGTTGGACTCGCTTCCACAACAACCTCCCGACCGTGGCCATTCACGAAGTCGCCCAACACAAGCTGTGCGGTGACGTCCTGCTAGCCACTCACGGGCGTAGCCTGTGGATCGCTGACATGACTCCGCTGCGGCAGCTGACCACCAAGAACCTGGCCAAGGACGTGTTCGCCTGCCAGCCCGCCGAGGTGATCCTCTGGAAGAGCAAGCACAGCCGTGGCTCCAGCGGAGGTGCCTCGAAGTACGTGGGGACCACCCCGAGCAGTCAGGCCCAGGTCTACTTCCACCTCAAGAACAAGCCCAGTGACCTGACGGTCGCAATCCACGGCGCCGATGGCAAGGTCTACCGCGACCTCAAGATCAAGACGCCGACGGCGGGTCTCAATCACGTCACCTGGGACCTTCGACGCAACTCAACCAACAACTCCGGCGGCTCATCGAATTGGTCATCCCGGCGTGGCGGGCGCGGTCGTTCTAGTGGCAGCGCTGGGACCTACAAGCTGGTAGTCACGGCGGACGGCAAGACCTCGGAAGCCACCTTCAAGGTAAGCCCCCAGCCCGAGTAGCAGTGCACGCCCTGGACCCCGATAACTCGGGGTCCAGCGGCGGCCTATCGCTCGTACAAATCGAGGCTGCACGGACCTGACCGATTTCGGCGCGTCCTGCGGCTTGCCCAGCAGTAACGTCTTGAGCCGGAGACCGAGTTGCTTGGTCCCAAACCGGCAAGCATGTAGAACGGGTCATTGGATACCCCTCCTCCCAACACGCGAATTCCAACATGACCAAGCTCCGAGTCCTCGTCGTCGGCTGCGGCAACATGGGTACCTCACACGCCCGTGCCTACCACTCGATGGATGAATTCGAAGTTGTCGGCGTCGTCAGCCGTGGCGCCGAGAGCCGCGAACGGTTGGCCGCCGAACTCGGCGGTTCCGCGACCTTTGGTGATTTCGGTGCTGCCCTCGCGGAGAGCCAGCCAGACTGCGTCTCGATCAATACCTATCCAGACACCCACTACGAGTATTGCAAGAAGAGCCTGGAGAGCGGGGCCCACGTGTTCATCGAGAAGCCGCTGGCCAACACCGTCGCGCAGTGCCAAGAACTCGTGGACCTGGCCCAGAGCAAGGGCTTGAAGCTCATCGTGGGTTACATTCTCCGGGTCCATCCTGCCTGGATAAAGTTCATCGAGACCGCCCAGACCCTGGGCAAACCACTGGTCATGCGAATGAACCTCAACCAACAGAGTTGCGGCAAGGACTGGTCCACCCACAAGTCCTTGATGAACTCGATCTCACCGATCGTCGACTGCGGGGTGCACTACGTCGATGTCATGTGCCAGATGACCCGTGCGAAGCCCGTTCGAGTCAGCGCCGTCGGGGCTCGGCTGAGCGGGGAACTCGATGAGGGGATGTACAACTACGGCCAGTTGCAGGTCACCTTCGATGACGGCTCGGTCGGGTGGTACGAAGCTGGCTGGGGCCCGATGATGAGTGAAGTCGCCTACTTCGTGAAAGATGTCATCGGCCCGAAGGGCTGCGTCAGCATCGTTGACAGGCAGGGCGAGGAACGAGACAAGGACTCTTCGGACGTCGACTCCCACACCGCTACAAACTGTCTGCAGGTTCATTACCAGGACCGGGATGAGAACGACGAATTTGTCAAAGCCGACGAGTTCATCGACACAACGGATGAACCCGACCATGACGGCTTGTGCCACCGGGAGCAGCAAGTATTCGCGCGAGCGATTCTCGACGACGTGGACATCTCGGACCACCTCGCCGACGCCATCAGCGCGACACGTATCGTGTTGGCGGCGGATGAGTCGTTCCGCACTGGCAAGACGATCGAACTCTGAGCTGCCCGGTGTCTATGGACGCCAAAGAGCCACTCGACTAGCCCTGCCGTCCTTCGATCGCGGTGATCAGCACCGCAACCCCAAGGAGCAGGCGGCGGTCGATGCTGCAGTCTTCAGGAATGCGGACGTCAAGACTGAAGATGATGGGGTTGAATCGCTGTTTGAATTCGATCGGGTCACCCCCCGCTGATGTCCGCAAGGTGAACTTCTGCGGAATCAGGTTGGACAGGAACCGGCGTGCGAGAGCCAGGCCCGTGCTGTCTTCCTGGAGTTGAGCAATAGGCCGGTCATCGGCGTCCATGACTTCCCAGGAGTCTCGAATCAAGGATGCCATGCCCTTGCGCCGTGCGGCGCCGACCTTTCGACCATCCCGCGGATCGACGATGTCGTAGGCCGCATGGAAATCGATCATCTGGCGGGCCTGGATCGTCAGGAGCTCCTCCGTCATCATATCGTCGGTGTAGACCCGGATATCCTCCTTGAGCTTGAAGGCCTTCTGCTTGCTAAATCCGACAACCCGCTCGCCATCGTAGATGTGGAAGCTGGCACCAAAAACCTTGAGGAACTTGCGTCGGATGCGATAGCCGTTGAGTTCGAACACCGGGGAACCGTGCAACGAGGTCTCGTAATCCATGGATCCATCATAGGCCCGGGATCCCTGCTTGGCCCCAGGAACTCATACTCTACCCTGGCTACCGAACCCCCTGCCCCCAACCGATGAGTAATCCAAGAGCCGGGATCCAATGAAACTGTCGCGCTACATCCGTCCAGGCATTGGACTGCTCGCCCTTTGTGTCGCGCTGGGTTGTCAGGGAGTCGGCCCCATCGCGACGTACCCGACTGACAAACCCAACTTCATCCTGATCTTCGCGGATGACCTGGGCTACGGAGACCTCGGTTGCTACGGCAACACGGTGATCCGAACTCCCAACCTCGATCGTCTGGCCAGCGAGGGAATCCGCTTCACCAACTTCTACGCGCAGACTGTCTGTGGGCCGTCCAGAGCAGCGCTGATGACGGGTTGCTATCCGCTGCGGGTCGCCAGGCAACACAACCGCGTCGACATTCATCCACGTCTCCATACCCAGGAAGTCACCGTCGCAGAGGTTTTGAAGGCCGCGGGTTACGCCAGCGGTTGCTACGGCAAGTGGGACCTGGCGGGCCATACCCAGACCCAGTACGCCCCCGGGTTGCTGCCACTACAACAAGGCTTCGACGATTTCTTCGGAACCCCGACCAGTAACGATCGCCTCGTTCACCTGATCCGCGGCAACAAGGTGATAGAGCGCAAGGCAGACATGAGCACGTTGACGCGACGCTACACAGACGAGGCAGTTCGCTTCATCCGTGAGCACAAGAACGACCCGTTCTTCGTGTACATCCCGCACACCATGCCCCACACCAGGCTCGCCGCCTCCACCCAGTTCCGCGGGAAATCCAAACGCGGTCTGTATGGAGACGTTCTCGAAGAGATCGACTGGAACGTCGGGCGAATTCTCGACACGGTCCGTGAACTTGACCTCGACCAGAAGACCTACATCATCTTCATCAGCGACAACGGGCCGTGGTGGATCAAAAAGCAGAACGGCGGTAGCGCCGGCCCACTGCGCGGCGCCAAGACATCGTCTTGGGAAGGCGGCGTCCGCGTCCCGTGCATGATGCGTGCGCCCGGCAGGATCCCCGCGGGTACCGTGTGCGACGAAGTCGCCAGCACGATGGACATGCTCCCCACTCTTGCACGACTCGGTGGCGCAAAGCCCCCCGCTGATCGCGTCATCGATGGGCACGACATCACGTCCTTGGTGCACGGCACACAGGCAGCTGCCAGTCCCACGAAAGTGTTGTTCCACTACGTCCATACACACCTCCAGGCAGTGCGCGCAGGCCGTTGGAAGCTCCACGTTTCTCGCCCCGCCCAGCCAAAATGGACTCCGAAGTGGTCACGACACATCCCATCAGAGGACGTCTTCGACATCGAGTCGCCCCTGCTCTACGACCTGAACAAGGATATCGGCGAGATAACGAACGTGGCAGCACACCACCCAACGATCGTCAACCGCTTGCTGGCGCTAGTCGAATCCGGACGTCAGAGCATCGGTGACTACAACCGGATCGGAACACAGGCACGCTTCTTCGACAAGCAGCCCCGGCGACCCGATATCGCGAACAAGCGCAAGTAGCAGTTCGACCCGTAATCGACGCTCGGGCTAGAACCCCGCGCCCCTGGTCGAGAGACGAATCCGAACCAGGTAGCGGTCGGCCGTGATGTAGAGGGTCGAGCCATCATCACCAAAACCGCAGTTGCTGGTCGCCTGCCCAGTCAACAGCGTCCCCAGGTGTCGTCCATCGGGAGACAGTATCAACACCCCGCCGGGGCCTGTAGCGAACAAGTTGCCGTGCTGATCAACCTTCAGTCCGTCGGGCACCCCCCTGCGCTTACCGACCATTGTGGTGGCGTCAAAAAGCACCCGACCATGCCCAAGCGTGCCATCGCTCTTGACCGGAAACGCCATCCAGACCGCATGCTTGGAATCTGAGTTGGCGACGTAGAGAGTCTCGAAGTCGGGCGAGAAGGCGATGCCGTTAGGCCGGGACAGTTGCCTGGTCAACAAAGTGACCCGGCCATCGGGTCGTACGCGATAGACCCCCTGGAAGTCGAGTTGCTTGTCCGGGTCGCCCATCTTGCCAGCCAGACCGTAAGGAGGGTCGGTGAAATAGAGGTCGCCGTTTTCGTGGTAGGCAGCATCGTTGGGACTGTTCAGCCGCTTGCCTTGGTACGCGTTGGCGATCGGTACGTAGTTTGGGCGGGGTGCGTCAAGATCGGCGTCCATCCGCGCGACTTGCCGGTTGCCGTGCTGGCAAAGCACCAGTCGCCCCTCAAGATCGAGCAGAAGGCCATTGGATCCCGGTTCATCGGGGGCGACGTGGTTGAACCGCGGAATGGAGCCGAGATACCCGCTCTGGTTCAGGTAGAGAGAAGCGCCCTTCCCCGACTGCCACTTGATGATCCGGTTCGGTGGGATATCCGAGAAAATCACGTAGCCACCATCTTCAGGGATCCACAAGGGCCCCTCGCTCCAGTCAAAACCGTCGGCCACCACCTCGAGTCGGCTATCCATCGGCACCAGGGCATTGATCGCTCTATCGAGCCGTTCGACGCCTCCGATCGTCTCAAGAACATCCGCCGGGTTGCCAATCATCAGGCCGGCGCAACCCGACAAGGCCAGCGGGAAAGCCAGGGCTAGGGAAATCCGCGTCGTAAGCATGCTAGGAATGCTCAAAATGAAGTTCGGAGAACCGGCTTCCATCAGAGAGTAGTCCGTGCTGCCCGGCAAGCAAGTGGCTCGATCCGGGCTACTACGATGGTCGCGAGAACTCCCGACCCGCGTCATCCCAGACCAGGTAGCCAATCCCCATCCGTTCAGCCAACTCGATCAACTGCGGGATCCAATCGCCATACACGAAACCCAGGTGATTGCTCGGCCACTTGCGGCCCATGACCCGGTCGTCCACCGGGATATGTCCTTCGATGATCGGCCACGCGCGGTTGTAGGACTCGTGCCGCGAAACATCGACATCGATCGTGTCCATCGGACATGCGACCATGTAAAGGCGGCCGTTTTCGACTCCTAGCCTGGCGACCGTCATGCGTTGGCCACCCGCTGTGCGAGATCGGACCGCAGCTCCACCGGCGGCGTAAAAGTGCTCCTGGCCTGGATACTCCGTTGCGGCTTCCTTCTCCGCCTGTGACCAGCGCTTGTGGCCCGAGAAATACTGCGGGTGTTGCCCACAATTGACGATCGCCAGTAGCGTCTTGCCGTCATCTTTGGTCTTGACGTAGCGGAAGTCGCCAAATCCGCTCGGTTCGCCAGATAGCTCCTTGAGAAGGAACTGGGTGTACATCGTCGGCATGTCCGTCTCGCAGGATGTCGGGATCATTCGCTTGGCAACCCCATTCATGTCGACATCGTTGCCCAGAAACGACGTCGCCTGACAACAGGTAGCGAAGTGGCCGGAACACTCGTCCTGGCACTTGATCGTCACCGCCGAGGCGCCCTTCTCCTCAGCGATGTCGCGCACGGCCATGTACATCGCCACCTGCAGGGCGTACTTGTCGCGGGTAACTTCGCGTTCGGGAATGACCTCGAACTTGGCCGGGTCGCCATCGTAGATCTTCTCGACCGCAGCCCGGACCTCGTCGTTCTTGAACGTCTTGATCGCGCTGCGCCCCGGTTCCCCGTCCCAGTCAAACATCGCAAAAGCGGCGTCGAGAAATACCTGCTGGTCCAAGGACTCCGAGGTGATCCCCCACCGAGCCGTCAGCTCTTCCTGGTTGATCCGTGTGGTCGGCATCTGCAACGAGAAGCCCCCGAACTCCAACGCGTGTAGCTTGTGCAGACCCTGCACAACGGACCGGACCGAGTCCTCGGCGGCGGCACGGGCGGCAAAGTTGTCGAGGATCCCAATCAGCTCGGTCCAGAACCCTGTGTCCTCAAAGTCACCATAGACGTGCCCGAAGCTCTCACCAGTCTGGTTGTAGGCTCCGGCTGTCGCCATCCCGGAGACCATTCCAGGCACGGTCGTGTCCTGGATCGAAGCCATCACGATGCGCGGAGTGGCAGTGGCGTCGGCGTGGCGCAACTGTTGCTTGAAACCACTCAGCACCATCTGGCTGGTCTGGGGGAACGTCCAGGTCTGGTGCACGTTGAGCAACCCCACCACGCCAGCTTTGAAGAACTCATCCGCGTAGCGCTGGCAGAGCTCGGTCTTGTAGCAGAGTTTGTCAAACCCCTCGAGATGTTCTCCGGGGTAGACAACCTCGAAGCGATCGAGGTCACGCAGACGCTGCACGAGATTTTGAATGACTTCGATGTCGCCTTCGGCGCAGTCTTTCATCACCCATGGACGCGGGTCGTAGCCACAGAAGACACCAATCTTGGGAAGGCTCATGATTCGCTAACTGTATTCGAAGTGATCAGTTCCTCAGGACGATTGCCTCAGGTCTCGCAGTCGTTTCAAGACATCGTCTTCTCGACCCAGCTGGTCGTGAAGGCGACGGTATTCGCGGTAGACGGGTTCGTAGAGCGCACTCGCTGCCCGGTCCGGCACAAGCGTAGCCGACGCCGGGGGTGCGAGGGCTGCTACGTCCTCGAATCCCGCCGCCATTGCCCCGTACATTGCGGCTCCGCAAGCTACCGTCTCTTTTTCTGAGCTAACGCGAAGCGGCAGGCCAAGAACATCAGCGTAGATCTGCATCAAGAGCTGATTTTCGGTAATGCCCCCGCAAGCCACGACTTCATCGAACTCGACGCCTGCCTCACGCACCGTATCCATGATCACTCGACACCCGAAGACCACCGACTCGAGACATGCTCGGTAGATTTCGGAGGGCTTCGAAGAAAGGGTCAGGCCGAACACTCCACCCGAAAGGGCCGGGTCCAGAAGAACGCTACGGTTGCCATTGATCCAATCGAGGACCACGTGACCGTTGCTTCCCGGTGCAATCGCGCGAGCCTGCTCGGTCAGGATGGCGTGACGCTCGGATTCAGCCTCGGCCGGCAGCGGACAGAGTTGCTCAAGGTACCAGGAGAACAAATCTCCGACTGCCGCCTGCCCAGCCTCGTAGGCAAACAGACCCGGCAGGATGCCACCCTCTACAACCCCCATGACGCCTGCAATGACGCGGTGCTCCGGAGCAACAAACAGCTGGCACACCGATGTGCCCATGATCATCCCGAAGGCACCGGCGCGTGATACCCCCATGCCCAGCAGTCCCGAGTGGGCATCGATGGTGGCGGCGGACACCGGAATGCCGGCCGGCAGATCAAACCATGCCGCACTCTCGGCGGTGAGGGTTCCGGCACTGCATCCCGGGGGCAACAACTCGCCGTCAAGCATCTCGCTGGCCAGGCGACCGAATTCTGGGTGCATCGCAGAGAGGAAGCCGGCATCGGGATAGCTACCGCACCACATACCCTTGAAGCCCGCTGCACAGAGATTGCGAGTCCAAGCTCCCGTAAGTTGTTGGACGATCCAATCACCGGCCTCGACAAAACGTCCGGTCGCATTCCACATTGCAGGGGACGATTCCAACAACTCGAAGGCCTTCGGCACCAACCACTCACAAGACAGTTGACCACCGTAGTGCTCGAGATACCGCTCAGCGCCCGGGGCATTTCGGATCCGTTCGACCCATGGTTCAGCCCGGTGGTGTTTCCAGAGCTTGACGTAGGCGTGCGGCTCACTCGGATAGTCAGCTGACAGGGGGCGGCCGGCAGTGTCGGTCGGCATCGGAGAACTGGCGGTGAAGTCCACCCCGATACCGACGATCTGCCGGCGTCGTGGGTCACCGGCGGAGAGGCAGTTAGCCAGGGCAGCCCTGGCCGCCTGCAGGTAGTCCGTGGCATCCTGCAGCGCCCACTCCCTGCCCGGCAGTTCAGTGCCATCGGGGAGCGCCTCGGACATCACCCCGTGTTCGAAAGCAGCGACGCCAGAACTCGTGTCACGAGGATCATCGAGGTTCAGGAGGAACGCACGACAAGACAGGGTACCGAAGTCGAAACCGAGGGAATACGCCATGCAGGGATCTTCTGGGCCAGGGCGCGATCCGCCCGGATCGGCGAGCATATCGTACGGTCCCGAGGATCTCGCGAGTTCGCGAGGGTTTGGAGTTCACAGCCGTCGGCCGACCCGCGAAGCTAGGCACCCATGGTCCCCTACCGCTCCCTGCTCGGCTCTGTGCTGCTATCCCTGACCCTCGCGCCGATAGCGACGTCCCAGGCAGATCCGGTCGGTCTCGTTGCACCGCTGCGATGGCGTGGCATCGGCCCAGCCAACATGATGGGCCGAATCGCTTCGATCGACGCCCTGAACTCAGACTACCGCACGGTCCTGGTGGCGTCGGCTTCGGGCGGTGTGTTCCTGTCCAGGAACGCCGGCACGACCTGGAAAGCAATCTTCGACAACTACGGCGCTGGCTCCATCGGTGCCGCAGTGTTCTCCCAAAAGAACCCGCGGATCATTTGGGTCGGCACCGGTGAGTCCGCCAACCGGAACAGCAGCGGCTGGGGTGATGGGGTCTACAAATCTACGAACGGCGGACGCAGCTTCGAGCACATGGGGTTACGGGACACCCAACAGATCGCAGAGATCGCAGTGCACCCACATGACCCGGATATCGTATGGGTGGCAGCTATCGGTCACCTTTGGGGATATGGCGGTAGCCGCGGACTGTACAAGACCACCGACGGCGGCAAGAGCTGGATCAGGCTCACCAATGGTCTCCCGGACAACGGCAAGGTCGGCTGTACCGAAGTCATCGTGCACCCCACCGACCCCGACGTCCTGTTCGCCGGCATGTACCACCGCATCCGACAACCGGCAAGCATGCATAGCGGCGGTCAGGACGGTGGCCTGTTCAAGTCGACAGACGGGGGCAAGTCCTGGCGCAAACTCACCAAGGGGCTCCCAACCGGGGAGACCGGAATGATCGACGTCGACATCCACCTCAAGGACCCGCAGATCGTAGTGATCAACATCGAGGCCTCCGGCAAGCTCCCAAAACGGCTCGACGTACCTGGCCCTGGAGTCTACCGATCGACGGACGGTGGCGAGTCGTGGACCTACCTGGTGAGGAGCAGCACTCGGCCGTTCTACCACGGGCAGGTCGCCATCGACCCGACCGACCCCAAGCGGATCTTCGCAGTGTCCCGCGATTTTCTCGCGACCCGCGACGGCGGCAAGACCTGGGGGTCGAAGTGGTGGGGTGGTGGTGGTGACGATCACGACATGTGGATCTCACCGCAGGACTCTGGCGTGTTCTACAACG
>JAYZDB010000066.1:0-8832 GCA_036338025.1 Planctomycetota bacterium
ATGTCTTGCTGAATCCACCAATCGTCAGGCAGCGATGCTCGAGTCCGGGAACCGTCGCCGGCGAAACGTGCTTTCGACCATCGAAGCACATGAACTCGTAGACCTCATCAGTGAGCACCAGGACTTCGGTCGGAGCCAGGATCTCCGATACCGCGGCGAGATCCGCGGCCGAGAATATCTTGCCGGACGGGTTGGCGGGTGTGTTGAGCACAATCGCGCGGGTCTTGTCGGTGAGAGCCGCACGCAGCCGATCCGGATCCAATTCGAATTCCTGCGACTCGAGACGGACACAAACCGGCACCGCCCCAATCAACTGTAAAGCCGAGTAATGGTAGGAATAGAACGGTTCGAACAAGATGACTTCGTCACCGGGTTCAATCAGGGTCATCACGGAAGCAAAGAACGCCCCCGAAGATCCAGCAGTAACACCAACCTGTTCCATCGTGGAAGGGATGCCGTTGAACTCCGTGAGCTTCTTGGCAATGGCAGCACGTAACTCAGGGACACCGGAATAGAAGGTGTAAGTCTGTCTATCAGTCCGGCCACGGATGCAATCGACTGCCCCCTCCTGCAGTGGGATCGGACTATCCAGGTCACAAACTCCCTGACCGAGGTTGATGCCATTGTCGAGCCGGTTGATGACCTCCGTCAAAGATCGTAGGAGGTTCCCGGAGTCAAGATGTGCGCGGCGCCTGGCCAGACGAGCGAAGAGGTCGGGCATGTAGATAGTGGTACGCGGCAAGCCGCCGGCCAGCCAGCCCCCACTGCTACTTCTTGTTGTCCCGCTGGAATTTGAAGTACCGAAGCTCGGCCTTCTGTACCGCCTCCCGATTCTGTTCCGGCGTCCGGTGCGGGTTGTAGCCAAAATCACTACCGGTGATTCGGATCAAGGCCTTGGCCCCGGCAGCGCGCCGATTCTCGAATTTGCTGCGCAGCGCCCGCAATACCTGGGGCAAGGCAGCCCAACCCCGACTCACCGCTGCCTCGACGGCGGCGTCCGCCTGGGCCTTGGTGGCCTGCTCCGGCAGCAGGTGGATCGGCGGGCCACCCCCGATTGTCACGGGCCCGGGTTCCAAGGTCTTCTTGAACTTGCGACGCAGATACAAGATCGCAAAGGACGTGCTCACCGAATCCACGCCGTCTTCGCCCTTGCCGCGTACCATGTCCGGTTTGCTGTGCCACCCCCCGTTGCGTTTCTGGGTGCGCAACAGCATCTCTGCTCCGCTCGAATACCAATCTTTGCCGTCCACTTCCGTTACCTCCGACAAAATGGCTGCCCGCTCAAGGCCATAGTGGAAGTAAAGGCAGTTGTCTGTCTTTCGATCGCCGATCGAACCCTTGTGATCTGCCACCCACTTCCAAGCTGCGTCGAGACGCTTCTTGATACCAAGCGATGCAGAAATTTTTTCGCCAAGTTGAGCAGAACAGATCTGCAGCACTGCGATCCCAGCGGCAGTCATTGACTCCGTTGGCCGAAGGTGATTCACGTAACCAAATCCGCCATTTTCGTCCTGCGCAGATATCGCAGCG
Organism: Planctomycetota bacterium; assembly: GCA_036338025.1. Taxonomy (GTDB): domain Bacteria; phylum Planctomycetota; class UBA1135; order UBA1135; family UBA2386; genus JAYZDB01. Next base: position 1,531 of record JAYZDB010000066.1, read on the forward strand.
CGCACTACTTGCCGCCACTGTTTCTCGGTCGGCACAACCCCCAAACTGGCCGCGGCCCGCAATCCGAGGACCGCATACTGGGTGTTACTAAGGTCCCACCCCCTGCCCTCCTTGTCGTAACCAAAGCCCTTTCCGCGACGCAGATGCCGCATCAAGCGACGCTGATCCTGGGTCACCACCTGCTTGCGGCCCGGGAACGTGGGGCACTCAACAGCAACCATCAGGCGCAGCGCAAGATCGTAGGTTCGGCTGAGGCGAGCCTGCCGCAAGCGCCGTAGCGCCTTGCCCAGCACCTTGTCATCGTGGGGTACCTCGTCGTGAATTGCCGCTAGACACAAGAGCGCAAGCTCACCGTTGTGGGCCCGCTCCAGTCGATTGATCAAAATCGACCGAGACTTCGCCAAAGCAGCCTGCACACGGGTTGCGAGATCAGCCTCTTGACCTTGCGTCGGTACGGCAAACACCCCACCGAGCAAGCAACCAACAAGAAGACGTTGTCTCAACATGTGTACGAAGGCAGACAGAAAGAACCCCTTATACCGCAGCGAGCAGGCCACGTAACCGGTCTCAGAGGCCCAGCATCATGAGTACACCGCAAACGGTGCAGGCAGCACCACCGATCACGCTACCGATCACACCCGCGTTCTGAGGCGCCAGTCGGTCCAGTCCGTATATCGCAACCGATGTCGCAAGCCACATGGTCCCCACCGTGCATAGGGTGTAGACGACACAAACTTGCAGGGCAGCCAGCGCGCCCAAAGACCCGAGTACTGTCGTCGCCACCGGGATCAACCACTCGCACGGACCGACCAGGAACGCAAGACCGGCCAGAACTGGGACGATCCGGGTCACGCCGGAGTTTTGCGCTCGCGCGCGGCGCCGGCGCATTGCCAGTATCACCATGCAACAACCGACCCCGACCATCAGCCAGGCGGCAGTCGAAGCCAGCACGTCAAGAGCACCCGCAGTGGCGGCCAGGCCGAACACCAGCGCGACGCTAGCCAGACAGTGTGCCAGACCAAAAATCAGCGTCATCAACGAGGCTTTGACAGCGCTCCATCGCCGTTCCCGAGCAATGGCAACAAGCGGAAGATAGTGGTCGGGACCAGCCAAGGTATGCACCACGCCTGCCGTTGCAGCGAATCCAAATATCACGGTCAGAGAAGAGGAGTCTGGGATCAACATGCTTCGACCTCGTTCAACGGACTTCTGCGGGCAACTGAAACTCGATGTCCTCTGGCACGCCGTCGACCTCCTCGACCTCTGTCGCACCAAGTTCACGGAGTCTGTGAATCACGGACTGCACACTGATCTCAGGGGTCGAGGCGCCAGACGTCACACCAACCGCCTCGACACCATCCAGCCATTCGGTACGGATCTTTGACTCGTCGATAATGAGGTGTGCGGGGACTCCTGAGTCCGCGCCAATCTCCCGGAGTCGATTGCTATTGGAACTCGTCTTGTCGCCTATCACCAGCCAGAGGTCGACATGACCATTGATACCTCTGACGGCCATCTGACGGTTGGTGGTCGCGTAGCAAATATCCTCTTTGCGGGGTGTCTTGAGGTTTGGAAAGCGCTTCCTCAACGCGTTCATGGTCAGCGCCGCCTCTTCGAGGCTGAGGGTTGTCTGGGTGAGGACTGCCACCCGGTCGGGGTCAGGGACCTCGACCATCGAGGCTTCGTCTTCCCCGAATACGACAATCGTGCTCTCGGGCGCTTCTCCCTTCACGCCTACCACCTCAACGTGGTCCTTGTGGCCGATAAGTAGAATCGTGTTGCCATCCGACGAAAAGGCCCGAGCTTCCATGTGGACCTTGGTGACCAGCGGACAAGTAGCATCAATCGCAAGGAGATCCAGGCGCACCGCATCGGTCTTGACGACCGGAGCAACGCCGTGAGCAGACAAGATCACGTGGCTACCGGTCGGCACATCCTTGAGGCTCTTGACGAAGACGGCGCCTTTGGCCTGCAGGTCCTCAACTACGACACCGTTGTGGACAATCTCATGGCGAACATAGATTGGGCTGCCGAACTTCTCGAGCGCCTTCAAGACAACCTCGATAGCGCGTTCGACGCCAGCACAGAATCCACGGGGCCTGCTCAAGATGACTTTCACTACCCGGAGAGTTTGGTCTCTATCCGCCCTCTACTCAAGTAGGCATTCCGCCCAAGGGCAAAGGTAACGGCCTCCGACGGCGATCCGGGACCGGTCTCCGGGAGCCTGACCAGGGCAATATCCGGGGCCACAAGTTCTTGGAGCTACTGGCTGCGATGCCATGAGAGCCTCCTACGAATCTGCCGGTTTCGGCCCAACCCAACATTCACGAGATCTTGACTCTCCTACGCTGTGGCCTTCTGATACTCAACGGTGGCTGTCCACCACGTCCGCGAGAATCTAAAATGCTGAGCGCAGAAGACGTCAAGGGCCTCATTGAGGCATCCATCCCGAGTTCGACGGTGGTCGTCGCAGACATGACCGGAACGTCGGATCACTTCGACATCCGGGTAACCTCCGCCGAATTCACCGGCAAGAGCCGCATCGAACAACACAAGATGGTCCAATCGGCACTTGGCGAACACCTCACAACTACGATCCACGCTGTCCAGATCAAGACCAACACGCCCACCTAGAAGCACACAATGTGGAACTCTGAAGCAATCAAGAAAATCGTGACTGACACCCGCATCGTGCTCTTCGCCAAGGGCACCAAGGAACAGCCAATGTGCGGATTCTCGCACAGCGCCATCCAGGTGATGATGCACGTAGGCGAGGACTTCGAAGTCATCAACATCTTCGATGATCCGGGGATCCGCCCGGCCCTCGTCGAGTTCAGCGGTTGGCCAACGACGCCCCAACTCTTCATAGGCGGCGAGTTGATCGGCGGCTCGGATATCGTCCTGGAGATGTACCAGAACGGCGAACTGCAGACCAAGCTGGCCGAGTCAGCCAGCTAGCACGCTCAGTTTCTGGCGTCCGACGGTGCTGCCACTCGATCCCGCAGCAGGTAGACAGCCGCGTACGCCAGTGGCGTATCCGCCAAAGCGCACAGCATCTTGAAGATCCAGCCGTCGCGGATCATCTGGAAGATCTGTCCACGATCGACCTCCGGGTCGTCCCAGAACAGGATCGAGACCACCAAGGTCGTGTCCAACAACTGCGAGCAGACCGTCGAAGCGTTGTTGCGTAACCACAGATGCTTGCCCTTCGTGAGGTTCTTCCAGAAGTGGAAGAGTTGCACGTCAACAAGCTGGGCGACGAGATAGGCCGTCATCGAGGCGGTGATCACACGCCAGGTCTGACCAAACACCTCATGGAAGGCTTCGTCGCGCACCCCGAAGGGCAAGGCGTCGAAGGCCAGTGCCAACTGCACAATCCCGATCACCATGACCGAGGCACCAAACCCACACAACACGACCTGGCTGGCGCGCTTCTTCCCGTAGATCTCCGACAAGATATCTGTAACCAGGAAGGTCAGCGGGTACGGCAGGATGCCGACCGAGATCGTGAAGGTCTTGAAGCCAAGATCGACCTCCGTGAACTTGGTCGCGATCAAGTTGCAGACCACCAGGGAGCCTATGAACAAGCTGCCCAGGAACAACAACCCGAACAACCCGGGCTCACGATCTACTCGCGTCATACGGCACAGTTTGCCCGATCGGTCCGGTTTCCGTTAATGCTGTCGCCCCCAAACTCGGCTGGATATATTCCGCTGCCATGCGCGACAAGGTTTTCATTGCCAACGGCCAGGGGTTCTGGGGCGACTCCATCCTCGGTCCGATCCGGTTGGTAAGAGAAGGCCCGCTGGACTACCTCGCGCTGGACTACCTCGCCGAGGTAACGATGAGCATCATGCAGAAGCTCAAGAGCCGGAACCCGGGGGCCGGTTACGCCACGGACTTCCTCACGATGCTCGATCGCATCCTGCCGGACGTCGCCGAGAAGGGCATCAAGATCGTCGCCAACGCCGGCGGCGTGAATCCAATCGGTTGCATGGAGGCAACCATCGAGTTGGCACGAAAGAAGGGCCTCACCGGACTCAAGGTCGGCGTGATCCTCGGAGATGACATTCTCGCAGAGCTCCCGGATCTGGTGGCGAGTGGCGAGGCGTTCGCCAACATGGACACAGGCGAAGAACTCAAACCCCTCCTCGACAAGGTCAGCAGCGCCAACGTCTATATCGGTGCAGCTACGGTGGCCGAATGTCTGGCGCAAGGCGCCGACATCGTCATCGGTGGACGCATCACGGACCCCGCGCTGGTCGCCGGCCCTCTGATGTACGAGTTCGGCTGGTCCCCGACTGACTACGACAAACTAGCCTCCGCCACTGTCGCCGGTCACATCACCGAGTGCGGGCCACAATGCACCGGCGGCAATTTCGCCGCTTGGCGTGAAGTCGATGACTACATCAAGATCGGCTACCCCGTCGTCGAAGCGTATCCCGACGGCACCTTCTTCGTGACCAAACACGAGGGCACTGGTGGACTGGTCGATCGGCGCACGGTCATCTCGCAACTGCTCTACGAGATGGGTGACCCCAATGCCTACCTGACGCCAGACGTCACCGCGAACTTCAATTCCGCGATCATCACCGAGGACGGACCGAACCGGGTCCGGGTGTCCGGCATCGAAGGCGCCCCACCGCCCGAGACCTACAAGGTCTCAGTCAGCTATCACAGCGGCTACAAGGCCACCGGCCAACTCACCGTGTCTGGTCCCGACGCCCTCGACAAGGCTCGACTGTGCGCAGATATCGTGTTCGGGCGTTTGGCGTTGGACGGCTGCACCTTCACCGAGGACGAGAAGATGGTCGAGTTTGTCGGCAGCGGCGTCTGTCACGCCGGCATCACAAAAACCCAGGACGCGCCAGAGATCGTGCTGCGCCTCGGGGTCAAATCGACCAGTCGTGAGAAGGTCGACCGATTCGGTATGGAGATCGTTCCACTGGTCACCAGCGGCCCTCCCGGAGTTACCGGCTTTGCTGGCGGGCGCCCCAAAGCAACCGACATCATCAGCTACTGGCCAGCCCTCCTGCATCGGGACAAGGTCCACACCAGCGTGCAGGTAGAGGAGGTCTAGATCATGGCGAGAATCAAGCTCAAGGAGTTCGCGCTGGCTCGTTCCGGCGACAAGGGTGACGGCAGCAACGTCGGGATCTTCGTGCAGACTCAGGAGGACTACGAGTTCATCGTCAGCTACCTCACGGTCGATCGCGTCAAACAGCACTTTGCCGGTATCTGCTTTGGAGACATCGTTCGCCACGAGGCCCCCAACATGCTCGCGCTCAATTTTCTCCTCTCGGACAGCCTCGGGGGTGGTGGAAGCGAGAGCCTGTTGACCGACGCCCAGGGCAAGACTCACGGTCTGGCCCTGCTCGAGATGGAGGTCGACCGCTGAGCAATCCCGAGGTCCTCGAATCGCTGCACCAACGGGCCAGGCAACAGTCGGCACGTATCGTCCTCCCAGAGACCACCGACGAGAGGGTCATCGAGGCCCGCAAGGTCCTTGAGGAGGTCGGGATTGCGGACATCGTGTGGGTTCCAGCGCCAGCCGAGGACACGCGCTTTGAGAAGGTCGTAGAACACATCTACGCCCGTCGACGCGAGCACGGACTCGATCGGGATGGCGCCGAAGAACTCGCGCGTAAGCCGCTGTACTTCGGGGCTTCGCTGGTGGCCCTGGGAGAGGCCGAGGGCTGTGTGGCGGGTGCCGCCAATGCGACAAGCGAAGTAATTCGCGCCGGCATCTACTGCATAGGAACTGCTCCTGACACTTCCACCGTCTCTTCGATGTTCTTGATGGTGCGGGACACCACTGTGTACAGCTTCGCGGACTGCGGAGTCGTACCCGATCCGAATGCCGAACAACTGGTCACGATCGCGGCAGCAACGGCCCACAACCACCAATTGCTGACTGGGGACGCGCCGCGAGTGGCCTTCTTGTCATTCTCGACCAAGGGCAGCGCGAAGCACTCCCGCGTCGACAAGATGCGGGCAGCTGCGGAGTCTTTTCGTGCGGAGCATCCGTCGATTCCGTCTGATGGAGAACTGCAGTTCGACGCCGCGATCATCCCCGAGGTCGCAGCAACCAAGGCACCCGGCGGTCCGCTTGACGGCGATGCCAACGTATTGGTGTTCCCCGATCTCGACGCCGGCAACCTGGCCTACAAGATCGCGCAGCGCCTCGGTGGATTCCAGGCTTTCGGCCCGTTGATCCAGGGGCTGGCCGCTCCCTGCCTCGATCTCTCAAGAGGGTGCAACTCCACCGACATCGTCAACGTCGCAGCCATCGCAGTGCTGTTCGGCGGTGACTAGGGGACTCGGACGTCGATACCCGTCAGCTGACCGGATAGGCATCAAGGATCTCATCGATCGACTGCAGGATCGCTGACAGTCCACCCACTTCACCCACGAACCTGAATTCGAGTCGGTTGCCATCGATCGAATCTGCGACGTGCCCCCCGATCGTCACTCCACCGCTGCCGTCGCCATCTATCGAGATCCCGAACTGGTTCTCCATCGTCTTGAACGCCGCTGACGCGGACCGATCATCGGTGAGACCAGCCAAACCGGATCGGAACTCGTCCAGGTCCTCGGTACGGATGGAGCAGGTCGCCTCGCCAGAAAACTGGCCGCTAAGGATTTCCACGGTCACCTCCAGCCAGTTTCCATCATCACCGCTCGCAACGTCGGGACGGATCCGCCCGGTGGGCTTGACAACCAATCTCTGTTGACCGTCGCCGGCGAGAACAAACTGGAGGGCAGGACTACTCATGAGAAACCTAGTTGGGTGAAGAGGTCAGAATCTTGGCACCCTCAGTATCCAGGCGATAGTGCATACGAGTCAGGCCGTGCTGTGTCATGAATTCGCCCAACTCTGCGTGATTGCTGGGTGCATAAACCATGAAGAAACCACCGCCGCCGGCACCGGAGACCTTACCGCCGAGAACGCCAAATCGTTGCTTGATCAGGTCGTACAATTCGTCAATGCCAGGGATGTTGATTTTGGCCGACATCACCTTCTTGTAGTCCCAATGCTGATCCATGAGGAGGCCGAACTCGTCGTAGTTTTCGGTCTCGATCGCCTCGAGGATTCCATACCCGAGTTCTTTGATGCCGTGCAAACTCTCCTGTACGACTTCGTGATTGGCAGCGTCAGGGCTCCGCATCGCCCGATCCTGCATACTCAAGACCTCTGTCGCCATTCCCTGGATGCCCGTGTAGTAGAGATGAGTATTGGACAAGAAGTCCATCAAGGTCGCAGCGTTGATCTTGGCCTCGCGCACCTGCACGGAACCGTCC
>JAYZDB010000067.1:0-4157 GCA_036338025.1 Planctomycetota bacterium
CTACTGGATACACGCTTGCGGTCCGGCCGGTGGTCGGGCCGCGATCGTGTACTGCGGCAAGGAGTCGAAGTAGGCACTTGTGCGGAGGCGGCAAGGACCCAGAATGCAGGTCCGTCAGCCGCTACCCCCGACGAGGCCAACGTGATGAACCCACTCTCCACACGACTCCGAACTCTCCCTGGTGTTGCGAGTCTTGTTCTGCTACTCGCCCTGCCGGGCTCGCCGAGATCGGTTGGTGAGCAGCATGACCAGATGCACGCGGTGCTGTGGATGCAGCGCTCCGCGGAATACAAGGCCTGCTGCCTGCAAGTCTACAATCAGGCCAGTCAGCAACTCGGCAAGGCTCTGGCCGACCGCACCTGGACGGCCTGCCTCGAACAGATCGACCAGCTTGCCTTCGCCAAGCTACCACCCGCGATCATCGTGGACGTCGACGAGACCGTCCTCGACAACGGCGGTTTCAACGCGAGGATGATTCGTGACGGTGGTGGATTCCAACCGGCGGCGTGGACGAAGTGGTGTGAAGAACAGCAGGCAACTCCGGTGCCTGGCTCCTTGGGTTTCTTGACCGCCGCTCGGGCTCGCGGTATCCGGGTGGTCTACCTCACCAATCGCAAGACCGGTGCGGAGGAGATTGCGACCCGAGCCAACCTCCTGCGCCTCGGCTATCCCCTGGTCGAGGATGCCGGCGAAGACCTGGTCCTGACCAAGGGAGAAGTAGGCGACAAGTCTGCCAGGCGTCGTAAGGTCTGTGAGCGCTACCGGGTGGTTGCCCTGGTTGGAGACAACATCGGGGACTTCACCGTGCCGGTGAAACCTCGCAAGAACCAGGGCCATGGAGAGGTTGTCGAAGCTGCCACGACCGAGAAGATGCGGGATGCTTGTGTCGCTGAACGTGCGGACTACTGGGGCACGCGTTGGTTCATGCTTCCCAACCCGGCCTACGGTTCCTGGGAGAGTGTGCTGTTGGGGCAGTCCAAGGACAAAGCCAGCCTGCTGCGCACGCAGAGATTGCCTTCGAAATCGGAGTCTCCGGGCAAGGACGGTCGGTGAGTCCTACTGGCCGCGTGGCAGTTTCGGCTGTGGGTTGATCCGGTAGAACTGTGAGATTTGCTCCCAGACTTCTGCGGCGGTCTCGGCGTAGGACAACAGCTTGAGGTCCTCCGGGGCAATGGTGCCCTCATCGACGAACATGTCCCAGTTGATCAGCCGGTCCCAGTAGTCCTTGCCGAACAGGATCACCGGGATGGGGTCCATCTTCTTGGTCTGGATGAGCGTCAAGGTCTCGAACAACTCGTCCATGGTCCCGAAGCCACCCGGGAAGGCGATCATTGCCTTGGCGCGCATCAGGAAGTGCATCTTCCGGATTGCGAAGTACTTGAACTCGAAACACAGCTCCGGGCTGATGTAGCTGTTGGGTTCCTGCTCGGTCAGGATCGTGATGTTCAGGCCGATGCTCTTGGCGCCGACGTCGTAAGCGCCGCGGTTGGCAGCCTCCATGATTCCTGGGCCGCCACCGGTCACCACCACGTAGTCGCAGTTGTCATCGGTCTGGCAGGCGCTGCTGACGATTCGGCCGAGCTCCCTGGCCTCGTCGTAGTAGTTGCACTTCTTCAGGACGTTCTGGGCGATGCGGACGTCGCGCTGCCGATCCGGATCCTCGGGTGACTCGGCGAGACCGGCCTCGGCCAGTCTCAGCTTCTCGGTGGCGGCTGGGCGTTCGATGATGCGGGTGCCCCCAAACGCGACGATGGTGGAGTTGACTCCATAGGCTCGCAGTGTGATTTCGGGCTTCATCATCTCGACCTGCAGGCGCACTGGCCGCAGTTCTGCGAGGCCCATGAAGTCGGGGTCGAGGTGAGCTTGTCGATTCGAAGCGGATTCTTTCAGGGCGTTGATCCGGACGGCTCGTGCGCGTGATTCGTTATTGTCCATCGGGAAGGGGGTGTAGCGCAATTGCGCATCACAAGACAGTATCTATCGACCCGTCGAGGGTTACTTGTTGAGGGGTCCAATTCGTGCGATAGGCGAGAACCTCGACGCCAGCGTCGTGGGCTTCCCGGAGCAGTTCACCGTAGACCGGGTCAATCGCGTCGGCTGGCGTGAATCGACTGCAGTCCGCCCGGTTGACACAGAACAGTGCCACTGCGCGATGGCCGGCAGCCCTCAAAGCTACCAACTCCCGGAGGTGTTTTTGGCCGCGGGTGGTTACGGAATCGGGAAACATGGCGGTATTGCCGTCGCACATGGTCACGGTCTTGACCTCGACGTAGCAAGCCTCGCCGTTGCCCGAGAGCCGAAAATCGAGACGGCTCGCACCGACGCCTACCTCTCGCTCGATGGTCTGCCAGCTGACGAGTTCCGGGATTACTTCGGCTCGCAGAGCCGTGTCGATCAGGGCGTTGCTACGGTTGGTGTGGATCCCGACCCAGGTGTCGTCTATCTGGACCATTTCCCAGGTGAACGGCAGCTTGCGCGCCCGGTTGTCGCTACGACTCAGCGCTACCGGCCGGCCGGGCTCTGCGATGGTCTTCATCGAGCCCGGATCGGGGCAATGTGCTGTCACTCGGGTTCCGTCCGAGAGTTGCACGTCGGCCAAAAAGCGCTTGTAGCGGCGCAGGAGGATGCCGGCGGTCAGTGCAGGCTCAAAGCGCAGAAGAACAGGAGGAGACACTTCCCTATCCAAGCCGTAGCGGATTCTATATGGAAGTGTCTGAACCCGTTCCTGAAGAAACTCCGCGGATTACCTACTGCGGAAACGTCCATCCCGCTGTCGATCTCGACAGTTGGTTCGAGTCGATCGAACGTTTTGCCGTCCCGATTGCGGCTGCCCGAGGTGCCGATGGCAAGCAGTTCGGATTCGGCGCCTGGTGGAATGCGGCGACCCTGGCTGACCTCAACGAGAATCCAGATCAGATCCAGCGCCTGCAGGACTTCATGGTCGAGTGCGGAATTCCGTTATGGACCGTCAATGCGTTCCCGTATGGGGAGTTTCACGAAACTGTGGTCAAGACCTCCGTCTACCAACCGAACTGGGAAGACGAGGCGCGGGTGTTGTTCACGCGGCACGCCGCCGAGGTGATCGGGAGGATTGCGACCCCGGGTAGTGTGGTCCCGGTGAGCACCCTGCCACTCGGTTACGGGTCCGGTGATATGCGGTTGATGGCCCGCAACCTGGTGCGGGCCGCCAGCCACCTGTATTCGATGGCGGAGTACCATGGTGTGCAGATCGTCCTGGCTCTGGAACCCGAACCGTTCTGTCTCCTGGAGACCGTCGCTCAGACCATCGAGTTCCTGGAGGAGTGGGTGTTCCGGGCCGAGGGCTGGGCGGTTCCCGAAGCGGTGTTGCGCCGACACCTCGGTGTTTGCGTCGATCTGTGCCACATGGCGGTGGTCCGTGAAGATGCCGTGGCGGCGGTCGCCAGTCTCGCCACCCACGAGATCCAGTGTGCGAAGATCCAGGTCTCAGCCTGCCCGGAGTTGCGTGATCCTGCCGGAGCCCTTGATCAGCTGCTGGCCTTCGACGAACCCGTCTACCTGCATCAGACGGTTGCGGATACCGGGCCCCGGGCCCTGGATCTTTCCGAGGTTGCCGCTCAGCGAACGGAGTTCGAGGCGGCTGGCTCGATCCGAACCCACTTCCACACCCCGATTTTCTGGGATAGCGAGGCTGCGCTGGGATCGACCCGTGCCGAACTGGAGCGGGTGATCCGGGCTCTACCCCGGCCGCTGCCGCTGCTCGAGGTCGAGACCTATACCTGGGACGTCCTGCCCGGTCTGATTCGGGGCGACGAGCATCTGCGGGATGGAATCGGCAAGGAATTGCGGTTCCTGGATGACTTACTCTAGGCTCGATTCCCAAACGGTTCGTATGGTGAGCGCCGCACCATGATCCAGATTCGCGACCTTACCAAGAGCTACGTTCGTGGCGACGAGTCCGTTGTCGCCTGTGATGTCCGTGCCCTCGACATCGCGACAGGCGAGCAGGTCGCCCTGGTGGGGCGATCCGGCTGTGGCAAGAGCACGCTCCTCAACCTGCTGACGGGCCTGTCGATTCCGGACCACGGCTCGATCCGGATCCAGGACGTTGAGATCACCCAGCTGTCGGAATCCGCCCGCGATCGGTTTCGGGCTGAGCATGTCGGCATGGTCTTCCA
>JAYZDB010000068.1:0-14825 GCA_036338025.1 Planctomycetota bacterium
CCCATCCCGGTGATGCTCGAGGATGTTCTGCTCGATGAGATCGATCGTAGTGAGATCTACAATGGCATCTCCAGTGGTTCGGCGGGGGTACCCGGTAGGCGAGACATCGTGGTCGAGCCAACCCTGCATGCGCTGTATCGATACCGCGAGGCGATGCTCGGTGGCGAGCACTTCGGCAAGCGGCGCAGTGGCGCCTACGTTGCCTTGCGACTCCGGGTGATGAGCCCTCTCGACGCGAATGGCAAGCGGGAGATCCTGTTGGACAAGGTGTTTCAGGACCTCGTTCTGACAGATCTGGGTCGCGGACGACCGGAGCAGGGTGTGGTATTGGCAGGCATGGCGTTGCAGAACATCATGCGCCAGGTCATGCCGGCGCTCTACCAGTCCAACATCCGCGCCATACCTGGTGCACCAGTCAAGAAGTAGCGGGAGGTAGCGGTCGGTGGTTGAAGTCAGTGACTCGCTGCACTCTCAGTGCGCAACACACCGTGCCAGCCCGCCTGGCGCAGAGGCGCCGGTGGCATTTCTGGACTGGGTAAGGGACCGCTCCGGCCCGGTGGATCGGGTGTTCGAACACAATCGGCTGGATGTGTTGAGTCTGGTGACCTTGCTCGGGTCTCTGTGAGAAAGGCGATTTCCCACCGGCCGGTCCCGGACCAGGTGGTTAGAATTCCGCGTCCTTTCAACCCCACCCAACAGGATCCTTTTGCAGAACATCCCCGTGGTATTCGGCGTGCTTCTCACGCTTGCGTCGCCTCTCCTCGCCCAGGATAAAAACTCCGGCATTCCTGCGGACACCGAGATCAAGACCACTCCCTCAGGGCTCAAGTACTCGGTCTTGAAGGCTGGCAAGGGTGCCAGTCCCGGCGCCGGCGACAAAGTCAGCGTGCATTACACGGGTTGGCTACCGGACGGTACCAAGTTCGACTCGTCGCGCGACCGCGGCCAGCCGTTCTCGTTTACGGTCGGATCCGGGGTGATCCAGGGCTGGAGCGAGGCGCTCCAACTGATGTCGAAGGGGCAGCGGTGCAAGTTCACGATTCCCCCGGCACTTGGCTACGGGGCACAGGGAGCTGGTGGTCGCATTCCGCCGAATGCGACCCTGATATTCGATATCGAGCTGCTGGGTTTCACCGCGATGCGCAAGCCGCCGGACTTCAAAAAGGCCGACGCGGAGGGGCAAAAGACCACCAAGTCGGGCCTGAAATACCAGGTCTTGAAGGCTGGCAAGGGCGAACTGTTCAAGGAGGATCAGGTCTTCACCTTGGACTACGCGTTCTGGTCGACCGAGGGCCGCCTGTTGCAATTCGCACGCGACAAGAGTTCGATGATCAAGGGGCGTGTTGCCGACATGGGATTGAAGTTCTTGAAGGAGGCGCCGCTACTCCTCAGACTCGGATCCCGGGTCCGGTTCGAGGTCCCGAAGAAGATTGGCCTGCCGAGCTATCCCGGCGACACGGTCTGGGAACTCGAACTGGTCGAGATCAAGGAGCCCTTGAAAGCCCCCGAGTTCTCCATGTCCGCGCCTGACAAGACCAAGGCGACTGCCAGTGGTCTCAAGTACGAGGTGATCCGGGCGGGTAAGGGCAAAAACCCCACGGCCGCGCAGACGGTCAAGGTTCACTATGCGGGATGGCTCACGGACGGAACGCTGTTCGACTCGTCCCATGCTCGTGGCGAACCTGTTGAGTTCCAGCTCAACCGGGTGATCTCGGGGTGGACCGAGGGCATCCAGCTGATGAAACCGGGTGGAGTCTACAAGTTCACGATTCCGGGCAAGCTTGGCTATGGCCCGCAAGGTAGTCCACCGAAGATCGGCCCGAACGCGACCCTGGTCTTCCACGTCGAACTGATCGGGATCAAGTAGTGGTGGGCGGCAAGCCTAGAGGCTGCGCTGCATCCAGAGCTGAATCGCTTCGGGATAGGCGGCACACTCGGCGTTGAAGACCCGAGACGCCAGCGTCTCAGCGTCATCGCTCGGTTTTACCATGACGCTCTTTTGCAGGAGCACTGCACCGCGGTCATACTCGTTGTTGCAGTAGTGCACGGTGCAACCGGATTCGACTTCGCCGGCCGCCAGCACCGCTTCGTGGACGTGGTGGCCGTAGAACCCATGGCCACCGTGCTTGGGAAGCAGTGAGGGGTGGATGTTGAGGACACGGTTGTGGAAGTCAGCCGGTATTGTCAGCAGACGTAGATAGCCGCATAGGCACACAAGGTCGACCTGGTGGGCCCGTAGGGCCTCGAAGGTGCGCTGGGAATCGGGTTCGACAAAGGTCTGGATGCCGGCAGCTTCGGCGTGCGTGAGCCCCAGAACATCCGCGCGATCGGACAGGACGCAGACGATCCTGGCGTCGAGCCTGCCGGTCTTGATGTAGTCCAGCAGGTTCAAGAGGGTTCGACCCGTGCCAGATAGTAGTACGCCGATCTTGATCATGGTCTGGTCGATTGCGCTAGCGGACGGAGCTGACGATTCCTGTCAGTAAGGCTGCGATTCGTGGTGCGGCGACGTCTGCGGCGTCCAGCATGTCTTCGATGGACGTCGCGGTGTGGCGTTCCAGGCTGATGGCCTGCGTCACGCCGACGAGTGCGAGGACCTGGAAGCCACTGTGGACGGCTGCCAGCACCTCAGGCACCAACGACATGCCAACCAGATCGGCGCCGGCTCTTTGCAGGTAACGATACTCGGCGCGGGTTGGCAGGCAGGGTCCCGGCACGGCTGCGAATACTGCTGGGTGGCAAGGGATGCCAGCTTCGCGCGCGGTGCTACGTGCAACGTCGCGCCAGCCATGTGCGTATGGGTCCGACATGTCGGGGAACCGCGGGCCGAGTTGTTCGTCATTCGGGCCGTGCAAGGGGTGTATTCCGGAGAGATTCAAGTGGTCCTCTACCACCGCGATCGTGCCGGGTTCGATCTGTAGGGACAGGCTGGCGGCAGCGGCGGTGAGGATCAGGAGATCTGTACCCATCGCGCGCAGCACCCGTACCGGGAAGGTGACCTCCTCAGGCGAGTAGCCCTCATAGCCGACCACCGGTGCATCGCCCACGATGACCGGAACGCCCTCGAGAAAACCGAACAGCAGCGGTGAGCCGGTTTCCTTGGTGTCGAAGTGTAGTCCTTGCGGCAACTCGTCGCGGGAGAAGGTGTAGGGATCCTTCAACTGGTTCGCGATCGACGTGTGGCCGGTACCCAGTAGCATCGCGATGCGTGGCTTGGCGGGAATCGCCTCCAGCAAGATTGTTGCTGCGTCGTTGGCTCGTTGTCGCAGGGAGGGCCGATTGTGCAGTTCCATTGGCCGGAATATAGCAGGTTCGGCAGGTCAGCCGAGCATTGCCTGAGCAATGTCCGTGCGAGAACCTGTACCTTTGCCTGGATGAAACCGTGCTCGACTAGCGCGTGATCTGGATGACCAGAGAATCCTGGTAGCGGTCCCGGAGGTCTTCGAGGTAGCCGTGCGCGCGGGTGTATTGCAGCATCGAAAACGCTCTCAGTCCGCGGGCCAGCGCGTTTGATGCCTGCACTTCGTGTGACAGGAACTTCTTCCAGCTGGCGTCGATCTTGCGGGTGGCGCGGACTACATAGTTGAGGTCGAGCATCGTCTCTGCATAACGCTTTTCGCCGGTGCCGGTCTCTGGTTTGGTCGGGTCCAGGTTGCTGAGGTAGACCTTGGCTGCTGCCATGTGTTCCGCGAGGGCGTGTAAAGCGAGAAACGCCAGTCGATTCTCACCGTGTTGCTTGTCGGCTTTGGTCGCCTTGAACACTTGATGCAGCCCGTTCGTTCGCAACCGATCAAGCGGAACGCTGGCCTGGTCGGAGTGGTCGATTTGTAATCCGGTCTTGGGGTCGAAACCCTTTACTACCACGTCGAGGAAGTCGTTATCGATCTCTAGGGTGACATGCAGGGTGCCAGCGGCGACGGCGGCCTGGAAGTCTGTCCAGTAGCTCGCTGCCGCCTGGACCACACCGAGGAGATGTGCGGCGCTCGGTTGGATCTCGAAACCATCGAGCTCGCCGTGGAGATCCGAGGCCAGCTTGCTGGCGCGGGCCAGATCGAAGTTGCGGACCGCGGCCATTACGCCCTCGTCGCTGGTAGAGAGGCGGTAGAAGTTGGCCTTGGCCGAGGATTCGCGCGATGACGCCAGCGTGCTGCGCAAGCTCTTGACCTCCTGCTTTTTGGTCCGCAGGAAGGCGATCAGGCCGGCCCGATCTGTCAGCGCTTCGGCCGGCCAGCCGCTGTTCTTGTCGAGGATGGCTTCGACACCTGCGATCGCCAACTCCATTGCATCCGGCTTCTGACTGGATAGTGCGTCATCGATGGCCTTGGTGAGTTGGTCGAGGCTAGCCTTGGCGGCAGTCTTGAGTTCGTTACGCAGGGTGGCGACCGCTTCCACCATGCCAGGGTCGTTGAGGACCTCGTCGGATACATTGTCCGGCTTCATGGCGCCCAGCGCTGCTTGGAACTTGCCTTGGTTGATCAGGCCGCGCACCGTGCGCTCGATGTTTGCCCTGGCGACCTTCACCGCGCTTGCCCGGGCCTTGGCCGCCGCGATCCGTGCTGCCTCCTCACGGCGCAAGTCCTTTGCCTTGGCGGTTGCAGAGATGGCTGCCGGTGTAGCTTTGTACTTTGACTTGGCGGCAAACTCGTCGAACCGATCCGCGAGTTGCAGCGGTTCGAGGTTCTCCTCGTTGCGGAGGATACGGCCGCGTTCAGTTTCTGCTCGCTGTTCCCGCAGTTGTCTCTCGAGAGTGGCGGTCTTGGCTGGGTCACCGTTGGTCTTGGTGATGATGGTGGGTTCCTTGGTCGCGAGGTAGTAGATCACGAAGCCTGCACCCAGCAGCAGGACGGCTAGTGCCGCGATCAGCGGACCCCGTCTCGCTGGCGGGTGAAGGAGTTGGTCGAGGTTCGCGATCAGATCGTCGGCACTCTGATAGCGATCGTCGGGGTCTTTCTCGACCAGGCGGCCGATGCATGCAGCCACGCTGGATGGAACCTCACTGTTGACCTGGTCGGCTGACTCGGGCTCGTCGTTGACGTGGGCCCGGAGGATCTCCTTGGTCTTGCTGCGTTGGAACAGCGGGCGACCCGTCACCAGTCGGAAGAAGGTGCAGCCCAGGGAGTAGAGATCGGACCGGTGATCGAGGGGCTTGCCCGTCGCCTGTTCTGGCGACATGAAGTGCGGAGTACCCACGATCTTGCCCTGCTCTTCATCATCCGACATTGCCAGGCCCAGGTCTGCGATCTTGACAGTGCCATGGCTGTCGACCATCAGGTTGTCGGGCTTGATGTCGCGGTGCACGATTCGCATTGACTCTGCGTAGGCTAGACCCTGCGCGGCATCGACCATGAGCTGTAGACACTCCTGCCACGGGAGCTTGCCCTCGCGCTTGAGGCGATCTTCGAGGGAACCATTCTCCATGATCTCCATCGACAGGAAGTACGTATCGCCGTCGTGGCCGACGTCGAATACCTGCACGACGTTGGGGTGGGATAGCCGGGCCGCTGCTCGGGCCTCGGCGACGAAGCGCCCGACGAACTCCGCGTTCTGGGTGGTCTCCTTGGGCAGGACCTTGAGGGCGACGTTGCGGTGCAGACTCATCTGCTCGGCGCGGTAGACGGTGCCGTGGCCACCCCTGCCGAGTACTCCGCTCATCCGGTAGCCGCCCAGGCTGCCCAGGTCTTTTTCTTTGGTGGCGAGTTTCTTCGGGCCGAACCGCAGGCGGGTATCGGCGAGTTCGATCAGGTCGCCGTCCCGGAGGCGGGCGGCTTCCGATTCCTTGCCGTTGAGGGTGAAAGGACCCTTGAGCATCTTGATGCCGAATCCGCCGTTCTTGAGCGCCTTGATCACGAGGTGCTGGTCGGCGATCCCCGGGCCTTCCAGGCGCAGGGTGCAGTCCTCACCACTACCGACAAGGAAGGTGTCGTCCTGGTTGAAGCTCAGGGTCTGGCCACGCAAGGGGCCGGATTCGACTGTCAGTTCCGCCATGTTCGCCGACTGGGTCGGATGTTCAGGGGTCCGCCGGGTGGTGGCGGTGCTTGGTAGGGATGTGCGAGAGGGCCCTCAGTATGACCCACACGCCCCCGTGGCGCCACCGAGGATCGACAGCTTGACCTCGAAGCAGGCCTCTGTTTCCACTGTGATCCGGTGCGGGGCAGCGATCTCAATTCCCGGCACCCACAGGATTTCGTCATTGCCATCCACCAAGATGGGCAGTCTATCCCGGTCATACCGCGGCACATGCCGGGCCTGCATGAACCGGCGCAATTCGACCGCGCCGGCGGCACCCAAGGGCCAGAACCGGTCGCCTGCCCGCCGGCACCGCAGTGCCCACGGTTCGGCAGCGTGTGCCGCGCGTACCAAGGCTCGTCGAGGGCCAGCTTCTTGGAGCGTGGGATTGAGCGGTGGGGAGGGGTGGAAGGACCGGCGGACACTCCACTCAGTAGTACCGAATGGCACCTCGACATCAGCCGCCAGTTCGATCGCCTGGGTTGGGGCGGTCCCGGCGAGATGCAAGTCGACCATCACGATGCCCTCGCGGGTTCGTTCCACCAGCAGCTCTGTCGGTCCGTGCACCCGCTTGCCGGCAGGCTGCGACCACAGCTTGACAATGCGCCGCTGGAAATCGAACGAGGGGCGCTGGCCGGCCGGGTGTAGTCGCGCGTGGATCTGGCAGATGGCCTCTTGCAGGAACGGAAGGTCTTGCTCGGCTGGTGCCTCCAGCTCGAGTTCGCACCGCCAATTCGTCGGGTAGCTGGCGTTGGATTCGAGCAACTCGGTTGCTTCGGCTTCGAGAATGTCGTTGGCTCGCCGAGCGGTCTCGGCCAATTCCATCAGCGACAGGTCCAGCCGACTGCCGAGGCCTTCACGCAGGTCGGGGATGAACTCGTGGCGCAGCTGATTGCGGGCATACGACAGGTCTTGGTTGGTCGGGTCTTCGAAGGCAGTCAGACCGCTCGCCTCGAGTAGATCGATAATCGTCGATTGCCGGGTTCGGATCATCGGTCGGAGGACGGTGATCCCAGTGGCCAGGGGGCGGGCCTCGGGGATGCCAGCCAGACCACGTGGACCAGTGCCGCGCATCATGCGGAACAGCACCGTCTCCATGTCGTCATCGGCGTGGTGGGCAGTCAGCACCAAGCCTGCTCCCAGGTCACGAGCCATCCCGACCAGTGCCTCGTAGCGGGCGTTGCGCAGGGCATCCTCACTGGTCCCGATATCACCGAGCCGGGTCGATACGAATGGCAGTTCGAGTTGGTCGGCGAGCGCGCTGACATGGGCGGCTGCCGCCGAACTCAAGTGATGTACCCCGTGGTCGACGTGGCCGATCACCAGGTCCTTGTCCAGCTCTTGGCGGCGCGCCATCTGGGACAGTAGCCAGGCGAGCACGGTCGAATCCCGGCCGCCCGACACCGCCACCAAGATCGGCCCGTCGTAGGAATGGGCCTTGTGCCGGTCGAGGCAGCTTTGGATTGCTTGCAATTGTTGGTTGAGGACGCGCATTGTGGGGCGGCACGGGCCGGTATAGACTCCGCCCCGTTCGTATCCACGTGGTGGAAGAGAACCGGGCCGCCAGGTTCTCTCGCGGCCGCGACACACTCAAGAACACGAATAGCTGGAGTTTACACCCTCATGGCGATCAGGGTAGCGATCAATGGTTTCGGCCGCATTGGCCGGCTGGTCTTTCGGGTCCTGCAAGAACGCGATGGCTACGACGTCATCGCCATCAATGACCTGGCGCCGGCCAGTTCCTTGGCCCACCTTCTGAAGTACGACACAGTGCACGGACGGTATCCTGGGACGGTCGAGGCTGGCGACGGCACGATCATGGTCGATGGCGAGGCCGTCCAGGTATGCTCCGAGCGCGATCCTGGCGACTTGCCGTGGGAGCAACTCGGCATCGACTTTGTCGTCGAGTCCACGGGCTTCTTTGCGACCCAGGAACTGTGCATGAAGCATGTCACTGCCGGTGCCAAGAAGGTCCTGCTGACCGTGCCGCCGAAGGGGGACATCGACGCGATGATCGTGATGGGCGTCAACGAGGATCAGCTCAGTGCCGAGCACAAGGTGATCTCCAACGCGTCCTGCACTACCAACTGCCTGGCGCCGATTGCCAAGGTGCTCCACGAGGCCTTTGGGATCGAGAGCGGTCTGATGACCACCGTGCATGCGTTTACTAACGATCAGCGCATCGCCGACATGATCCACAGTGACATGCGCCGGGCGAGAGCCGGCGCTTCCAACATCATTCCGACAACCACCGGTGCGGCCCGGGCTGTCGGTAAGGTGATACCATCGTTGAACGGCAAGCTCGATGGGTTCGCCCTGCGCGTGCCGGTGCCGGATGGTTCGGTGGTGGATCTGGTCGCCAACTTGTCCAAGCCGGCCAGCAAGGAGGACATCAACGCTGCCCTGAAGGCTGCCGCCGAGGGTCCGATGAAGGGGGTTCTCTGCTACACCGAGGATCCGATCGTGTCCTCCGACATCGTCCACGACCCGCACAGTTCAGTCGTCGATGGTCTCTCGACCATGTCGATGGATGGTGGTAAGCAGGTCAAGATCGTCAGTTGGTACGACAATGAGTGGGGTTACAGCAACCGCGTCGTCGACCTCCTCACGAAGGCCCACAACCTCGGCTAGATCGCCGGGAATCGCAAAGTTAGAGCATCATGGCGAAGACGCTGACGGAGATGGATCTCCGCGACAAGCGGGTCTTGGTTCGCGTTGACTTCAACGTTCCGCTCGACGCCGACCGGGCTGTTACCAGTGACGCGCGGATCCGGGCTGCCGCCCCGACCATCGAGGCGATCCTGGCGGCTGGTGGCCGGCCGGTGTTGATGTCGCACATGGGCCGCCCGAAAGGTCAGGTCATCGAGGAGCTGCGCCTCAAGCCGGCGGGTCAGCGGCTCGGCGAGGTGATCGAAGCACCGGTGCGCTACTCCGACACCTGCGTGGGGGATGCAGCCGTCGATGCGTCCAAGGCGCTGGAGGCCGGTGAGGTCCTGATGGTCGAGAATCTGCGCTTCCACGCCGAGGAGACCGCTGGTGAGGATCATTTCGCAGCGCAGCTTGCGCAATTGGGTGACGTCTATGTCAACGATGCTTTCGGCACTGCTCACCGTGCGCACGCCAGCGTAGCCGGGGTACCGAAGTACCTGCCTGGTTGTGTCGGCTTGTTGATGGCCCGGGAGTTGGCAGCCTTCGATCGGGTCCTGACTGCCCCTGACCGTCCGCTGCTGGCGATTCTCGGTGGCGCCAAGGTCAGCGACAAACTGCCGTTGATCAGCAACCTGCTCGACCGGGTCGACCAGATCCTGATCGGTGGTGCGATGGCATACACCTTCCAAAAGCAGGCTGGACTCAGCATTGGCACGTCTATGTGTGAGGACGATCTGATCGATTCTGCCGCCGAGGCGCGGGCCGCTGCGGAGAACAAGGGGGTCGAATTGCTGCTGCCGATCGATCACATCTGCGCCGCCGAGTTCAAGGCTGATGCGGCGGCTTCCACCCACGGTCCGGAGATTCCGGCTGGACTGATGGCCTTGGATATCGGTCCCGAAACAGTGCAGCGTTATTGCCAGGCGATCGCTGGTGCCAAGACGGTGATCTGGAATGGGCCGATGGGCGTGTTTGAAATGCCGGCTTTCCGCGCTGGCACGCAGGCTATCGCCCAGGCGGTCGCGGACAGCGATGCCTGGACCCTGGTAGGTGGCGGAGATTCGGTGGCGGCCGCCGAACTGTTGGGGATCACGGACCGGATGGGGCACGTCTCGACCGGTGGCGGTGCGAGTCTCGAACTTCTCGAGGGCAAGGTCTTGCCAGGGATCGCCGCGCTGGAGAGCTAGCGGGCTCCGGGCGGGGTCCAAGCCATCGCCAGGGAATGTGACTTTGCCCTGGTTCCACCTGCGAACCTCGTTTGGAATGCGCCGACATGCTTGCTGCGTTCAGCACCATCGACTGGGCGATCGTCGCCGTCTACATCGCTGTTTCAGTGGCCATCGGACTGCTGGCGAACCGGGTCATTTCGGGGATCAGCGGCTACCTGGTCGCGGGTCGCAGCCTGGGTACAGCCCTTTCGATCGCCACCATGACGGGCTCCGAGCTCGGCTTGATCACAGTGATGTACCAGGCCCAGAAGGGCTACGTCGATGGCTTCAAGGCGCTGCACATCGGTTTGGTGGCAGGTGTTGTGACCCTGCTGGTCGGCCTGACAGGGTTTGTGGTGGTGCGGCTTCGCCGGGCTGGTGTCATGACCATCCCCGAGTACTACGAACTGCGCTTTGGTCGACGCACCCGGATCCTGGGAGGCGTGTTGCTGGCGCTGGGCGGGATCTTGAACATGGGGCTGTTCCTGCAGGTCGGGAGCCAGTTCGTGGTCGCGGTCACCGGGTTGGATGCTGGCGGCACGACCCTGAAGTTGGTGATGACCGGCTTGCTCGTGCTGGTGCTGTTCTACACCGTGCTGGGTGGGATGGTGTCGGTGGTCTTGACCGACTACGTGCAGTTCGTGGTGCTGTCGGTCGGGCTGGTGTTCATGGTCTGGTTGGTGATCTCCAAGCTTGGTATGGACAACATCGTGCAAGTCTGGCGCGACAGGACCGATATCGAGGCCTTCGACCCCATCACGGGCCACGGACCGGCCTACATCTCCTGGCAGGCGGTGATTGGTTTTGTCAGTTGCGCGATCTGGCCGACGGCGGTGACCCGCGCCTTGTCGGCGCGCGACGAGACGGTGGTGCGGCGGCAGTACCTGTTTTCCTCGGTGTCGTTCATGATCCGCTTCCTGGTCCCATGCTTCATGGGGGTCTGCGCCTACGTGTACCTCACCGGAGCGGGCGCCGTGTTGGCCAGTGACGGTGGCTTTGCGCACGCTGGCGTCGACTACGGCAGCATCCAGGCCTTCCCGGTCATGCTGCGCGAGATCCTCCCGATCGGAGTCCTCGGCTTGATCACCGCAGCGATGCTGGCGGCCTTCATGTCGACCCACGATAGCTACCTCTTGTGCTGGTCGTCGGTGATCGCGCGGGACGTCATCGCGCCGCTCCATCCAAGAGGCCAGGAGCAAGGCCGGCAGTTGCTCTGGACTCGCATCGGCATCGTCGTGATCGGCTTGTGGGTGCTGGGTTTTGGGATCTTCTACACCCCGGGGCAAGATGTCTGGGATTACCTCGGGATCACCGGCGCGATCTACTTTACCGGCGCGGTGTCGGTGCTGACGTTTGGGCTGTACTGGCGCCGCGCCAGCTCGACCGGGGCGGTCGCGGCCTTGGTCGCTGGCTTTAGCGCCCTGTTGGGTTTGACGCCGATCAAGACTAGCGTCGGGCTCGCGGACGTCGGGGCGGAGGTCGTGGGGCTCGGCACGCTCGGGTTGTCGATGCTGGCGATGGTCGTCGGCTCCCTGCTGTTTCCAGATGCTCAAACGCGGGAGCCAGGAGGCGCTGTCTGATGGACTGGGTGAGCTTTTGGAAGTACGTCTTGTTCGGGGCTGTCGGAGTCTTCGCGCTGATGAGCCTGTGGGTCATCGTGGCTGGATTCGGGGACATCCAACGGATGTTCGGCGAGTTGAGGAGACAGCGGGATTCCCACACCGAAGACGACGTGCAATGATGTCGACGTGAAGATCACCGTCCGTTGTTTTGCCGTGGTTAGAGAATTGCTCGGAGACGATTCTCTCGAAGTCGAAGTAGCGGAGGGGACCACCGTCGAGGGATTGCAGGCCCTGTTGGCGGAAGGCGCTCCGGAACTGGCCCGGCTGCCGCTGGCCTATGCCGTAAACCAGGACTACGCCGAGGCCACCCAGCCGCTTGCCGATGGTGATGAGGTCGCGTTCATCCCGCCGATCTCGGGCGGTTCTTCGCGGGCGGATGTCTACCGGCTTGATTTTACCGAGCAGGCGATCGATCCGCGTCCGCTCGAACTGGAAGTCCGCAGCGATTGCGATGGCGCAGTGGTGACCTTCGCTGGGGTGACACGCAACCATAACGAGGGCGAGAAGGTCACGACGCTACTCTATGAGTGCTACCAGCCGATGGCCCGCAAGGTGATGGGTCAGATCTTCGAGGCGGCGATCGAGCGCTTCGAGATCGGGCGTGCGCGGGTGGTGCATCGCCTGGGAGAAGTCCCGGTGGGCGAGACCTCGGTACTGGTGGTCGTGTCGTCAGCGCACCGAGGCCCGGCTTTCGAGGCATGCCGGTTCCTGATGGACCGGCTGAAGGGCGAGGTGCCGATCTTCAAACGGGAGCAGTTGGCTGGGGAGGATGGCGAGACCCGCTGGGTAGGTGACTTGCCCTCCCGGCCCCTCTAGACGGTTGCCGCAAGTAAGAAACTCGAGAATGGAGCCCGGCCTGCCATTGCGGTACACCTCTGATCATGAAGGTTCGTCTGATCACGTCTGCCACTTCGCCTGCCAAGGAACTCGTGCTCGGGCTGGCCTACAACGGCAAGAACCCCGACTTGGGTGTTGCCCTGCAAGCCGCCGTCAAGGATGCCAAGAAGACTGGTGATCTCGCGACCAAGGTCCGGGCGACCAGCATGTTCTATCCGACCGGCCGGAAGCTGCCGGTACGGATGGGTTTTGTCGGTGGCGGCAAGCGCAGCGAGGTGACGGTCGACAAGCTGCGGCGGGCGGCGGCGGTGGCGTTCAATCTGGCATCTTCCCACGAGGTGAAGACCTTTCGCCTGGTGGTCAACCAGGATGACCACAAGGACCTCGACGCCGAGGTCGCGGGCCGTGCGCTGACAGAGGGCTTGATCCTCGGTGCGTACAGTTATCGCAAGCCGTCTGGCGACAAGCCGCCAACCCCGCGTGCCCAGAGTGCTGAAATCCTTTACACCGGTCGCAATGGCAAGGGGTTCCGCGCTGGTGTGCAGATCGGTCGGATCGGTGCCCAAGCGACGGCGTTCGCTCGCGACATCGAGAATCTCCCCGGCAACATCGCGACTCCTCGCTACCTCGCCAACCAGGCGCGCAAGTTCAAGACTCCGCGGCTGACAGTCCGGATCATGAACGAGCGGGACATGCAGAAGCACGGTATGGCTGCTCTGCTCGGTGTTTCACGCGGCAGTCGCGAACCCGCCAAGATGATCCTGATGGACTACAAGCCGACCGGCTACAAGTCGACGGTTTGCGTGGTCGGCAAGGGCCTGACCTTCGATACCGGCGGCATCAGTATCAAGCCGAGCGCCAACCTCGCGGACATGCGCTACGACATGTGCGGTGGAGGGGCTGTTCTGGGTTTGTTCCACGCGATTGCGAATGGCGGGATGCAGGGCGTCAAGGGCAAGGTCCGGGTGGTCGGCGTGGTGCCCTCCAGTGAGAACATGCCTGACGGCGATGCGCAAAAACCCGGCGACGTGGTGAAGGCCTGTGATGGTACTACGATCGAGATCATCAACACCGACGCCGAGGGGCGACTGATCTTGGCCGATGCCCTGGCCTACGCCAAGAAGACCTACAAACCCCGCTGCATGGTTGATCTTGCGACCCTGACGGGTGCGGTTGTGGTGGCGCTCGGACACGAGATGGCGGGCATTATGGGCAGTGATGATGACCTCATCCAAGATCTCATCGAAGCCGGTCAGGAGTGCGATGAACCCTTGTGGCAGTTGCCACTTTGGGATGTGCACCGAGATCAGATCAAAGGGAAGTTTGCCGACGTCAACAATCTCAACAGCCCGGCACACGGCAACGGCAGCATCTCGGGCGGGGCATTCTTGTCCTTCTTTACCAAGGGAGTACCCTGGGCCCACATCGATATCGCTGGCGCTGCCTGGGGAGCTACCGCCAAGGACTATTACACCGGTGGCGCTGTAGGCACCGCCGTGCGTACCCTCCTACACTGGGTGCGAGGACTCAAGTAACCAACTTATCCCGCCTCACCTCGGGCGGATCCGATCATGTCTGAACAGGTCTACAACCCCAGCGAAGTTCTTGCTGACCGTGCCCACATCTCGTCCATGCAGGACTATCAGGACCTCTACCAGCAATCGATCGAGGATCCGGAACAGTTTTGGGACCAACAGGCGAGCCGGCTGACATTCTTCCATCCCTACGACCAGGTGATGAGCGAGGATTTCTACCAAGGTGCAGTGTCCTGGTTCGAGAACGCCAAGCTCAATGTCAGCTTCAACTGCATCGATCGCCACCTGCCCGAGCATGCCGATCGCACTGCGATCATCTGGGCCAAGGATGAAGCCGGAGAGTATGAACACATCAGCTATCAGACCTTGCACGACGAAGTTTGCCGTCTGGCCAACGTGCTCAAGCAGCACGGGGTCGGCAAGGGAGATCGGGTTTGCTTCTACATGCCGATGATTCCCGAACTTGCCTACGGGATGCTGGCCTGCGCCCGGATCGGTGCGGTGCACTCCGTGGTGTTTGCAGGATTCAGTGCTGAGGCCCTGCGCGAGCGGATCGTCGATGCCGATTGCCGCATCGTGCTGACCGCCAACGAGGGCTTGCGTGGTGGCAAGACGATTCCCTTGAAGGCGACGGTCGATCAAGCGGTCGAGAACACCAATGTCGCCACCGTGCTGGTATCACGCCGTACCGCCACGGAGGTGCCGATGACTGCGGGCCGTGATTTTGATCTGTCGACCGAGATGGCCCGGCAACGCCCGATGTGTCCGGCTGAGTGGATCGATGCCGAGGACCCGCTGTTCATCCTCTACACCTCTGGTTCCACGGGCCAGCCGAAGGGATTGCAGCACACCACGGCAGGCTACCTCTTGTACGCGGCGCTGACCCACGAGACGATTTTCGACTACCACGCGGGTGACATCTACTGTTGTGCCGCCGACATCGGTTGGATTACCGGGCACACCTACAT
>JAYZDB010000069.1:0-12081 GCA_036338025.1 Planctomycetota bacterium
GATGTTCCATACCGACGCCAGCGGTGAATACCGCCCCGGCATGGACGCCGGCGGCGGCGCCGGCAACCCTCGGCTGTGGGGGTTCTTGCGCACCAATGCCAAGGGCGGCTTCACGCTCAACACGATCATGCCGGAGCGTTACCCCAATTCTTCAGTACCGCGCCACGTTCACTACAAGGTCTGGGCAGACGGCTATCCGGACTTGACGAGTGAGTGTTTCTTCGATTCGGATCCGAACCTCAACGACCGAACCCGGAAGTCGGCACCGAGCCGCAACTTCCCGATCGTGAAGCTCAAGCAAACCGATGATCTCCGCTCGGCAGCGGATCTTGTCGTACGGATGCCCAAGAAGCGCTAGGGAAAGTCCCGGACACCCTCACTCCAGGCTTGACCTCAGGGCCCTGGCGTCTTTTCCTGAGGCAATGGGCTACCGGTGGATCCTCTTTGACGCGGACAACACGCTGTTCGACTTCGACCGCTCCGCTCGCGAGGCGCTGCAGAGCACCATCGAGGCGCACGGTTGCCGGTTCGAACCCAGCCATCTGGAGTTGTACGGGCAGATCAATACGCGCTACTGGCAGGCCTTCGAGAAGGGTGAAGTCGATCAGGCCCGGTTGCGCATCGGTCGCTTCGAGGATCTCCTGAAAGAACTCGGGATGAAGAACTCCGACCCAGGTCAGTTCGCCGAAGACTACGAGCGGAACCTCTCGCGCAATGGCCATCTGCTTGAGGGTTCCGAGGAAATCCTCGAAACCCTGCGGCCCCACGTCCAGATGGCCCTGATCACCAACGGTCTGTTGAACGTGCAACGCCCGCGCTTGGATAGCTCCCCGATCCGACCGTACTTTCGCGAGATCCTGATCTCCGAAGAAGTCGGCGCCGCCAAACCCGACCCGAAGATCTTCGAGGTCGCCTTTCTTCGCATGGGGTCGCCGGCGCGTTCCGAGGTCCTTATCGTCGGAGACAGCCTGTCCTCCGACATACAGGGTGGCGTAGACTTCGGAATCGATACCTGCTGGTACAATCCAAATCAGAAATCCCGTGACCACGACGTTGCAGCCACGTTCGAGATCGGAAGTCTCCGAGAACTCGAGGAGATTTGCGTCCACGCGTAGACTGGAATGCACATCGTGGGCGAGCCTGGTACCCGTCATCGCATTCCTGCTCGCACCAGCGCTATCCCAGGAGTCTGCCCAAAAACCTGCGCCGCGAGACGCACTCCGGACGCTCAACCGTCCAGACGATGGCTATCGAGGAATCTGGTACTACAACCAGAAGTCGGATGACGAGTACGTCTACAAGTACTCTGGAGGACTCAGTACCTACTGCGCCAAACACCAACCGTTCGCAATCTACTGCAAGGCGGTCGACAAGACGTTCTTCTGCTACGGCGGCACCACCAAGGCCAGCTTTCGCAGACTCCACCACATGGTGTCCTACTACGACCACAAGACCGGCCAGGTGCCGCGCCCCACGATCCTGCTCGACAAGGCCACCGCCGACGCCCACGACAACCCCGTGATCTCGATGGACAGCAGGGGCCACATCTGGATCTTCTCGACCTCGCACGGCCGTTCGCGACCGTCCTACGTCCATCGCAGCACCAGGCCGTACCACATCGGCACCTTCGAGCGCGTCATGGCGACCTACCGCGATGAGGACGGCGGGTCCAAGCCTCTGACCAACTTCTCGTACATGCAGGTATGGCAACGACCAGGCGAGGGTTTCGTCGCGTTCTTCACCCACTACAGCAACCCCGCTGACCGGACCAGCATGTTCATGCACAGCGCCGACGGCCTCACCTGGTCGAAGTGGCAGCGCCTCGCCGCCATCGAGAAGGGTCACTACCAGATCAGTGCAGCCCGCGATCACAAGGCAGCCTGTGCGTTCAACTACCACCCGGCGCCCAAGGGCCTGAACTGGCGTACCAACCTCTACTACATGGCGACCACGGACGCCGGCAAGACCTGGCAGACTGCTGGCGGGCAGGGACTCTCGTTACCGATCACCAGGCCGCAGTCGTCGGCTCTTGTGCACGACTACGAGGCCGACCAACGCCTCGTCTACCTCAAGGACCTGCGGCTCGATGGGCAGGGCCACCCGGTGATCCTGTACATCACCAGCACGGGATTCCAATCCGGACCAGATAACAACCCACGCCGCTGGAAGATCGCGCGGTGGAACGGCGAGCAGTGGATCCGCCACCGCATCACCACCTCGGACAACAACTACGACATGGGTTCCCTCTACATCGAAGGAGAAGTCTGGCGAGTCGTCGGTCCCACCAAGGCCGGACCACAAGCGTGGAACCCGGGCGGCGAGATGGTCATGTGGACCAGCCGAAACAGCGGTGAAACCTGGCGACCGGCCAGACAACTCACCTCCAAAAGCCAACGCAACCACACCTACGCCCGTCGCCCGGTAAACGCCCACCCCGACTTTTTCGCCTTGTGGGCGGATGGCCACGGCCGCAAGCCCTCCAAGTCGCAACTCTACTTCTCGAACGAAGCGGGGCAGGTCTTCCTGCTGCCACCGCGGATGACGAAAAAATTCGCCCGCCCCATTTTGGTCGATCGGTAGCCCTCGACGACCCACGCCGCCACGTCGGGACCTGACAAATACCATCACCAGGCAGGGGGCTGACCAAGACCTCGCGGCTACACTGTCGTCATGGGCAATCCCGCTGCCTCGCCACCGCGCATCCACCTCCTGGTCCTGACCGGACTCGTCATCGGCGGCATCCGATACACTCTCGAGTTCCTGGCTCCGGGCCAGTCGATGTACTTCGGCCTGTACTACGTGATGCCGGTAGCGCTGCTCGCCATCGGGTTGAGTAACGCCTGGGGATCCGTGCGGTGGCTATCCCTGCTACGGGCCATGGTGCTCACCGCGTTGATTGTCTGGGGCACCTGGAATTCGATCTCGTACACCACCGCCCAGTTCCTCGAATGGAACCACGGACGCTTCAGTGCACTCGAGGAGGACCAACGGGCCTTGCCCATCGCCGCTACGACCGTCGGCAAGATCGGCCTGGGCGTCCTGCAGGGTCTGCTCACCTCGATCGCCGGCGCCATCTGGCTGACGGCAATCGGTACCCTGACCATCTGGTTACCGGGCCGGCTGCGAAACCGACACTCCACCTAGCAAAACGCCACGGGTCCCTGGAGACCACGTGGCGCTACTAAGGGCAAACGGGACCGGGTTCTTAGCCGTCCTTCCGACGACGCCGCAATTGCCGGGACTTCTTCTTATCGGTCTTGTCTTTGGAGGCCGACTTGGAAGCTTTCTTCGCGAGAAAAGCCTTCACCGTGAACTTCTTGTTCTTTTCGATGACCTTCCGCGCCAGAGCTTCCGTCAAGACACCTTTCTTGGTCGTCCAGACTTCGACCATGCCGATATCACCGAACGGCATCGCGACGCTGACATTCTTCTGCTTCTCAAGCACCCCACGGATGCTCTTGGCAGTGCCTTGTCAACCAAGGCCCTTGACTTCGATCTGGAAGACTTCGACGGGCTTGCGGGTCTTGGAAGCTGCAAACTTGGCCAGCTTCAGCTTCTTCTTCTTCAACGCTGCAGCGACGTCGACCTTCAAACCCTTGCCTTTGCGGGCAGACCGCAAGAACGCACGAGCGGTCGTGTCCACGGACACCGTTTCAATCCCTTCGATCTTGGAGATGGCAGCACGTGCCACCTCAGCTTTCTTAGCAGCGCTTCAAGCGCGGATGCCGCTAATCTGCAGTTCGTAGAGTTGGGCGACTTGCGCGAGCTTCTGTTCGGCCTGCGCGGCGAGGGCCGCGGACAGACCAACGGCGACTACGTGGAGGATGGATCTTCGCATGGGTGTGTTTTACGTAGAAGACGGCCCGAATGTCACCCACAGCGTGGACATGATTTGTATTTGGAATGTCACCAAGGCCCCACAACCGGGAACCCGGCAACATGACGGCCTGCTGCTTTACTTCGTGCGGTACGCGAGGCACGCTAGTACCAGATGACCGCCGGAACCCTACACCGAGGCGTCCTGAGCCTGACGATGGCAACCACGGTGCTATGGACGGTCTATGCCATCTGGGACGGGCTTCGGCAGACAACCAGGATTGAACGGGCGCTCGGATTACCCTTCGCCGTGTGGCTGACGGGGATGAGTCTGCTGGCAATCCTCCAATGCTGGTCGGCCGTCGCCACGTGGCGTAGCGAACCCAGCAGCGGCCGGGCGACCAGTTGGGGGCTGTCCACAGCGGTGGTTTTTTGGCTGGGGTATCTCTGGTTGGGCCAGCCCCTCGATCTATTCCAACTCGAAACCGCAGTTTCGGCAGCCGGGGGCGTGTTTGCGCTCTGCCTCCTGCAGTCGAAGCGCCTGGACAAGCTCGCCGACCTGCAATGGGTTCGGCGAATCCACATCGTGCTCTTCAACGTCTGCCTCACTGCAGTCTTGCTCGAGATCGCCCTCGGTATCGTCGCCTGGATCTCACCTCGACCAGAATTGATGTGCCGCGATAGTTACGTACAAAGCCGACTCTCGGGCTACGCATTCCCCAAGGGCTACATCCACCGCGGGTTTGCATGCAACCAACTGGGGCACTACGACCAGGAGTTCCTGCCAAAGGCCGAACGTAAGAAAACCACCGTGCTGATGATCGGTGACTCGTTCAGCGCCGGTGTAGTCCCCCATCACTACCACTTCACCACCGTCGGTGAACGCGTGCTAAGCGACGTCGACATCTACAACATGGGGATCTCCGGGATCGGGCCTGAAGAGTATCTCTACCTGCTCTCTTACGAAGGGCTGCAGCTCAAGCCAGATGCGGTGGTCGTAAACATCTACCTCGGGAACGACCTGGTGAATACCCGCACCGGAACCGGGATCTCTCATTACCTGAAACTGTGGTTTGACCGCGGCAACGTTCGTATCTGGTTCCTGCCAGAACGACTTCTCCTGGTTGCAGCCGAACGCAAGCGCGCACGAGCCGACATCTTTGCTTCGGATCCCCAGCGAGTGGTGAAGGGCGAGGCGGAGATCCTGGCCGCGTTTCCATCGGTCAAGGATCACCGCCGGGAGAAAGCGACGCTGTCCAAAGAGCAGTACCTCAAGATCACCAGGCATCTCATCGAGAGTTCTTGCCCACCCCATCCCGACCGCTTGAAGCCAATGCTGGAACACCTCGCAACAATGAGGCAGCTGTGTCGTGACATTCCTTTCGGAGTGATGCTGATCCCAGCGGAGTACCAAGTCGAGGATGCGCTTTGGAAGACAGCCACGTCACAACTCACCGGCGGCCCGTACCAAAAAGACGCTGCCCAGGCCAAAGTCAGTCAATGGCTCGAGGCCGAGGGCATCCCCTACCTCGATTTGCTACCCATACTGAGGGCCGTCGAACCCTTCCCGGACGGGGATCGTCATTGCTACTGCCGACAAGACACGCATTTCAATGTACGCGGCAACCAAGTCGTTGGAGAGAGCCTGGCGCCGTTCCTCCGCAAGCTACTTCGGTGATCACCGCGCCGTACGCCGACGGGGCCGAGAAACACCGGTAACCAACCTCGCCTGCCACGCACATGAATAATGCGAGCTGGTTTGGTCTCCGCCGTGCCAGACAATAAGGTCCGGAGGAGATGCCAGAGTCACGCGCGTCGCAGACCGATACCAGGCCGCCACCGCAGGAGGTGAGTTGTTGGCCCGATCCGAGGACGACGCGATTCGTCCTGACCGGAATTCTGATATTGGCATTCGTTCTGCGGCTGGTCTATGTCCTGCAGATGCAGGCGAATCCCTACTTCAGCGAACCCGCCATGGATGCGCTGTATCACGTCGAGTGGGCCAAGACGTTCGCAGCTGGAGAGACCTTCGAACCGGGCCGACCGTTCTTCCGAGGACCTCTCTACCCGTGGTTTCTCGGCTCAGTGTTCCGCGTGTTCGGCGAGGGACTGCTCGTTCCACGCGTGCTGCAGGCTGGGTTCGGAACCGCGACGGTCGGACTTTGCTATTTGCTGGGTCGCGATGTATTCGACCGTCGGACGGGCCTGCTCGCAGCGCTGTTGGCAGCAGTCTACTGGGTGATGATCTACTTCGATGGTGAGCTCCTCATCACGTCCTTCGTGGTACCGATCAATCTCCTGGCCCTGTGGATGACGCTACGCCTTCGAAACACCCCCACTCGTGGTGCAGCCATCCTCGCCGGACTGTGCTGGGGGGTCTCAGCGCTGGCCCGCCCACAGGTTCTTCTCTTGATGCCATTCCTGGCCCTGTGGCTGCTGTTCAGGGTTTGCCCCAACTGGCGGTCCGGCCTTGTGCCTACTCTCGCACTCGCCCTGGGAACCGCCTTGCCGATCGCTCCGATCACTGCCATCAACATCTCCGAGGGGGACTCGGTACTGATCGCGTCAGGCGGCGGCGTCAACTTCTGGATCGGCAATAACCCGAAGTCGGATGGCTCGACGGCAATCGTGCCCGGCACTCGTCCTGGTTGGTGGCAGGGATACCGAGACGCCATCGCCCAAGCAGAGACCGCCGAAGGCCGAAAGCTCAAGGCCTCGGAGGTTTCCAGCCACTACGTCGGGCGCACCTGGGATCACTTCAAGAACGCTCCAGGTCAAGCCGCCGCGCACCTGTTCTGGAAGTTCCGCTTGTTCTGGACCAATTGGGAACTCGGCAACAACCAGCCGATCTACTACTTCGCTCATGAGTTTGGGTCGATCGTCAACTTCCTGCCGCTGGGATTTTGGGCCATCGCACCGATTGGCATCCTCGGCATCCTGATCTGCTTGCGGAGACGATCACCCGACACATTCCCGCTGTGGGCGTTCGTGTTCGTTCAAATGGCGACAATCGTCGCGTTCTTCGTCTGCTCACGCTTCCGGCTACCGATCATACCGGTGCTGATGGTGTTCGGTGCCCACGCCATTTTTCAGATCGTAGGAATGGTCCGCAACCGATCGCGCGTAGCCCTGGGGTGGTCCATCGTCGTAATGGTCCTCGTCTCTCTGTTCGTGATACTGGTGCCTGCCAGGGTCGATCGCAGCGCCAGTTCCGCCATGCGTCAACTCGGCGTGTTTGCCCAGGAGAAGGGTAAGTACGAAGAAGCACTGTCGTTCTACCGACGCGCGCTGGCCTACGACGACGCCCCCCCACGAATGAAGGCTGTCCTGCACAAGGACCTCGGCACGACCCTCACGCAATTGAACCGCCTGAAGGCCGCAGAACGGGAACTGAAATTCGCGCTGGAATACGATCCGCGACAATCCGAGGCCTTGTCAGCCCTGACGACCTTGTATCTGGACCACCTGAAAAAGCCCCGGCAGGCTCTGACCGTCGCGCTGGCCATGACAGAACGCCAACCGTCTTACGGACCAGGATTCTACAACCTGGGCCAATGCCACATCGCGTTGGAGCAAGTGGAGAAAGCCAGGGTTGCGTTTGAGTCTGGTCTCCGAATCGGCGGCGTCGAGTTTGAATGCGCTCTTGTGCTCGGTCAGATACAAATCAACCGGAAGCAGTGGAAAACAGCGGAAGGGTTCTTACGACGAGCCTTGGCATCTCGTAAGGAGATGGACTCGTGGTACTTCACCGCCGCTGAGTATCTCGTGAAGACTCTCCTCAACAGCGGGAACCGGGCTGCTGCCGAGCAGTTCGCCAAGGACCTGGTGGGCCGCGCACCGCGCCACCCACAAGCCATGAGACTTCACCGCCTGGCCAAAGGCCAATGAACGAACTCCTCATCGCGACGCTGTGGTGGATGCCAGTAAGCGCCATACCAGTGCTCCTGGTGTTGTGCGCGCCCACAGCGAGTAGCCGTTTTCGCACCGCAGCGGCCGCTGCACTGGTTGTCGGAGCAATCGCCAGCCTCGTGTTCGCGGCAATGGAATCCGACACAGCCCGCGAGCTCAGCGTGATCAACCCGTTCATTGACCCCGGCGAAGGTCGGCCAATTCCCTTCGTCATGGAGGTCGTACAGGCACCGGGTTGGCACGGACCATCGATCGGAGCAGCCCTCCTGCTGGTGCCCGCGGCTCTTCTGTTCATCCGGCGCCGGCAGGAGCCAGCCGTACCCTGCCCGGTCGTATTCTCTTCCATCATCACTCTCTGGACATTTGCGGCACGTCTCGGCCTGGAGAAGTGTGCCGCTCCCGAAGGCCTGACCTGGTCGACCGGCGTCACCTTCCCAACGCTCTTGATGCTGCCGTTTGTCGGCTGGTGGAGTGGCAGCAAAAAGGCCGGGGTCCCCAAGTTCGCTCTGATTGTGTTGTTGCTGGCGATCATCCAGCGATCCCTCATTGTCGGCTGGAGCTACTTCGCCACCAGACACGGACTCGGGACGCACCTCGACGTAGGTAGCATCTCGAAGATCACCGTGCTGGCCGGCCCGCTCGACTTCACCGGGCCAGGCGACGTTACGACAGACCAGTGGTTGGCCTTGGTAGCGATTCCCCAGTATCTGCTGTGGGTCCCATTCACCTTGGCATCCGGCGCGTTGCTAGGCGGGCTACCGTTCGCATTGGCTCGCCGGCGATACCTCTCGAGAAACCAGCACAGCGAGTAGGACGACGGACCGAGCGCGGGTACAAAACCACCATGAACATTGAACGAGTCGGCGTGATCGGATGCGGTCTCATGGGTCACGGCATCGCGCAAGTCGCGGCTGCCGGAGGCTTTCAGGTGCACGTGTTCGAAGCTGACGCCAAGGCTCTCGAAGTTGGTGTCCAACGCATCGAACACAGCCTCAAGAAGCTCGCTGACAAGGCGGTCGAGAAGGGCAAGAAGACACGCGAAGCCGCAGACACCGACACGGTCGATGCCCTGAAACGAATCACTACGGCCCTGGAACTCGAGGCCTTGGCAGACTGCGATCTGGTAGTCGAAGCCATCGTCGAGAACCTCGAAGTCAAGAACTCACTGTTTGCAGACCTCGGCCAGGTGACCAGGGCAGACACCATCCTCGCATCCAACACATCCTCATTTCCGATCGGAGAGATGGCGGCGGCTTCCGGTCGGCCAGACCGCACGATCGGTCTGCACTTCTTCAATCCGGTCCAACTGATGCGACTCGTCGAAGTGGTCCGGACCGAGGCAACAGACAATGCAGTGTTCGACGCGGCACTGGCGTTTGGGCGCGCCTGTGGCAAGCATCCGGTGAGCTGCCGCGACACCCCTGGCTTCGTCGTGAATCGCCTGCTGGTCCCTTACATGACCCAGGCGATCCAGATGCTCGACCGAGGGGATGCTTCCAAGGAGGACATCGACGCCGCCATGCAGTTTGGCTGTGGTCACCCGATGGGACCGATCACCCTGGGCGACTACGTCGGCCTGGACACAACGCTTTCGATTATCGAGGGCTGGTGCGCACGCTACCCGGATGAGCCAGCTTTCGCGATTCCAGACAGCCTGCGAACTCTCGTCGAAGCTGGCAAATTGGGTCGAAAATCCGGTGAGGGATACTACGAATGGGACGGCGACAAGAAAAAGGCCAACAACTGACCAGTCGGGTCCGGATCGCGACACGGACGGTAGCGCTTCTGCTGCTGACGCAGTTCGCTACCGCTGCCCAACCTCCGAACATCTTGTTCGTCTACCTCGACGACTTCGGTTGGCGTGACACGGCCTACATGGGCTCCGACTTCTACGAAACACCCCACATCGACGCGCTGGCACAGAACGGTCTGGTGTTCACCGACGCCTACTCATGCGCCGCCAATTGCGCGCCGGCGCGGGCCTGCCTGCTCTCCGGCCAGTACACGCCGCGGCACAAGATCTTCAACGTCGGCACCAAGCCGCGCGGCAAGGCCAAGGACCGGCGCTTGCAGCACATCCCAGGCACCGCGACCCTGCGCCCCGACATCGTCACCTGGGCAGAGAGCCTGCAAGCAGCCGGCTATCGCACCGGGATGTTCGGCAAGTGGCACCTCGGTACCACCCCCCAGAAGCAGGGCTTCGACGTGGCGGTCAACCACAAATCCCTGCCCGGATTCAAGGGTCACAACGGACCCAACGGCACCTACCTCGCTGACGTCCTCACGGATCGGACGATCGACTTCATCGAGGCGAACAAGCAGCGCCGCTGGTGTGCCTATCTGGCGCACTTCGCTGTACACACTCCGCTGCATCCCAAGCGCGAGCTGCTGCCCAAGTACCGGGAGAAGAAACCCGGCAAACTTCACAAGCACGTCAAGATGGCCACCATGATCCAGGCTGTCGATGACGGCGTGGGCAGGCTTGTTGCAAAGCTCGAGAAACTCGATCTGCTCGACAACACCGTGATCATCTTCTACTCGGACAACGGTGGATACGGTCCCGCGACCGACATGGATCCACTGTGGGGCTACAAGGGCAACTACTACGAAGGCGGCATCCGGGTACCGTTCTTCGTGAACTGGCCGGGTGTCGTCAAGGCCGGCAAGACCGACGAGCCAATCATCGGGGTAGATCTCTACCCGACCCTCCTCGGCATCGCCGGCGCCAAACGTCCGGATCAGACACTTGACGGCGTCGACCTGGTCCCCCTGTTCCAGGGCAAGGTCACAGACCTGGGCCAGCGCCCACTATTTTGGCACTTCCCGGCCTATCTGCAGAGTTACAAGGTAACCCACGAGCAACGAGACCCGCTGTTTCGGACTCGTCCGTGCGGCATCGTCCGGAAAGGCCGCTTCAAGTTGCACGAGTATTTCGAAGACGGAGCCCTTGAACTC
Organism: Planctomycetota bacterium; assembly: GCA_036338025.1. Classification (GTDB taxonomy): domain Bacteria; phylum Planctomycetota; class UBA1135; order UBA1135; family UBA2386; genus JAYZDB01. The sequence goes on from JAYZDB010000069.1 coordinate 10,681, forward strand.
TACGACCTCGTCGACGACATCCGGGAACGCAAGAACCTCGTCGACAAGATGCCGCAAAAGCGCGACGAGTTGCACCAGCTGATGAAAGCCTGGCGCAAGCAAACCGGGGCCCCGGTGCCCGAGAAGAACTAGCGCTCCATCAGTCAGTTACCCAACTGAGCTTTCGCCCAGGCATGCGCCGGCTCGAGCTTGAGGAGCGCTCGAAGATCGCGTTCGGCGTCTGATTTCCGGCCCTGTTTGAGGAACATCCGCGCACGCAGTTCCAAGGTCTTCTTGTGATCCGGTCGCTGTTCTAGAATCACGTTCGCATGTTTCATCGCCTGGCTGTCGGCCTCGGTCCGCTTGTACAACAATGCGAGGTAGTAGCGCGCGTGGACATGGCGGGGACGGGCCTTGACCACCGCCGAGAACTCCACGATCGCCTCGGGGTCTCGACCGTCGTTGGCATGCTTGGAGCCTCGGTTGAACCTGGAGTTGATATCGACAGCCTCCGCTTGCACCTTGCCGAGGAGCGGATCGACATACGGGGTGGTCTCGGACAGGTCGCCTGCGAGTTTGGCAACCGCCCGACTCTCATCCATCTCCTTGAGCCGGGCGTGCGCTCGGGCTTTCGCCTCGTAGACCTCCCGGTGCTCGGAGTTGACGGCCAGAGCCTTGTCAAATTGCCCAATAGCCGCCTTCGCGTCTCCGCTACGCAATGCCAGGCGTCCTAAGCCCAACCGCGCATGGCTCGATTCGACCGACGACAGCACACGCTGATAATGACGCCTCGCCAGGTCTGCCCTACCCAAGCGTTCACTGGCAAGCGCTAGACACAAATGCGTAGGAAGGAAGTCATCACGTAACTCCAGAGCACGTTGGAAATATCCGATCGATTGCTCTGCTCGACCCTCCAAGGCTGCGCAGCCAGCAAGATGTAGATATTCAAAGGCTGCAGAGGTGTCCGCCCCAGCAACGTCGGCAGCCGCCAGATACGCCTGTTCCGCTTGCAACATCATTCGGTGTGCATGCAGGGTTCGCCCATACCTGGCCCAACTGTCGACAGAGGGATCCGCCAAGACAGCCGCGCGGCACGACTGGACTTTTGCGACAACACCTGGTTCGACACGAGCAAGATCCGGCATCGGCACATCGATCTTGGGACCACAAGCGACAACCAGGGTCCCCACCGGTAGCAGAGCCCACGGCACTCTCATCTGCCTTCTCCTCGGGCCAGCGTCATCAACTGATTGCACTTGCCGCCCGGGAACGTCTCTTTCTCCCCACCGGGCCACCGGATCTCGACGCGATCCACCGACTCCGCCGGGCCCAGGCCGAAGTGGCAGGCGATCATGGAGCTCGAAATATAACTGCGTCCCGGTCCCACCGTGCGCCGCACCACGCGCCCCCCGGCATGGACCC
>JAYZDB010000070.1:0-9835 GCA_036338025.1 Planctomycetota bacterium
TGCCGTCCTGCGACTGGAAATCACACTCGACACTGACCACGACGTCGGCCTTGCTCAGGTCCTCGGCGAGAATCGGGAGCCAGTCCTTGCCGTTGAACTTGTGTTGCTTGGCGATGTCAGCATAGCCGCTGAAATCTCCGCCGATGTTGACCCCGAGCTTGGCGAGTTCGCCGGCCAGGGCGATGACAACTTCGCGAGCTTCGGAGGCGCGGATGCGGAAGCGATGATCCGAGTTCGAGCCGGTGACGGAGTGGTAGCTCTCGATCGCATAGTGACGAGCGATCTTGCTGGCGTCGGCCTGGTTTGTGACCTTGCGCCGACTGGCAAAGTCGCGGGCGTTCCTGATCGCGTTGCCGTCCTGCGACTGGAAATCACACTCGACACTGACCACGACGTCGGCCTTGCTCAGGTCGTAGCGGGTATCGAGAGCCTTCCCATACAACCTGGTAGTCGCAGCGTTTGAGGCGTCCCGGTTGACCGGCGCCCAGTAGTGAATCTGCGCCTTGGGATATTTGGCCGACAGGCGTGTCAGCGCTGCTGCGATACTCGGCGAAGTTGTCGGCTCCAGGAGGAGGTGCATCCCCGTGCCATCGCCGCCGAGGTTGCCGACCTGCTTGGCGAAGTAGGCGCTGAACTGCTCGATGGTCTGCGGCAGGAGCGTGTGGGCATGGTCGTGCGAATGGTCATCTGCACCATGATCGTGCTCACATGCGTCACGGTCGGTGTTGTGTTCCGAGCGCGCCGGGTCATAGAGGTTGAGCAACTCCGCCTGCATCAGATGGTTGGTCGCGCCCAGGCTCGACGGATGCATCGGGTTGCCTTCGACCTTGGTCGGGCGGCCGTCGGAACTCTTGACCAGGGTGCCGGTGCCGACCCCACCAGCGACGTGGGCAGTCGCGTAGTAGGTTGGATTGCCAGGCACCATGTCCTCGGGACGTTTGCCGAACGGCAAGATGCGGGTCACCGGCTTGCGACAACTCGTCATGCTCGCCATTGCGACTGAAGCCGCGACGACCCCCAGGAACTTGCGGCGCGATACGTCATCGAGCACCGGTGCCTCGGAGGCGCCCTCAGCAAATTCACTCTTGTGCCGTTCCTCGAACCCGAGCGGGTCGGTGAGTTGGTCGAGACTCCGCCAATACGGATCCTGGACGGAACCTCCCTGCGGGATGCTCTGGCTGGACGGTTGCTGCATTGGGTCTTGGGTTTGACTCATCGATGACAGGCGGAGCAGTGGGTCGGAGGCTTGATCGGACGACCGGCCTTGGCGGCTGCGGCCATGAGCTGCCTGGCTACCGGTTCGGTAGGTTCGTAGGCCATGTTGGTGATCTCGGAGATCGGCCGCAGGTGCTTCTCGGGATTGCGGTGACACTCGAGGCACCAGCCCATGCTCAGCGGCTTGGTCTGGCGCACGATTTCCATCTGGTCGATGCGGCCGTGACAACTCGCACAGCCGATGCCCGATTCGGGACTCACATTGACATGCGCCGAGTGGTCGAAGTAGGCGTAGTCGGGCAGCAGGTGCACCTTGACCCAGGGTACCGGCCGGCTGTCGTCACCGAGGACGGCGGACTTCCAGCTCTCACGCACCGGCTCCAGCAGGGGACTCTCGGTCTTGATCAGCGAGTGGCAGTTCATGCAGGTCTGCGCTGGAGGAATCGTGGCGTGCGGACCCCTCTCCACGTTCTGGTGGCAGTAGCGGCAGTCCATGCCGAACAAGCCAGCGTGCAGCTTGTGGCTGTATGGCACCGGCTGCACGGGCTGGTAGCCGACGTCGGTGTTCCAGGGCGAAAAGTAGTACCAGATTGCGAACACCACCGACGGTGCGCCGAGGACAGCCAGGACCGTGGCGACGGCCGGCAGCTTGTTGGTCCACTTCGGGAATAGCTCGGTCAAGGTTTCAGGCCCCCCCTGAATATCCAGGGCCGCTGAGAATGAGACGCCGCACGACTTTTAAGGACAAGTCGTAAGGTAATGCAGAACAAGTAGTTAGCGGCGCCGTCAACGGCAACGCCGAGAGCGATGCTCAAGCCGTGCGAGGCACCCGGAAACTCCTATGGTGTTTGCACGGCTAGACCTGGGAAGTTCCTAAAACATCCTCCGCAAGGGGTCAATTTCAGTCTTGGAAGAAACTACACATCCCAAGCTGAGACCGCGTCTCATGTTGTGGGTGAAGAGGGCCTGGTTCGAACCGTCCCGGCGCCCGGCGGCGGGTATGGACGGCGCCGCCTGGCGGCAGTCCAAGGCATCCGTTCCGAGCCGCGAGACCTTCGGGACGTCGGTCGGTGAGTCCCTTGCTGAAAGCGACTTGTGCTTTCCTGGTTGCGGCTATACTTCTCGCGCGCCGCGCCCTGTGCCCTGCTCATGTCGACCTACATCCTCGGTATCTCCGCGTTCTACCACGACTCGGCTGCCTGCTTGATCAAGGACGGTGAGATTGTCGCGGCGGCCCAGGAGGAGCGGTTCACCCGCAAGAAGCACGATCCCGACTTCCCCACCGAGGCCGCAAACTACTGCCTCGAGCGAGCGGGAATCTGCGCGGCAGAACTCGATTACGTCGGCTTCTACGACAAGCCCTTGCTCAAGTTCGACCGCCTGCTCGAAACCTATCTAGCTTATGCGCCAAGGGGTTACGCCTCTTTTGCCAAGGCGATGCCGGTCTGGCTGGCCGAGAAGTTGCACATTCCGAGGGCGATCACCAGGCAACTCGGCGGCAAGCCGAAGAACCGCTACGTGTTTACGGAGCATCACGAGAGCCACGCGGCTTCGGCGTTCTTCCCGTCACCGTTTGAAGAAGCTGTCGTTCTCACCATGGACGGGGTCGGGGAGTGGGCAACTACCAGCATCGCGGTCGGTCGCGGCAACAAGCTGGAGATGCTCAAGGAGATCCGCTTCCCGCACTCGCTCGGTCTGCTCTACTCGTCGTTTACCTATTACTGCGGGTTTCGGGTCAACTCGGGCGAATACAAGTTGATGGGCCTCGCTCCCTACGGCGAACCGCGCTACGTCGACCTGATGATGGAACATCTGCTGGACCTGAAGGATGACGGCAGCTACCGGTTGAACATGGAGTACTTCGAGTACCCCGCCGGCCTGCGCATGACCGGCCCGAAGCTGGAGGCCCTGTTCGGGCAACCGACACGGACCGCCGAGACCGAGATGTCGCAGTTTCACATGGATGTCGCGGCCTCGATCCAGAAGGTGACCGAAGAAGTTGTCCTGCGCACCGCGCGCTACGCGCACAAATTGGCTGGCATCGACAACCTCTGCCTGGCCGGCGGCGTCGCCCTCAACTGCGTTGGCAATGGCCGCATCATGCGAGAGGGGCCGTTCGAGAACATCTGGATCCAGCCAGCCTCAGGTGATGCTGGCGGCTCGCTCGGGGCCGCACAGTTTATCTGGCACCAACTGCTCGACCAACCGAGAACGGTGGACGGTCGAGACAGTCAGCGCGGCAGCCTGCTCGGGCCGAGATTCGGCAACGCCGAGATCAAGGAGTTGCTCGAAGATGAGAAAGTTTCGTTCGAGTGTTTTGAAGGCGATCAGGACGGCCTGCTGGATCGTGTCGCTGGGTTGATCGCCGACGAGAACGTCATCGGCTGGTTTCACGGTCCGATGGAATTCGGTCCGCGGGCCCTCGGGTCGCGCAGCATCATCGGAGATGCCCGTTCGCCCAAGATGCAGACCGTGATGAACTTGAAGATCAAGTTCCGCGAGTCCTTCCGCCCGTTCGCGCCGATTGTCCTGAAGGAAGATGCGCACCAGTACTTCAACATCCGCGAAGACCAGGAGAGCCCGTACATGTTGGTCGTTGCCCCGGTGCAGGAGGACATCCGCAAGGGTGTCGATGCCACCAAGGCCGGTCTGGACAAACTGCACCAACTGCGCTCCTCGGTGCCGGCGGTAACGCACGTCGATTATTCCGCCCGGGTGCAGACGGTCGATGATGAACGCAATCCGCGGCTCAGCGGCCTGTTGAGAAAGTTCAAGGAGAAGACCGGCTGCCCGGTGCTGATCAACACCAGCTTCAATGTGCGCGGCGAACCCATCGTCTGTGATCCTGCCAATGCCCTACGTTGCTTCTTCGGCACCGAGATGGATGTGTTGGTGCTCGAGGACTATGTGATCTGCCGCACCGCGCAGGAGAACGCCCCCAAGGTTGACCGCAAGGAGTACCTCTCGGCCTTTGCTCTCGACTAATTTGCCATACCGATGATCAAGATCGACTTCAAACCCACGCGCCCAATACTCAGGCAGTTCGGTTGGATTGGCCTGTTCGGGTTTCCGCTGATCGCAGCGGTGATGCTATTCCAATGGCTCGCCTGGCAACCCAACCTCGCGGTCTACATCCTGTTTGGCCTGGGAGCGATCAGCGGGCTGTTGGCGATGGTCGCGCCACGGGCGTTGTTGCCGATTTACGTAGTGATGATGCTGATCGCGATCCCGATCGGTTTTGTGATTTCGACCGTGTTGCTGCGCTTGATCTACTACCTGCTCTTCACGCCGATGGCGTTGTGGTTTCGGATTCGAGGCCGAGACACCATGAACCGCAGGCTCGATCCCGACCGTGACAGCTACTGGCAAGACCATCGAGATATCTCCCGTCCGCGCACTCCCAGCAGTTATCTGCGGCTATACTGAGTACACCGATCCCACCCAGAGATCTCATGAGCAAACCCCTCGACGACCAGTCTTTCGAAGAAGCTTCACAAGCTGGCGGCGGCGGCCTGATCGCCGATCTCATCGGCTTCATGGCTGAGAACAAGAAGTGGTGGTTGATCCCGATCCTCCTGGTGCTTGGATTGCTGGGCGTGCTCCTGGTCCTCGGCGCCACCGGCGCTGCGCCGTTCATCTACACGCTCTTCTAGGCCGACCGGAAGAGTGTCGTGATGCATGAACGCACCACGGCCCGTAGAGCCACGGATTTCTGCGAGGAATCCTGCCACTTCCTTGGTCCCGCGTTGTCCGTGGCAGTGCGGGGTTGTTGTAGATCTGGCCAGGTCGGCGTTTCAAAACGCCACACTCCGTCAAGTCCGGACCTCTAGCTGCCCGATATTTCAGCAGGCAAGCAACAGGGAGCAACAACAAGTGAGAGACCACGGACTGGACACATATCTGGCTGAGATCAACGAAGTGCCTCTTCTGACGGCGCAAGACGAGATCAGCCTCGCGGAACGCATCGGACAGGGTGACCTCGAAGCACGTGAGCACATGATCCGAGCCAACCTCAGGCTCGTTGTGTCGATCGCGAAGAACTACGTGAACCGTGGACTGACGTTCATGGACCTGATCGAGGAGGGCAACATCGGCTTGATGAAGGCGGTCGAGAAGTTCGACCCCGAGGCCGGCTGCCGGTTCTCGACCTATGCTACCTGGTGGATCAAGCAGGGTATCCGGCGGTCCCTCGTCAACAGCGTCAATACGGTGCGGGTGACTTCCTACATGTCGGAGATCGTCAGCAAGTGGAAATCGATGGCGATGGAACTCAACTTCCGACTCGGGCGTGCGCCGACCTCGGCCGAAATTGCGGAGGAGCTCCAGTTGCCGCTCTCCAACTGGAACGTGGTGCGGGAAACCGTCCTCTCGAACTCGCAGCCAGTGCATTCGATGAACGAGGACGCATCCTCAGTGTTTACCGAGATGCTCGAGGATTCAGTGACCAAGACTCCCGAAGAAGAGATCTTCACGAACATGGAACTCACGCGCATGCAGGAGTTGTTGGCGGCCATCGATGAGCGCGAGGCGGCAATCCTCAAGATGCGTTATGGCTTGGATTCCGGCAAGGCGATGACTCTGAAAGCGATTGGTGAAGAACTCGGGATCACTCGCGAGAGGGTCCGTCAGATGGAGCGAGAAGCGCTGCGCAAACTCCACACCACCATGGCTCACGAGTTTGGTGAGTCGGATCACAAATTTACCCTGCCGATCCGCAAGCGGCGAAGGGCCAGCAAGGCAGATTCCTAGACGCCGAGCGCGAGGCGGCTGGCGAGTACTTCGGGTAGGCCGGCTTCCAGGATCTTGCGCTGCGCGCTGTTGACGTCGTAGGCCACGCGTCGGATGCAGGCTTCGCCAGTATCCGTGTCAAAGATTGCGTAGGCTGCTCGCGGATCTTCATCACGCGGCTGCCCGACGCTGCCGACGTTCATCAGCACCTTGTGGCAGTCCGATACCTGGGCGGTGACCTCCGGACTGAAGGTGACCTGTATGTCCTCGGGGTCCTCGGTGTTCTGCATGTAGATCGCAGGAACGTGGGAATGGCCGACGAAGCACATATGGGTGTTCTGTTCCCGTAGCGAGTCCTTGGCCTCGACGATACTCATCACGTAGCCGAACTGGCCCGGCAGATGCATGGTGCCGTGCACGACGGTGTAGTGCTCACGCTCGATAACAAGGGGCAGTTGGCGCAGGAAATCGAGTTCGTCGAAGGACAGCTGACTCGCGGTCCACTCGACGGCCTGCCGCGCGTAGGGATTGAAGTACTCGGTGGGCAGGTCCCCGATCACAGCGGCGTCGTGGTTGCCGATGCACACGGTGCACTTCAGTTCTTGAACCAGGCGGATGCATTCGTGGGGTTCGGCGCCGTAGCCGACGATGTCGCCGACCTGCACCCATTGGTCGATGTTGGCCTTTTGCAACTCAGCGACCACCGCCTGTAGGGCGTCAAGGTTGCTGTGAATGTCGCCGAGGATTCCTATTCGCATATCAGGAGCGGAGCCGATGCTTGCTGTGGGCGAGAGAGAAGGCAAGCCCGCCTATGGTTACGCAGACAGTGGACACGATGCTCAAAATACGCGGAGATCCGTATTCCGCCGCCGATATTTCGCTGCTCGTCAGTCCGGTGGAAATCACCGGCCCGAACCACTGCGCGGCGACAGCGAGGAAGAGCAACCAGCCGAACACGAGGGTCGGTGTGCGAACCCGGACACGGAGCAGGATCGGACTCAGGCTGGCGGTCAGCAGGAGAAAACCAAGGCTCGACTCCGCGGTATCGAGGCACCTCCCCCACCCACCGCCGGACCCTGTATAGATACGGTCAACCGTATAAGAGACAGCAAGGGCTGCCAGCGCGAGTTGTGTGCCCAACCCCACCACCGCCAACCACGGCACCAAGACCAGGGCACCGGGACCACGACCCAGCCGTTCCACCCAGTTGCGATCCTCCACCTGGCAAAATCGCAGGCATAGCGGCAGCATGCCGAACCCGAGCATGAGGAGTGACTCGAGACTGGCCCAGTAGAACGGGACACCAGCCTCGAAGAAGAAGTCCGGCTCCTGCAATTTGACCAGGAGGGGCCACGAGACAACCAGCACATATGGCCAGATCCCAAGCGCCCGGCTGAGATTCCTTGCCTCCAACAGACTGCATCGAAGGATGCTCATCGGGGTGCAGGATGGCAGAATCCGGCCATGGAACCAGCTTTTTTGGGGCCTATCTCAACTGGTCCTTTCGTCGCCCCCGTGCGCGGGATACATCATATGGTTCATGGTTCGTCCCAGGCGGTTACGAGGGAACCTGGGGCCCCGGCTGATGACTTCGGAAGTCTACTGGGATCCGCAGCTAGTTGAGGCTGCGAGCCATGGTAGGACGGTTTTTGACTACAATCTGGTTTCCAAGGGCGCACGCTCTTACGGCGAGTTGGTCCGGGAGGTTTTGTATGGTTGATCGACGGCTAGGTAGAGGTTTGGAGTTCTTTTTGTCCGACACCAAGGAGACAGAGGCACTGTCTACCGCGACAGCGGGAACCGCCAAGAGCGGCGGAGACGAGATCAGCCAGCTGGAATTGAAGACGCTGGTGCCCAGCCGTTTTCAACCCCGGGCGGAGTTCGATGTCTCCGAACTGGAGGAGTTGGCAGCCTCCCTGCGGGCCTCGGGGGTGCTCCAGCCGATCCTCGTTCGGCCTACCCCGGAGGGTAAGTTTGAGATCATCTGTGGCGAAAGGCGCTGGCGGGCCGCCCAGCTGGCGGGCTTGGAGCGGATCCCAGCCCTGGTACGCGAGCTGAGCGACGAGACCGCGGCGGTGGTCGGGTTGGTCGAGAACGTCCAGCGGACCGACCTCAACGCGATTGAAAAGGCCCGGGCCTTCCGGCGGATCCAGCAGCTGACCCAGGCCAACCAGGCTGAGATTGCCAAGAGGGTAGGCCTGCAGCGCTCCACGGTGGCCAATATGCTCCGTTTGCTGGACTTGCCGAAGAGCGTCCAAGAGCACGTTTCACGTGGAACACTCTCGATGGGCCATGCCCGGGCGCTGTTGGGGCTGGCGGGGGCTGAGGAGCAGGTGACCGTGGCGGAGGAGATCATCCGCAAGCGGCTCAGCGTGCGCCAGGTCGAGGAGTTCATCCAGGTCCTGAATGCGGCTACCGAGCCACCCACCGCGGCGTCGGTAGCCAAGAAGGCCCCGAAGGGTCGGCCCGTTTGGGTCAACGAGATTGAAGAGCACCTGGTCGAGGCCCTGAACACCTCGGTGTCGGTAAAGTACGGCCGCAAGCGGTCGAAGATCACGATCGAGTGTCTCGGCCGGGAAGAGTTCGAGCGGGTCTACGAGCTTCTGAAGGGGCTTGGCGGCGGGGAGGAGTAGGTTTTCCGGCCCGCGCCCGGCACCGCCGGGAACCACCTAACACCCTGGTAAGAAACAGGTTATGGTGATTTAGCTAATACGACGCGGGCTGGCAGGGACTCCTTCAGGGTGTCCGGGCCTCGGATAACCTGGCCGAAGAGCGCCGAGAGGCACGTTTCACGTGGAACACTCTCGAGAGGCCCGCGCAGCTGGGCAGGCCTACTGAGACTTGAGTTTCGTCGACTCGATCAGGAGGTCGCGGGCCGGCACGCCCTGCCCACTATCGTCTTCGGTTTCGGTCAGGAAGTCGCCCTCGGCGATCTCCTTCAGGATGTCCATCCCTCGGATGATCTTGCCGAAGATCACGTAGTCACCATCGTAACTGGACGCACAGTCGTTCACGACCATGAAGAACCGGCGCGCTGAGGACTTGCCCTCCTTCTCCTGCTCGGCGGCGACCATGCCGGGGAAGAAGCTCAGCTTGTTGTCCTCGAATTCGAGGATGTCCTCTTCTTTGGCCTCGATCGGTTCCTTCCACTTCGGGCGATCGGTCTCCTTGGACTTGGGATGGCCGAGATGCACGGTGACCGGTGCGGTTTCTTCGTCCTGGCCTTTGCGGGCGCGCTTGATCTGGTGGATGCGCATGCCCTTGTAGAGCTCCGCCGTGATGTTCTTTTTGAACTCCTCGACGTGCTTCTTGGCGGCCTTGGCGAACAAGCCGATCTCGATCTCCCCCAGGTCGGCGATCTTGATGACCACAGTCTCCTTCGAGTCCGGAGCCGATCCCGCGAAGAACGCCTGGTGGTCGGTCTTGAACCGCTCATCGAGCGCGATGGCGGCCAGGAGCCGGTCGACCGGCACTCCGGACACCGCGTCTTCATACTTGGGCTTGTCGTCCTTGGGCTTCTTTGCGTCGTCCTTCGCCTTGTCCCGCTCGTCCTCTTTCTCCGTCAGGGCCTGGGGAGGGAAGGCGGATTCAGCGCAGAGGAGGTGCTTGGGGAAGTCCGACTTCAGGCGATTGCACAGGGTGTTCGCATCGGCGAAGCGGGCCTCGGCATAGGCCTTGTTGGCCGCAACCCAGACCAGCCATGGCTGACGGGGTTTGCCTTGGGCGGCTTGGATCTGCTGGTCGACGGCGTCTTGATCAGTCCCCTTGAGATCGCTCATCAGGGATGTGACCAGGTCAGTGTGTCGGCCGGAAACGGTCCAGAACCACATCTGATCCTGCCACTGCTTCATGTTCTCGCTGACCGGCTGCAGGTCGATCTTGGTGCCGTAGG
>JAYZDB010000071.1:0-11151 GCA_036338025.1 Planctomycetota bacterium
GTTGGCTTGTTCGGCCTGTAGGATCGGCTGGAGGATCTTCGGGGGGTGGTTCAGGCGTTCGACAGGAATCGCCACGGTGGTGCCCGCGCCGAGGTAGAGGAGTTCCGCCAGGCTGGCGAGAATCAACAGTGGGGCGGTGTGTCGCCCGATCCTGAACAGGGCCAGGATGGCGAGGATGCAGGCTAGCAGCGCGGTGATGAAGCTCTGCAGCAGGTGTGCGCGGTTGGCCTCGCCTTCGCCGGGAAAGCCGGCGATCCACTGTTCGAAGGTTCCGGCTGGCAGATTGACCCGCTGTTCGGCTAGAGGGCCGTAGACCCGTTGCAAACTGGCTGCCGGGTAGAGGTGCAGCAGGGCGAGTCCGAGGCTGATGGTTCCGACCAGGCCGAGCAGTAGCAGCGGAAGCCGTCCGCGCTCGCCGTCCAGGATCCGGTCCAGGCCGATCGCGGCGACCACTGGCATGCAGACCCCGAACAGCAGCAGGAACCGCTTGATGTCGCCGAAGTGGGCACCCGGCAGGTAGCTGGACAACGGCAGCAGGAGTCCGAGGGCCATCGCCAGGCCGAGCAGCCCGGCCGTGCCGAAGAACCACCCGAGGCGGTGCCGCAGTCCGGTCAGCAGCAGGCTCAGCGGCGCGAGCCCGATGTAGAAGGCGGTTTCGGGGAAGTTGAATCCGGCCTGGTACAGTTCCTTGTCCAGAAACGCCAGGCTTGCCCAGGTGTTGTGGATGCGGCCGTCGGGGTAGAAGTGGTCGGCTGGCCAGGAGAACAGGGTCGGCCAGACGGCGGAGGCCAGGTGACTCCACTCCATGCTGCGTTGGCTCAGGAGTTCGATGGTCGCCGGGCCTCGGCTGGTTTCCGCGGCCGCCAGCAGTACCGGCCCCACCTGTGCGCCGGCCAGCAACAGTCCGACGGCGATGGCGGTTCCGAAGCGAAACAAGCCGGAGATGTGTTGTCCACGTGGGCAGTCCGGCAACAGCAGCAGGGCGTAGACGCTGACCAGGTAGGTGCACATGAGACTGGCCGGCGCGAACCCGCAGATCCACGACATCCCGGTAGCCAGCGCCAACATGGCCATGTGGCCGCCGCGACCGCCGTGTACCAGGATGTGGTGGGTGCACGACAGCATTGCGAATACCGGCAGCACCGCCGACAGCATCACATTGTGGTGCACCCTGGCCTGCAGCCAGAACCCGGCCAGCAAGGCGACCATTCCGAACAGGGCTGCAGCATGGCTGATCCGGACGCGCCGCATGAAGCGATAGGCGAAGAACCCCATCAGCACCATGTGCAGCAGGTACCAGACGCCGTAGACCCCGGATGACGGCAAGGCCAGCAAGAGCAGGTTGAAGGGGTGGTAGACCTGCCCCATCTGCGGCACGAACGGCACGCCACTGGCGATGTCACGCGTCCAGAGCGGCAGTTCGGCTGCCAGTAGCCGATCCTTGGTGATCCGATCCCAGGTCAGCGACTGGTTGTACTTGTCGCCCATGCTCAGGTTGCCGCGGAACAACTCTTTGGAGCTCAAGTCGCCAGTGACCACGGCCTTTTGGAGGGCCGGTTGCAGGAGTTCGGGTGGATACGGGAGCAGGGCCCGATCGATGCGCAGGCCGTCCCCAAGGAAACCCAGACCGACGATCAGGGCTAGAACGACAGCGGTCAGCTGGTCCGGAAGTGCTGGAGGTCTGAAAGCTTTCACGACGCTGGTGGGGCTTGGAAGTCTAGCCCTTCCGTGGCGTGGTGGCTTGGAACCTGTGGACGCGGACCTGCGACATACTTGGACCGGCGGGACCAGGTCTTGGTCGGGTGGATTGCTGGCACGCTGTGGATTGTCGACAAAAACGTCCGGTAACACGGAAAACCAAGGAGATGGAGAGTTCCATGCTCTTCGGCCGAGATCCGAAATATACTCCACTACTGCCCCATGTCTCAAAGTACTGAACTCCACAGCCTCGAAGAGGCTGATCAGGCGCCGCCTGGTCCCGACGGGTCCGAGGGGCGGCCTGCCGAAGGGGATGGGGCCTGGCCACGCGATAGCAAGGGTGCGTCGTTTACCTCACGACAACTCGGCTGGATGCTCTTGTTCACCCTGTTGGCGGCGGCGCTGCGCCTCACCAATATCGGGGAGTGGTCACTCTGGATCGATGAGGCACACACCTTCCGGGACGTAATTACTCCCACCGGCGAGTTCTGGGAGTCTGGCACCAGCAACTACCCGCTGTCCTACATGCTGCTCCGCGGTTGTGCCGGGATGTTCGGCATGGTGCCCGCCGACTTGAGTGAACAGGTGATGCGCCTGCCGTTCGCCTTTTTCGGGATTGCTTCGGTGCCGGCCGTGGCAATCGTGGCGCGTGGAATGGTTGGATCATCGGCGGCGCTGCTCGCCGCACTGTTTCTGGCCATGTCGCCATGGCACATCTACTGGAGTCAGAACGCACGCTCCTATTCGATGGTGCTGTTTTTCTGCCTGGTTGCGACCGGTGCCGCCTACCACGGATTCCACCGACGTTCCCTGCCGATGTTGCTGGCCGCGCTGGTGTTCTTCTTTCTCGGTGGCTTCAGTCATCCGTCTGGCTACGTCGTCTTGGCGTCTGCCCTGCTGTACTTATTGCTGGTGATGGTCATGCAGTCGGGCAAGGGACCCAGGTTCTCCAAGTGGGGGGCGCTGGGGATCCTGGTGGTTTCGGCCGTGGTGGTGTTCCTGCTTCAACCGGTGGTGGAGCGGATGCTGGAGGTCAAGGACAGTCGGTTCTCGCTGTTCCATCTGACCCAGACCATGGTGTTCTACGTCGGGGTGCCGGTGCTGATTGCGGCAGTCGGTGGGATGCTGCACCTGTTCGATCGCCAGGCCCCGTCCGCGACCTTTCTCGGGGTGATGTTCGTGCTGCCGATGCTGGCGCTCAGCATCCTCTCGATGGTGGGTGTGCAGACTGTCTCGGCCCAGTATGCCGTGGCGGCCTTGCCGGTGACCTACATCCTGGCAGCGACGCTGATTATGGCTTTTGCCCGGGCCTTCAAGGGGACCGGGACGCGGACCATGGTGCTGCAGATGGTGCCCTTGGGGATGATCGTGGTTCACATGCTGGGGCAGGACTACCTCTACTTCGTGAAGCAATACGGCTGGCGGCCGCGTTGGGAGGAGGCGGTTCGTTACATCGAGACCCACGCGCCCAGGACCGGCAAGAGTGAGACCCGGATCCTCACCACCAATGGGCCGTCCGTGCGATACTACGTCGATTCATCCAATTTCTTTGCCGCGCGGCAGCGCGACGAGACGGTTTGCGTCAAAGCTATCTCGATCTACAGCTGGGCGAAGAGATCCCCGGAGTCGTTCCTGGAGGAGCAGGTTGAGTTGGCCGAGCGGCGGCGGGAGAGCCTGTGGGCCGTGATGACCGAGCCGGAATTGGAGGAGATGGATCGTGATGGCCGGGGCAATTCATTTTTCCGCAAGCGATTCCGACAAGTCCGCCGACTTCCGAATTGGACCGGTCCCAAGGACATGTGCGTATTGGTCTACCACTACGACCCGAAGTCGCGCTGAGCCGATGGCTCCGGCACCGGGTCCTCGCCGTAGCTGGCAAACGGATGGCAGCGGGCGATTCTCCTCAGCGTCAGCCAGCCACCCCGCAAGATGCCAAAGCGTTCTACGGCCACCAGCGCGTACTTCGAACAGGTGGGATTGTACCGACAGGTCGGTGGTTTCCACGGCGAGATGAATTTCCGGTAGCCGTGCACGGGTATCAGGAATGTGCAGATCGCGAATCGGCGCAGCAAATTGCGAGCTTGAACCGTCATCGATTTTTGGGTCGACGTTGACGGCCCTTGCCGGACTCGATGCGGTCGACGAGCCTGCGCAGTTCGGTGCGGACCTCGTCCAGACGAAACTTGCCAGGGCGTTGCTTCGGGATCAGGATGAGATCGTACTGACCGGGCAGAGTTGGGCGTTCGAGCCGGAAGGCCTCGCGGAAGATCCGCTTGATCTTGTTGCGGATTACCGCGCAGCCGTTTGCCTTCGAGACCGACAGGCCGACGCGATGTCCCGGCCTGGTTCGCTTGTATGCGACGACCACCAGGTGCTTGCCCTCGGCCCGAAGTCCGCGTGCGTAGATCCGCCGGAATTCCCGGTGCCCCAGCACACGGGAACTGCGAGGGAGGCCGTAGGGTTTGCTCTCGCTACTTCCCCTTACCGTGGACGTATTCGTAGGCATCCTGAAAGAACTTGTCCGTCTCCGGTAGGTCGGACATCTGGAGGAAGGTCTGGAAGTCCTTTCGGGCCCGGCGGTGATCGCTCTTCTTCCGGTAACAGACGCCACGCCGGTAGTATTCCTGATAGCTACGCGGGCGTGCGGCGATGACTGCGTCGAGGTGCGCGATCGCTTCGTCGTAGTCCTGGCTTTCGCGATAGTACTTCGCGAGGCTTGAGTGCACGGCAGCTGCAGATTTGTCGAGCCGGCTGAGTTCGTCACGCACGAGCGCCTCGTAGCCGGGCAACTTGGTGGTCTTGTACTTCTCGTTCCAGTGCTTGACCTCGGCCTCGTTGAGTTCGAGGTTCTTGGTGCCGTACAGGATTGCTTTTTGGTAGTCCTTTGCGCGGTAGTTGAGCACCATCAGGTACTCGTAGGCTTCGCGTTTGTTGGCCCGGCCAGCGACCTTGCCCTCGGCGAGGGTGAGGAAGTAATACTCGGACTGGCTGTCGAGTTTCCTGCTTTGCGAGGAGTGTCTCTTGGCCTCGGCGATGAGGTCCGCCTTCTTCTTGCCCGGGATCTTGCTTTCGGTGAGCAGGAGCTCCGCTCTCAATTCGTCGATGCGAGCCTGGTTGTGCAGGGCCTTCGCGTAGCCAAAGATCGTGCGGGAATCATGCTCGTCGAGGCCTCGCCAGTCGATGATCTCGCTGAAGATCAAGCGGGCACGACGCAGGTTCTCGATGTTGTTGGTCTTGGTCCGGCTGGCGAGTTCGAGATAGGACCACCCCAGGCGACTGCGTAGGCCGTAGTCCGTCGGGTCGATGGCGAGTCCGCGCTCGGCCTGATCGATGGCTTTCTCGAACTGGCGCGCGTTGAAGTACTTTTGGCACCGGACCCGGTGCTCGTTCATCTGCCGTAGCTCGGCTTCGGAGAGGCCGCCGAATAGCGCGCATGCAGGCAGACACAGGACTGCAATCGGAAGGAACTTCTTCATGTGACAGGACGCGGGGTCAGTGAGGGGGCCATATTGCACGCGGCGGGCGCGGTTGGGTCAAGCGGACACCCGGTTTCAGGGCGGTTGGAAGTCAGGAATCGGCGGATTGCGGTCCTTCCGCACCTGCCACGGATGAGGCCGACAACCAGCTACGACGCTTGATCTCGCCCGCGCCGTCGACCTCTCCGAACTCCAGGACGCCAGTCGGGCAGACTTGCACGCAGGCCCCGCAGCGTACGCACTCGGGGTCCTCCATCGGCGCGCCCTTGTTGGCGAAGTTCATCACGTCGACTCCCATGTGACAGTTGCTGGTGCAGGCATTGCAAGAGATGCACTTGTCCTTGTCCGAGAGGATACGGAATCGGGAAAAGCGAGCGTAGAAGTGCATCAAGGCGGCGAGCGGGCAGGCAAATCGGCACCAGATCCGTCCGGAATACTTGAAGTAGAGCCCTACCCCGAGGACTCCGCCGACCGCGACGTCGACCAGCCACAGGTAGCTGAACCACGAACTGGCGTCGATCAAGCGCCAGAAGTTCTGATCGACTGCACCGCCCTCGTAGACCCAGCCCCAGATGCGCAGACCTAGCAAGGTGAAGGCGAGCAGGAGGATCACCTGGCCGACCATGTTGAAGCGGTTGGCGACTTCGCCGTGGAACATCTTGTGACGATGTGCATCCCCCATGGTTTCGGCGAGGCCACCGCATGAGCAGATCCAACCACAAAAAGCACCCTTGCCCCATTTCCAGACAATGAGCGGGATGATCAGGAAGGTCTGGATGGCCGAGATCCACAGCCATGGTCCCAGCGGAGTTGAGTTGAGGACGTTGTAGACCAACAGCGGAAAGGCCAGGATGAAGCCGTACGCTCGCCAGTAGGCTCGCGGGTGGTCACCGTCGGGCCATTGCTGGGCGGCCGATTCCTGCGGCGTGATGGAGGCCTCGAACAGTCCATCCGCGAGTTGCTGGGCCCAGCCGGTGTCGAAGACACCGTTGTAGCCAAGCCATGGCAGGAGCAACTCCGGTAGCAAGAACAAGGGCAGCAACTGCACCAGAAACAAGACACTGGTCTGCAGGGTGACGTACGGGGTACGCCGGCGTAGCACGCGCCGTAGCCCGAACCAGCCGATGCAGATCGTGTAGAGCAGCGTGTAGTAGAACGATCGTTTGCCCATGGAAACCGCCAGGGTCCCGAGCAAGGTCGAACGATCGTCGATTCGCAGGTTCCACCACTCAGCCAGCTTGCTGAGCCAGCCGCCGACGTAGCCCTGCAAGACCTCCTGCTTGACGACGCCGATCTGGTCGACGATGCCGTAGTTCTTCCAGTCGTAGAGCAGCCAGATGAACAGGAAGAAGGCCGCGACCCCGAGCCACTCAAGGCCGCGGGTCTCACCACGGATGCGGACTCCGCTACGCCGGAAGAAATCGAGCGGGGCCTCCCGACCGATCATGGTCAGGACCGCGTCATTCGGCAGGACCTGTTCACCAGCCGGGCCCTGCAGGGTGACGCTGCGGTCGTCGATCCGACCGACCCGTGAGTCCATGTGAAGGTCGATATTGCCGGCGGCGCGCTGGTGTTCGGCGTCGGTACCGTCCGCTACAGCTGCGGGATTTCGTTGTAGTTGCTGGACGGCGGCGATGTTCTGGGTTTTGGGTCGCGAGAATTCTGACTGGCGGTACGAGAGGTCGACGTCGCCGCCGCTCCTTGCGATGGCGATCGCCGCCTCGAGGGCGCTATCCCCGCCGCCAACCACCAGCACCCGTTGGCCATGGAAGTCCTTGGGGTCAAACAGTCGGTTGCCGACCTTGGGGAGGTCTTCGCCCGCAACACCCAGTTGACGGAAGTTACCGGTACGTCCGATTGCCACGACCACCCGACGGGCCAACACGGGGTCCTCGCCGGGGATCACCGCCTCGAGGTACGGGCGGTGTCGCACGATCTTCTCGACCACCGCCCGGCGTGTCGGTCGGATGCCGCGCTCCAGCGTCTGGGCTCTCAGTTCGTCGAGCAGGGTTTCCTTGACCTTGCCGGTAAACCGCATGCCACCGGTCGGTTCCATGTCGGTGGGGTAGGCGTAGATCGGTTTGCCGGTAGGGAAGTTCCGCACCGTCGAGAAGGGTTCCGTGCCCTCCAGCAATTCGTAACGGAGACCGGCCTTGTCTGCTTCGAGAGCCGCCGCCATCCCGCTGATCCCAGCCCCCACGATGAGCACGTCGCAGACCCTGGGGTCCGCGCTGCTGGCTTGCTTCTGGAACTGTGGGTCGGCGAGCATGCCCTGGATCGCGCGGGCGCCCGAGTCGGCCGACAGCTTGAGCAGGGAGATGCCGAGGAGATCGCCGACCACCACCAGGCCAGATACGTTGGTGCTGCCGTCGGCCTGTACGACGGGCAGCTGCTCGACCGTGCCAGCGGGCCAGCGCGTGTGCAGCCAGTGGGCCAGGGCTGCGAAGGGTCGTCGTATCGGAGCGGTGATAACCCTTAGGATCATTCTGGCACAGGACCGGAATCGGTGGAGCATGTGTCGGGATCGAAGTCTGCTTCGTTGCCTCGACAGTAGGTCCAGCAATCTAGCGGTGCGCGTGCTGGAGGGGAATCAACTCGCTGGTTCCGTGCCATGCTTGTCTATCCCGGGCGAGGCTTGGATCAGCCACGGTGCCCGCTTGGTCGGTGCTCCAGGCGTGCCAGCAGCTCGACGTGTGCCGTGTGTGGAAACAGATCGGCGAGTTGCAGTTCGGCGAGGCGGTACTGCGGCAGCTCTGCCAGGTCGCGTGCCAGCGCTGGTAGACTGCAGGCGACGTAGAGCAACTGGGGGGCTGCCAACCGGCTCACCTTTGCACAGCCGGCCGGTTGCAACCCGGCCCGGGTTGGATCGACGATCAGCAGGTCCGGGGACTGGATGTCTGCGTCTGGGAAGGAGGCGCGCAGCACCTTGATCGGAGTGTTGTTGGCCTGGCTGTTGAACGCAGCATCTTCACAGGCCTGCGGATGGTTCTCGACCAAGGTGACGGCACCAGCGTTGCGCCGTACACACCGCAGCGCGAAGGTGCCGACGCCGCCGTAGGCATCTACGATGTGTGCGCCGGTCATGTAGGGGGCGAGCATTGCCATGGCGGGCTGGTAGAGCAGGCTCTGGGCGCGCCGGTGGAGTTGGTAGAAGCTCGCGAACCCGACCCGAAAGGTCAGACCATCGACCTTGTCGAACAGGTGGTCACGGCCGGTTAGGACTACGCTCTGCTGCCCCAGCAATACGTTGCCAGGCTTCGGGTTGCGGTTGTGCACGACTCCGACTGGCGTCGAGTGTTTGCCACGGGCGACCGGCAGATCCCGCGCTGCATCGAACAGTTCCCGGGCCAGGCCATGGGGATCGGGCAGCGGTTCGCCGGTTGTCACCACACCCAGCAGGACTTCCCCGGTACTGGCGCTCAAACGAGCGTGGAAGGCCCGCAGCAGACCCTGGTGCCGATGTTCGTCATATGGGTCCATCGACCGTTGCCGGAAGATCTGCTGGGCTCGCTGGGCGATCGTGGTGAGAGCTGGATGCTGAAGTTCACAGGACTGGATTTCGATCGCCTGGTGACTGCCGCGCCGGTAGAGCCCCATGCGAAGTCCGCGCTCGGAATCTGGTTGCACCGGGTACAGGATTCGTAGCCGGTCGTGGCGGGGCTCGCGGTCGGGCTGGTCGGTGAACCCGAACTCGAGGTTCTCGGTTTGTGGTCCGAGTGCTTCGCGTACTGCGACCAGCTTCGCAGCCCGCTGGGCGGCGATCGGTGTCGTGAGTTCGGTGCAGCCACCGCACTCTCCAAAATGCGGACAGGAGAGGGTCATCGCCTCTTTGTCATACCGTGACAGTCGGCTCAGACCAGCGTGGCCTGGGCTTAGCGACGCGCCCGCAGGCCGAACATCATCGGAATCGGGGGCAGGTCCGAGGGCGGCAGGAACTGCCGACTGCGGGTTGGCGTGCTGTCATCGAAGTATCGGTGACCGTTGCCGTGGGGGTATTCGCGCAGCACTTCGATCGACAGGCCCTGGTCGAGCAGAGCCTCGGTGAGTTCGCCCAGGCCCCAGTGAAAGACGTGCTGCGGGTACGGATTGGCGAAGTTCTGGATGCCGGCCTCGTATCGATCCTCGGCGAGTCCGACGCCAGCCTGCTGGACGTAGTCGGATACCCCGCACTGCTTGGTGCTCGGTCGACCACTGGCGGTGTATGGATTTTGCAGCTTGCCACGGGAGTCGAACATGTGCAGCACCGGGTGGAAGTCGATGAGGATCACGCTACCGCCAGGTCGGAGGATGTCGGTGATGAGACGCGTCCACAGTTGCAGGGACGAGAGATACTGCAGCGCTCCATACGAGCTGTAGACGATGTCGAATGGTTCGCCGGCGTCGCGGTGGGTGATCAGCCAGTCGTATAGATCGGCGCGGTGGAACTCGGCCGGGATCCCGGTGCGTACCGACAGGTTGCGGGCAAAATCCACCGCCTGGTCGGAGATGTCCACGCCGGTGACGGTTGCACCGCGGCGCGCCAGGCTCAGGGTGTCCTGGCCGCAGTTGCACTGCAGGTGCAGGACACGTTTGCCCGACAACTCGCCGAGGAGCTCGACATCCTCAGGGAACAGGGTGTCACCGCCTTCTTGGAAGAAGCGGATCTGGTCGCCCTTGTGGCTGTTGTGGGCGATCGTGGCCGCGTTCCACGAGATCCGGTTGTCCTCGTGGAGGGCCCGCAGTTGGGGGCTAAGCATGGTGTCGAACTCGGTGTGAGCCCTAAGAATGCCCGAATGAAGAACCTGTAAAAGAGGTTTCAGAACCGATTCGCAAAGTCGACAGTGGGTTGTGGATAACTTTCCAGGATGTTTGCAGGTTTAGGTCGCCTGGCCTGGGCAGGCGGTGCTAGCCAACCGTTTGTGGACAATCCGCTTAGGCGCCCGGGCTGCCGGACTCCGGCGGTCGCTGTGCTTGGGCCGGCGGTTACTCCGCGCCGATTGCGGAGTCGAGCAGGCGCTTGAGGCGGCCGGGCTCCATGTCGATCTGCAGGGTCCTGGTGTCGGTGGTGGTGACTTTGCCCGGTGGCAGGCCTTTCGGCTTGCGGACGTTCTTGGCCCGGGTGTAGATCACTTCGCAGCGTTCGGCGTTGCGGGCCTTGCTGAAGTGGATCGCCAGGGTGCCGGCATCGAGGAGGGTCTCGAGGCTGGGCGTTTTCTCCTTGGGGATCCGCACCACCACGTGGCTGCCGGCGTAGCCGCGCCCGACGTGCAGCCAGTAGTCGTTGCCGCGCGCGATGGCGAGGGACAGCCGGTCGTTCTGCTGGTTGGTCCGGCCGACCATGATGAGATCGCCGGTCTCGGAGGTGAAGCAGCGCACCTTGTGACCCTTGGTGATCTTGTCCAGTTGTTTCGATCTAGCCGGTTGGGTGCTCTGGTCTGCGCGTTTGGCAGCACGCATCAGGCCCCGGCTCACCAGGTCCGTGAACAACTCCTCGAGGTCTGGGATCTCGGTGGCGGATGCCAGCCTGGCGCTGAATTGTACGAGTGCATCGCGTTCCGACTCGGCTTCTTGTCGACGTTGGGCGGCCATCGCCTGCCCTTGCTCGAGTTTGCGGGCGCGTTGGTAGAGCTTGTCCGCCTGCACTTGCACGGGTTTGCCTGGTTGCAATGGTACGATCAGTTCCGCCTCGGGATCATTCGGGTCCGGGACGGTGATCGACTCGGCACCTGGTGCGGCGCTGAAGCCGTAGGCCAGCAACAGGTCGGCGTGGCTGCGGAGTTCGTCGATCCGAGCGATTTCGGTCTGTTGCCGAGCCAGTCCGTCGATCTTGTCCGCCAGCTTGCGGGTTGCGCGGTCGAGTGCCAGGGACAGTCGCCGCTGCAGGGCCTGGCGTTCTTCGTCTTGGTCTGCCGAGGTGAAGAACGCGTCGATGGCGGCCAGCACCGGTGTCTCGAACCGTGACGGCGGATCGTCTGCCGGGGCGTTCCGTCGGGCCGGC
>JAYZDB010000072.1:0-32015 GCA_036338025.1 Planctomycetota bacterium
TGGTGTGCCCGTTGTTTATCCCCCCACACCCCACGCGTGGGCCCCCCGGGGGGGCCCCCCCCCCGCGGGGGCCCCCCCCGCTTCGTTTCCGGGGCGCTCGGCCTTGGAGCATCCGGGAATGTCCCCGGCGGCGTGGAACCGGGTAGATTCCGACTGACTGCCCCCTCGACCGCTGATGGTGAATGGTGGAGACGAGGGGAGTCGAACCCCTGACCTTTGCATTGCGAACGCAACGCTCTACCAACTGAGCTACGTCCCCAGGTATTGGAGCGGGGACGATACCACGCGATTTCTGGGGTTGGAAGGCACCAATGGGGCCAGGCGCCGGGTCTACCGGTTAGCTCACACCGCAGGGTAAGCACGCTCTCGTCGCGCCGGTGCAACAGGGTGTTGCATTTCGCGGCACACTACGGTGGTACAACGAGACCGAACGCCACGCACATCGAACAGAAAGTCTGAATCCACGCAGCACCGCTCCCAAATCGCAAGTCGGTAGAGGACTCACAAGCCCGATCTCAACAGGCAATCCGACACCCCCCAGAAATCAAACGCTGGCAACCAACCGAAAAACTCGCGAGGTAATTCGCTCATTTTGCAGCCATCACATCCCGAGTGACTCGGGATCGAGTTCCTGCTGCAAGGCCCGTATGTCGCCGTCATTGCTCGTGTAGCGGGAACATCGATGGAATCGACGGTCGGAAGAACTCGACCGAATGGCATTTCCCTGAGAAAGGCCCAAAAGATCTGAACGCCAGAATTCCGATGAGATCGGAGGGCCGCACACCAACGGCTCCAGCAAACACAAGATCCGGTACCTCAGAAGGGCCGCTCAGGAACTACGGGGCTAGTTGCTAGCTCTGCAGATCCATGTGGCCTGGCGGTGTCGGCTTACAGATTAGTAACAGCAAGGGGAAATTCGAGGGCATGCATGTGTATGACCCCGAACCACAGCACTTAGGCGACTGGGAGAGATACTAGGATGACCCGTCTTACGAACAACAACACCAATGTGAATCAGGTTGACCAGAACAGGGACAACCAAACCGAAGCGCAGATCACGGGCACCGGCCCCGAAGCTGCTGCCAAGGACTCGTTTGCCCGTCAGGCCAACAAGGGCATTCTGTCCGAGGCCGTCGCGCGGGAACTCAACGTTCCTCGCCGCACCGCATCACGCGTGCTCGACGCCGTCCTGGACTCCATCCAGGATCTTCTGCGCACGCGCAGCAAGGTAGCGGTGAAGGGCTTCGGCACTTTCGAGCGCCGTATCCGCAAGGGCCGTGCCTACAAGCACCCCCTCACCGGTAAGAGCATCGATGTCGCCGACAAGGAGACCATCATGTTCAAGCCGAGCAACCAGCTGATCACCTCGACGAAGACCGGCGCTGCCGCCCGTCCGAGCAAGAACACTTCCCCGGACGACATTCTGTTCCAGGGCTGATCGGAATACCCCGATCGGAAGGAGCCAGGGCCTAGACCCCGCGGATTTCCGCGGCTGGTACTAGGCCCTGTTCTCTTTTGAGAGGTATCCTCACGAACCCGTGCCAGGATCTGAAACAAAGACCTTCGTCGCCGCCTGCGCCCAGATCAATGTCGATTCCGGCAATGTCTCGGCGAACCTCGAGGCAGCCACCGCCGCAGTCCGCGCCGCTGCCAAGCGCGAGGCCGAGCTGATCGTGTTGCCAGAGATGTGGCCAACGTCGCTCGTTGCGGATCCTACGGTCTCCCTGATCCGGGAATCTCGTGAAGCGGAACGCTCGATGACACGTCTCTCCGAAGAACTCGGCGTGATGGTTGTCGGCAGTGGTCTCGAAGAGGAACGTGGGAACTTCTTCAACCGCTGCTGCATCTCGGATCAGGGCAAGGTGATCGCCACCTACCGCAAGATGCATCTGTTTTCGCCCAATTCCGAACATCGCCAGATGAGTCCAGGCACGTCGGCGACGTTTGTCGATACGAGGTTGGGCCGAATCGGTCTGGCGATCTGCTACGACATCCGGTTCCCAGAACTGATCCGCTACTACTTCCACCAAGGCGTGCAACTGCTGGTGGTACCTGCACAGTGGCCGGAAACGCGATCTGATCATTGGCGAAACCTGACACGGGCGCGCGCCATCGAAAACCAGATGTTCGTCATCGGTTGCAACCGCACCGGCACCGAGGAGTCGATGCGCAATGGCGAGTTGCTAGCCTTCCCTGGCGACAGCAGGATCGTCAACCCAATGGGTGACATCATCGGCAAGGGTGAGGGCGAGAACGAGCCCACCCTGGCCGAGATCGAATTGCGCCGCTGTCGCGCGATGCAGCGGATCCTGCCGATCCACAAGGACCGCCAGCCCAAGGTCTACCGCGAACTCTGGCAGGCAATCTGGGACAACCCGGAGGAGCCTGTGATGCCCATGGTGCCAACGATCGAGACTTCATCCCCCGAACCCGAGCCGCCGAACGAATCCGAACCAGACCCGGCAAGCTCCTGACCTTTCGTGTCGGCCTTCGCGCCTACTTTTCGGGCGCCCGGACCAGGCGGCTGATCCTACCGCCATCGTAGCGCAGAAGGAGAACCTCCCCCGACACCGTCTCGCCGAACGAGGCCACCGCACCCGCCCGCCGCATCAGCTGGGTCACCTGGTGCTTGCCACCCTTGCGATCCTCGGCGACACACCACAAGCGTCCCGTCTGGTAATCGGCGTATACGAACTTACCGCGTAATTCGGGCAGGTCAGAGCCGCGGTATACATAGCCGCCAGTCACCGACACACCCTCGCGATGGTGATATTCGGCGACCGGATCAATCATGCCAGCCTGGCTTCGGTCATCGCCTGTCGACGTCCCGTCCGCACCCGCAGCAACTGGCTTCCTGGGTGGAAAGGGATGCAGACCCTCGCGCTTGTTCCAGCCGTAGTTGCCACCCTTGACCACGCGGTCGACTTCCTCCCACAGGTTTTGACCGACATCGGCACACCACAGATCTCCGGTGTCCCGGTCAAAGCTGATCCGCCAAGGGTTGCGTAGACCGTACGCCCAAATCTCACCGCGCGCCTTGTCCCGATCGACGAAAGGGTTGTCGGACGGCACCTTGTAAGGTTGCTCTACGGACGCACCGCGAACATCGATTCGCAAGATAGACCCGAGGACGTTGGAGAGGTCTTGTCCGGCTTTCAACGGATCGTTGGCCGCCCCTCCATCCCCTAGCACGACGTAGAGCATCTGGTCAGGACCAAACACGATGGTGCCGCCGTTGTGGTTGCCATACGGCTGATTCACCCGCAGGATCGCCAACTCCGAATTGACCACCGCGATGCGTTGTTCACCATGCATGGCCGTTGCCAAACGCGACACGACACTCGCACGCGTAGGGACTTTGGACTCCTTGCCTCGGCGCCGAATCGTCCGCTGACCCGTCTTGATCGAGTAGTAGATGTAGACAAATCCATTCGCGTCAAACTCGGGATCAAAGGCAAAACCCAACAGGCCCTCTTCGTTGTGACCACCGGATCGCGGACTGAGTGTCTGGCTGCGCCAATCTAGAAACAGCTCACGGCCACTCTTGTCGCCGCCGCGCGGAATACGAAAGATGCGGCCGTACTGCTCGACGAGGTAGTAGACCGCCGGATCTCCTTTGTGGTGGTCAATGTAGATCGGCCGGTCGAACTCCGCCTGGGACGGGAAGGCGTCCACCAGCGCGTAGCGCTCAGCTTGGGTCTTTGGGGTCTGCGCAAGGCTGATGCTGGCCAGCGCGATCGTGACGAGCGAGGCGTGAGTCAGAGTGTTGTTCACGAGGAGCATTCTCATGCCCCCGAGACTGGATGAGAACACAGGCGTCCGATAGAAAGACGGGAAATGATCCGCATCGACTCTCTTCGCAAGACCTACGGCGACCTGGTAGCCGTCCGGAATCTCAGCTTCCAGGTTCCCAAGGGGGAGATCCTGGCACTCCTGGGCCCCAACGGCGCCGGCAAGACCACGACCGTGTCCTGCATCGTCGGACTCGCGAAGCAGGATTCCGGCACCATCGAGATCGACGGTCTGGACGCGGATGCCAACCCGGTCGAGGTACGCCGTCGCGTGGCGTACGTGCCAGAGGTTGCCAACCTCTACGACACACTGACTCCGGATGAGTATCTCAAGCTGCGCGGCCGACTCTTCGAGATGCAAGAATCGGCGATCCAGGCTGGCACCCTGCGCCTGCTGGACGGGTTTGGCATTCTGGATCGGCAACACGACCCAATGGTCGGTTTCTCGAAGGGCATGATGCAGAAGGTCGTGCTGGCGAGCGCTCTGCTCACCGACCCAAGGGTCCTGGTGCTCGACGAGCCCCTCTCAGGCCTCGACGTCGAAACCACCCTGATCCTCAAGGAAGTCATCCGCGAATTCGCCCAGCGGGGCGGAGCGGTGCTGTACTGCAGCCACATGCTGGACGTCGTGGAAACCCTCGCCGACCGGATCGCGATCCTGGCCGCCGGAGAACTCGTCGCCCTCGATACGATGGCGGCGCTGCGCTCCGGACAGGACAACCAGCGGCTCGAGGAGATCTTCCAGGAACTGACATCGGCCTCTGACCCGGTCGCACGGGCCCGCAACATCCTCGGCTAGCATTCTCAGGTCTGGGTTCAGGCTTGTGCCAATCTGGTCGATGACATGGGGGTGACACGACACAAGGCATGGATGGCATGGATCGGACTGTGGCTGGTAGCCGGCTGCAGCACTGACCGATCCGGCGAGAACCTCGCCCAGCAACGGTTCGAGGCGTTCCAGACCGCTCTGATGCAGCGGGACCGGACTGCCCTGCAGGACCTCGTCTGCTCCGACGCCCGGCCAGCGATCCGTGCGCTGTGCCTCGAGAATCGGGACGGCCAGCAAGCCCTACGGGTGACGGGAGTCAGCAAGCGCCAGTACGAATACCTCGTTCACGTCGCAGACCCCGCAACCAGCGGCCCGGCCTCCCACTTCGTGCTGACCATGGAGGACGGCGTGATGCGGGTCGATCTACGCGCCACCTACCGGGACCACTCGTTGGAGAAGCGGCGATTCCTTGCTGAGAAACGATTTGTTCCGCAACGGCTCTCGCCCGAACAGATCAAGCGGGCCAGGGTAGTTCATTCCTCCCAGGCGGGCCCTGCTGCTTCAGCAGGACGCTAGGTTGGCAAGTTTGTGATCGAAGTTGTCGTCCCGCGGACTAAGTTACGTAGCCGCTGACTTCTCTCGATTCGAACGCTGCCATGCCTGACGTCCTCAAGACCCTCATCCTCGGTACCGGCCCCGCTGGCTACACGGCTGCCATCTACACCGCCCGCGCCAACATGGCACCGGTGATCCTGGCCGGCGAGCAGCCCGGGGGACAACTGACCATCACCACGGACGTCGAGAACTACCCGGGGTTTCCTGACGGTGTGATGGGTCCTGAAATGATGGAGATGTTCAAGGCCCAGGCTGTGCGGTTCGGGACCACGGTCATCCAAGAACACGCCAACGAAGTTGATTTGAGCGAACGGCCCTTCACGGTCCGGACGACAGCTGGCAATGAGTACAAATGCGAGACGCTGATCATCAGCACCGGCGCATCGGCCAAGTACCTCGGGCTGCCAAACGAAACTGCGCTGCAAGGCCGCGGAGTATCTGCCTGCGCGACTTGCGACGGGTTCTTCTTTAAGGACAAAGTCGTCTACATCGTCGGCGGCGGTGACTCAGCCTGCGAGGAGGCGACGTTCTTGACCAAGTTCGCGAGCGAAGTACACATGATCGTCCGCCGTGACGTGCTACGGGCGAGCAAGATCATGGCGGCCCGAGCACTCGAGAATCCGAAGATCACCGTGCACTGGAATACCTCGATCACCGACGTACTCGGGATCGATGAGGGCAAGGTCACGGGCGTCGAGATCACCGATACAAAGACCGGTGAGAAGAGCGAGGCTTCGGCAGATGGGCTGTTCCTGGCGATCGGCCACACACCCAACACGCAGATCTTCGAAGGCCAACTCAAGATGGACGAAGTCGGCTACCTGATCACAATGCCCGATCGCACCGCCACCGAAGTCCCCGGGGTATTCGCCTGTGGTGACTGCCAGGACAGCTTCTACCGACAAGCGGTTACCGCCGCCGGAACCGGTTGCGCATCCGCAATCGAGGCCGAGAGGTTCCTGGAAGGCTAGACTACTTCGCCTGGTAGCGGACCTTGCCACCAAGGATCGTGTAGAGCACCTTGGTGGTCGGAATGTCCTTCTCGGCGCAGGTCATCAGGTTACGGGACAAAACCACGACGTCGGCCAACTTGCCTGGCGTGAGGGTGCCCTTGATGTCCTCCTCGAAAGCCGCCTTGGCGGCATGCACTGTGTAGGACCTCAGGGCTTCCATGCGGCTCATGCGCTGCTTGTGGAAGAAGACGCTGCCGTCCTTCAAGCGACGAGACACCGTCGAATAAAACGAGGCGATCGGGCTGATGTTCTCCACCGGGGCGTCGGTTCCGTTGGTGACCAGGGCCCCAGTCTGCATCAGATCCTGCCAGACATATGCGCCGGTACGGGCCCGTTCCTCGCCCAAACGCGCCAACACGTAAATGGCATCCGAGGTGCAGTGCACTCCCTGCATCGAGGCGATGATACCTAGCTTCCCGAACCGCGGCACGTCGTCTGGGTGGATGTGCTGGGCGTGCTCGATCCGCCAACGCAGATCTTTCTTCGCCGGGTTGGCCCGGAACTGCTTCTCAAAGATGTCGAGTACCTCGCGGTTCGCACGGTCACCAATCGCGTGCACGCAGGCCTGAAAATCGTGCTTCATCGCCAACCGCGCCATCTCGGTCACGTTCTTCACGGTCGAAGTCTCGAGTCCCCTACTACTCTTCAGATCGTCATAGGGCTCGAGCAACCATGCGCCACGCGGGCCGAGAGCGCCGTCGATGCTGCGCTTGACCGCACGCACCGTCAGGTGGTTGTTGCCGTGCCCGATCATCCGATAGTCAGCCATCTTGCTGGCAAGCAGCCGGTTGCTGCTGCGGATCATCACCCACAAGCGTGTGTGCAGCTCGCCCTTGTCGACCATCTCCCTGAACATGTCGATGGTACCAAAGCCCGAACCGGCATCTTGGAAACTCGTGACGCCATTCGACAGGCATGCATCGTCGGCCAGCTTGATCGTCTGTCGCAGTGCCGCTCGCACGTCTGCCCGGCTCCTACGGATGTTGCCACTTCGGCGCGCCCGACTGACCAGGCCAGTCGCGTTCTCCCGAAAGACCCCGATCGGCCGGCCGCCTTCGTCACGCAGGATCTCACCGCCTTTCGGGTCTTTGGTCTTGGAATCGACCCCGGCTAGATCCATCGCCTTGGCGTTGAAGAACGAGGCGTGTCCGCTGGCGTGTGTCAACATCACCGGGTTGTTCGGCGACACCGCGCTGAGCGTGTCGTGCGCAGGAAACCCTTCGACGCCGCCAGGCGGCACCCGGTCCCATTTCTCCTGGTGCCATCCGCGGCCCAGAATCCACTCGCCCGGTCGGGCCTGCGCGACCGCAGCTGCCACCATCGCAACGACCTCCTGCCAGTTCTTGACATGCATCAGGTCAAGCCGCTGCATCGCGTCGCCCACGCCAGTGAAGTGCCCATGGCCCTCGATAAATCCGGGCATCGCCATCTTGCCATTGAGATCGAGGATCTTGGTCGAATCAACGATGTAGCGAGCGACCTCCGAGTCGGTGCCAGCCGCCAAGATGCGATCACCTCGGATAGCGAGAGCATCGACGGTGCCGAGGTCCGGATCGACGGTGACGATCTTGCCGTTGCGAAGTACCAGGTCGGCGGTCGCCTTCTCGACCTGGCCCTGGCCGGTCAGGAGCGTGCTGCACAGGATTGCCGAGAGCGGGATGCGGATCATGGGGCAAATCTCATGTGAAGACCGGTCCGCAAGCAAGGGGCAGGTGCCGACAGCAGCAGCGAGCGGCCTGCGGGGACCTGCCAAAGCTGGCGTAAGCCCCACCCTCACACCGTGCTACACGGCTTTCATCAGTCGCCGCCCGGGTCCCGAGAAGATCACTGCTGGTATGCTGACAACAGGCGATCAAGCATCGCCGACGTCACCCGCCCGTGTTCCGGCTCCCCCATCAAGTCGTTGAGGAGTCCAGTCCATTCCATGATCGAACAGCCCAGCGGGTCCGTTGACTTGCCGGTGAAACAGCGCAGGTAGGCATCGCTGAAGCCCAGCAGGTGGCCAAACTCATGGGCCAGGGTACGCGGACGACATCGGTTGGTGCCAAGTTGGATATAGCGACCGTTGAATGCATGCGTCGAACGTGCACCGGTGGTCAGGACCAAGGCGCCCTTGGGAAACCGTGCGACGTGTTTTTCAATGTCAACAACGCTGGCCAGAGCCGGCACGCCATCGGGATAGAGCCTGGCCGGCGACATCCTCTGTAATGAGAGTTCGATCCGGAATTTCTTGGCCCGCGCCACCGCCGACTGTGTGTACTCACGATCGACCGCCGCCTCGAAGGTCTTCAAGAACGTCTCATCGGTGATATCAGTCACCACCTCGACGCGGAGAACCCGCCAGCCATCCTCATCGGTACTGACCTTCAATCCCGGCGTCTTCTGGAAAGGAGCCACCTCGGACTGCACCTCGGCGCGAATCGCTTCGATCCTCTTCGCGTCGCCACCCTGCTCCAGGAGCTTCTGCAATTCTTCGACCTTTGGAAGCAGCGCGTTGCGTCGCGCAAAGAACTCGTGGTACTCGGGGATCGCCTTCTGCCAGTAACGGTGATACGAGACATTGGAACTCATCAACTGCATCGTGCGGCGGAGAGCGAGATACTCGTTGCACAGTGCCTCGAGTTCCTTACCAGTCTTGCAGCGCTGGCGCAGGGCGAAACCATCCCGCCATTGGGACACGAAGTTGGTGCTCAGCCACTCGATGCGAAACCAACTCCGCTGCAGCGGCACATCGAGATAGGCCAGGTCGCGGTTGATCTCAGGGAGCAGGCCATAGCCTTCACGGTGCTTGGCCGGTTTCTTGTCACGGAGCCGCGCCAGCAAGTTGGGGGACTCCGTCTCCACCCTGGCGAGCAGGGTGGCGTGGGCCGCTTCCAGGTCACCGCGGAACTCGACCAAGCGGGCCTCGCACCACTCCAACGCCGGTTCCCAGGCCGACCGCTGCGGAGTCTTGGTCGCCTGCGCGGCCCCTGCCGGGAGCAGCGACGCAGAGATCACGACCCGGGCAAGCCGACGATGAGTCATGAGGGGGTATGGCATCGGTTGGGGCAAGGGTGGAACGTGTCTCGATCTCACATCCGATCGCAGCACCCATCGTCGAAGTTTTAACGAAGAACCGCAACCAACTGGAAATCATGGCCTAGTAGCCGTCAGACAGGTCTAGATACCACGATGCGGGAATCCGATAGACAGCGCGTGCTCGACCTCCTGCAACAGCTGCAGGGGCTTGAGACTACCGAGCCAGCGTCCGGCGAGCAGGCAATCCACGAACTGACCACCCGGGCCCTTGCCGATGAGATCTCCCGACTCATCCGGCAGGATTGGCTGTCGGTCTACCGCAACGGAGACTCGCTCGATGTCGTGTGTCTGACCTGACGAACCCGGTTCTACCCCTCCCCCCTGAAACGGTGGCTCCGTCTGGAGCCACCGTTTCTTTATCATCCGCCGCAGATCATCCGCATGGAACGGTGGACGCCGATCGGGAAGAGTCGCCCGGGGTGTGGAAACCCCGTGGAGAAGAGGTGGATCCTTCCCTAGTGCAAGGTCACCGCCGGGCCGCTACCGTCAGCACCGATGGGCTACTCAGACAAGGAGCGGCGGTTGCTGGAGCGGCACTTCTCGGTGCTCACCCCCAAAGAGCACGGCGATATCTACTGCGTGCACGACCTGCCACCGGAGGTCGCCGCGACCCTGAACGGAGTCTACTCGCGCAGCCAGTTGTCGATGCGGGATCAGTTCCTCGATCGGCTGAAGAAGGGACTCGAGGCCAGCGGCAAGAGCCTCGAGGACCTGGAGATCTCCGAGTCCGAGCCGAACTACCTGACCGGACTGATGTCCGACAAGGCCGGCAAGTTCCTCAAGACCTACGCAATCGATCACGGACACAATTCCCTGCGCGAAGGATCGGTCGTGCACCTCGCAATCGAGAACGTATCCCAACTCGTCACCCGCTTCATCCAGCGAGAACGACGTTGCAGCTTCGAAGAATCCTCCACCCGCTACATCTCGTTCAGCAAGGAGGGGCACTGGCGCGATCCCGAAGTGCTGGCCGCCGGTGGAGCAGCCGCCGAGGCCTACGAGGAAATCCTGCAGATCACCTTCGAACTCTACCAGGAGATGTCGGAGTCGTTGCTCGCCTACCTCGAAGCACAACGACCACTCGGTGAAGACGAGCAACGCGGACCTTGGCTACGGGCGCTGAAGGCCGAGGCGTTTGACGCCGCACGCTACCTGTTGACTCCCGCAATCCACACCAAGTGGGGCATGGTCGCCGACGCGCGGACGCTATCAGATGTGATCACAGAACTCGTCAGCCACCCACTGGCAGAGTTCCGCCTGGTCGGCGAGAGGATCAAGGAACAAGCCGAGTCACAGCTGCCAACCCTGTTGGCCCATGCGGGACCCAACGAGTACCTCGCTGAGCAGTATGCCAAGACCCGCGAGGTGGCGGCAGCATTCGACAACCCGCAACGGGTCCTCGGAGAGGGCCAGCCGGGTATCGAACTGCTGGCCTACGACGCCGACCTGGATGCCAAGGTCCTCGCCTCCACAATCTACGAGCAAAGCTCGGCGCCGTACAGCGACCTGCTGGCGCGCTGCAAGCAGATGTCTACTGCGGAGCGTGCCGCCATGATGGACGAAATCCTGGCCAACCGCGGCAAGCGGGACCCGCTGCCGTTCGGGACCGAGGGAGCTCAGCCCTTTGACTTCGAGTTGCTGGTCGACTTCGGGGCATACCGTGACATCGGCAGACACCGCAAAGGCTTCCAACAACAGCAAACCCTGTCGACGATGCATGGCTACCTCACGCCTCCGTTGATTCATGACGCCGGCCTGGCAGAACCCTACGCCAAGGTGCTGGATTCCGTAGCGGCCCTACAGCAGGTGGTGGCCTCCGAACATCCGTACGCCGCCGGCTACGTGACTCCGTTTGCGTTCTTGCAGCGGGTGCGGATCACCTTCGAGCCGCGGCAGTGCGCCTACTTCATCGAATTGCGCTCAGGTCCGGAAGGCCACTTCGCCTACCGGCAGAGTGCCATCGATCTCTACCAGGCTATCCAAGAGGTTTCGCCACTGTTCGCTTCGTTCATCCGGGTGCAGGAGGGCGGCGCCTTCTGCGGCCGCATGGAGGCCGAACAGACCGCCGACACACGACGGGCCCAGAGGATGCAGCGGGCTGGAGATCTGTAGTGCATTCAGCGACGCGGGCCTCCGCGCGCAGCTGCTGACTCAGGCCTCGCCCCCGAGTGCTGCCAGCGCGACATTCTTGACGCTCTTCAGGTCGACCTTGCCGGTGCCGAGCAGCGGTATTTCGTCCACCTTGACGAACTGATCGCGCCGCGGGATGTAGAGATTCGGCAGGCCCCGCTCCCCCATCGCAGACAAGACACCCTCGATCCGGTCCTCTTCGATCGTCGTCAAGACAGCGAGACGCTCGCCCTTCTTCGGATCCGGGATCCCCGTCACGCAAAACGCCCGCTCTTCCTGGCAACCAACTTCTTCGTGGAGGATCTCCTCCACCTTGCCGTGTGGCACCATCTCGCCGCCGATCTTCGAGAACCGCGAGAGACGATCGGTGATCCGGATGAAGCCATCCTCGTCGATGATGGCGATGTCGCCAGTGATGTACCAGCCGTCATGCATCACACTTGCCGTCAGATCATCACGTCCGAGATAGCCGACCATCACGTTGGGACCTCGGATCAACAACATCCCGGACTCACCAATCGCCATCGGCTCTCTGGTATCCGGGTCCACCACCCGCGCCGCAACTCCGGGGATTGGCTGACCAACCGTGCCCCGCCGCCAGCCGGGCTGGAAAAACCCCGGTGCTCGGTAGGCCGCGGTGCCGACGGCGACCACCGGCGCGGTCTCCGTCGCGCCGTAGCCCTCGAGCGGACGGATGCCGAATCGATCCTCGAAGGCATCTGCAACGCTCGACTGCAATTTCTCGGCACCGGTAATCACCGCTCGTAGCGCACCGAACTGACCGGGACTGCAACGCCGCAGGTAGACCTGCAGGAAGGTCGGGGTTGCAATCAGCAGGGTCACCTTCTCGCGTGCAGCCAGCGGACCGATGGTTGCCGCATCGACTGGATTGCTATGGCAGACCAGACCGAGACCATTGTTGAGACTGAACCAGGTCGACATGTACCCAAACGAGTGGAACTGCGGCAAGATGCCGAGCAACCGGTCGCTCTGGTCGACATTGACCACCTGTGCTACCGCCTCGGAGTTCGAGTCGATGTTGAAGTGTGACAGCATCACGCCCTTCGGTTCACCAGTGCTTCCGCTGCTGAAGATGACCGTGACCAGATCGCCGACTTCAGGGCGACGTATCGCGCCGGCAAATCGCTCCAGGGCGCGGACCGGAAACACCATGGCCCGCAGCATGGCACCGAATCGGGCCATCCCACCGATACCAGAAGCGATCTCGTCCAGCCAGATCGGCTGGACATTGTCCGGCAGGGTGACCTCGGCCTTTTCCAAGAACTCGCGACTCGTCACCACCGTACGCAAACCAGTCTGGTCGACAGCCGACTCGAGGCTGTCGGTTCCGACCGTGTAGTTGAGATTGACACTGACACGGCCGGAAAAGGCGGCTGCGACGTTGACCAGAACGGCGCCGGCAGACGGCGGCAGCATGACGCCGACGTACTCCTGATCCTTCCAGGACTCGCGCAAAGCTCGCGCCAGCAGCAGCGAACCGGTGAGCAACTGGATGCGGTTCACCCGCTTACCCGTGGTGTCGCACACCGCCAGCTTGAACGGCCGCCTACGACACAAACGGGTCAGGGTGTGGTGCAGGGGAGGACGCGTGTCCATGCGCAAGGTCCAGGCCTGCTCATCGAGAGCCTTGACCTGCCTGCGAATCTCCTCGACCGGCGTGTCGGCCGGCAAGGGCTCACCGAACGACAAGGTAACGGGTCGCGGAATCGGCCCGTTCCAGCTACGCAAGAAACCACCGCCTTTGGAACTGAAGGGACTACCCCAGACCTGGTCGAGGTGGGTCGGGATCACCGGCACGTGCTCATTGCCCTTCAAGATCCTGGTCAGACCGCGGCGGAACGGCAGCAAGGCACCGGTCCGGGTGATCTCACCCTCTGCAAAAATACAGACAACCTCGCCATCCTTGAGATACTGACCGGCGTCCTTCATGGCCCGCATCAGTTCACGCGGGCTGGCGGCGGTGATCGGAATCGCGCCGAGCATCTTCATGAACGGGCGCAGGAACCAGTGGTGGAAGTAGGTGGAGTCCGCCAAGAATCGGATCGACCGATCACAGGAGGTGATGAGAAACAACCAATCCACCAACGACACATGATTCACAACGAGCAGCGCGGGACCTTCGGCTGGGATGTTGTCTCGTCCTTCAACCCGCAAGCGGTAGAGGGTGTGGGTCAACAGCAGCGCAACCATGCGCATGAGCGACTTGGGCAGCAACCACATGGCCCAGAGCGTGGCTACGCAGGTAATCAGGCCGGCAACCGTCAGGATCTGAACCGAGGAGTAGAGACCGGCCAGGAAGTAAACCCCCAGGGATCCGACCATCACGCCACCGAAGATCGGTACATTGGCGATCGCGATGACCGCACCCCTCCGATCTGAGGGCGAATACCACTGCAGCATCGCCTCCAAAGGCACGATCACGAAAGCCGCAGCCACGCCGAGCAGCGCCATCCAACTCAAGGTGCCCCAGTAACCCGGCACGATCAGACCGATGGCAGTGGTCCCCGCCGCCAAACCGATCGCGCCGATCGGAATCAGGCCCGGCTCGATGCCGTGGTTCGAGAGGCGGCCTGCCAGCACGCTACCGATCCCGATTCCGACACCGAACGCCGCGAACGTCACCCCGGCCTGGGTATCGCTGACCTTCAGCACCTCCAAGGCGTAGGTGAAGATGTCCTGACTCAGCAGGCTCACCAACATCCAGAACACGGTCTGCCCGACGATCACCAGCTTGAGGCTGCGGCTCGCGAGGATCGCCCGCCAGCCCTCGCGCATCGGCGTGGTCAGACTTGTAGACGTCGAAGCCGCCGACACCTTGGGCACACGGAAGGCCGCCGCCAGGCCAACGAGACTCAATCCGGCGAGTCCCAGCATGGCGAGGTAGCCGCGATCCGGCTTCGACCAATCGCTCAGCGCGCCACCCGCAACATAGCCACCGATGATCGCCATGAATGTCCACAGCTCCAGCAGCCCATTGCCACGGGTGATCGTCTTCTCGTTACACAGCTGCGGCATGATGCCGTACTTGGCGGGGCTGAAGATGGCGCTCTGCAAGCCCATGGCCGCCAGCATCGCAAATGTCAGTACACCGCCCTGTGGGTTGAAGTACAAGACCACCGCTCCAGCGAGCATGACCAGGAGTTCGAGGACCTTGGTGACGAGGATGATGCTGCGCTTGCTAAAGCGGTCCGCAATCAAGGCAGATGGCAGTGAAAACACCATCAGCGGCAGGGTGAAGACGACCGTCGCGATCATCAACTGCCGCTGGGTCGCAAGTTCCCGCCCAAGCGTGTCAGCCTCGGCCAGGCCCGCAGTCGCCGCAGCTGCAGCCAGCAGCGCCACCATGAGCTTCATGGCGTTGTCGTTGAACGCACCAAAGAACTGCGTTGCAAGCAAACCGCCCAGTCGTGGCCGAGTGTCTTGTGATTGCGTCATGAGGTCTATCTGGCGTGTCTCAGTTGTAGCGAACAGTCGCCGTTTGGCTGAGATAAGTATCGCCAGGAACCAGGGTCTTGTGACGCTAATTATAATGATCCTATCAATAAGCAATACTTATCAATATGGACTAGCATCTACAGCATGGACATCCAACCCTGGGAAACGCTGAGCGACGAACAACTGCTGCAATACAAGATCTTCGACGTCCGCAAGGTCCGGCGCCGATCGCCACGCAACGGCCAGGACATCGGGTTTTTCCTGATCAGTACCTGGAACTGGGTCAACGTTGTCGCATTCACCCAAGACGACGAACTCTTGATGATTCGCCAGTACCGCCACGGTTCGCAGAACATTGAGTTGGAGATCCCAGGCGGCGTGGTGGAGCCACAAGAAGACGCTCAGGACGCAGCGGCCCGCGAACTCCTCGAAGAAACCGGGTTCGCGGCTGACAAGCTCAGTCATCTCGGAACTGTCAACCCGAACCCGGCCCTGTTTACCAACCGTTGCTCAACGTATCTGGCAACCGGTTGCCACAAGGTCGGCGAACTGCAGCAGGACATCGGGGAAGACATCGAAGTCACAACAGTTCCTATGGGCGAGGTCGAGGATCGGGTACGCAGCGGTGAGATCACCCACTCACTGGTGCTCGCGGGTCTCTACTTCCACCGCTTGCAGCGAGGAACCGGCTGACATGCTACAGATCCAGCGGCTCGAAGGGTTTTACTGGGTGGCCAAGACCGGCGGCTACGCCCGGGCTGCACGTGCCTTTCCGTACCCGATTACCCAGCCAGCAGTCCACCAGCAGGTCAAGAAGCTCGAACGCGAGTTGGACGTCACCCTGTTCGAGCGGGTCGGGAAGGACCGCATGCAACTCACGCCAGCAGGCGAACACCTCTACCGCTTCATCGCCCCATTTTTTCGCGATCTGCCGGCGGTGGCGCGGGCGGTGCAAACCGGCGATTACAGCGGCAAGCTGTCGATCCACGCCGAGGCCTTGATCCTCCGACACCTACTGCCTGCGTGGATCAAGCGGTTGCGCCGCAAGCGCCCCAATGTTCACGTCGACATGCGCGAACTCACACAAGTAAGCGTCGAAGGCCTGCGCGACGGTTCTGCCGACATCATCGTCGCTCACCTACCCCACATCGACAAGGACATCGCCGCTGTCGAAGTCGCCCGGGTGCATCCCTTCCTGGTGATGCCGCGCGACCACCCGCTTGCGTCCAAGGCCCGGCTCAACATTGCGGATTTGACCGACGAGCCGTTCATCGCCTACCACGAAGACCTGATGGTCCACAGCCTGCAGATGCGAGCCCTGCAAACCCACGGCGTCACACCGGCCCAGACATTCACCACCAGCAGCGCAGAAGCCATCCTCGGTTTCGTGGAATCGGGCCTTGGATACTCGCTGGTGCCGTCCCTGTCGGAGACCGGGCCAAAAGGTCGCGGGATCGTGGCCCGCCCACTGCCCGGACCCAAGGTGACATTCCCTGTCGTCGCCTGCTGGCGCAAAGACGCACCAGAAAATCCGATCCTGGACGCTGCCCTGGAGTGCATCCCGTCATAGGGAGCGGGGTTGATGGGATGCCGATTTCACATGGAAAGCCCTGCAACGCTTCCTAGAATCCGGCGCTGATTGCGTTTCCCCAACCCTTCCCCCAATGTCCAGAGTCCTGTCTCTACTCCTCGCCTCCGCAACTCTCGCTTGCTTCTACTCCTGCTGCACGGAAGCCCCTCCTCCTCAGCTCAAATTCAGCGCGATCCCGGATCACGATGCCACTGCACTACGAGCCAAGTACGAACCTTTCGCGAAGTACCTGACTGAGAAACTCGACGTCGACGTCGAGTATGTCGCATCCACGGACTACGCCGCCTCGGTTGCAATGTTCATCAACGACGAGGTCCAGTTCGCCTGGTTCGGAGGACTCACCGGAGTGCAGGCCCGTGAGAAGGTGCCTGGTGCCCAGGCCGTCGCGATGGGCAAGAAGGACGCCGAGTTCCAGAGCTACTTCATCGTGCCCAAGGACTCCGCAATCAAGACAGGCACCGAGTTTCCCAAAGACGCCGCCGGCAAGAAGTTCACGTTCGGCTCGGAGAGTTCCACATCTGGACGCCTGATGCCGGAGTATTTCATCCGCGATGCAACTGGCAAGCCACCCGAGGAGTTCTTCAGTCAGGTCAATTTCTCCGGATCCCACGACAAGACGATCGACCTCGTCACCAAGGGGGTGTGGGAGATCGGAGCCGTCAACTTCATCACCTACGACAAACAAGTCGCGTCCGGCGAACTGAAGAAGGAAGACTGTCCGATCATCTGGACTACACCGAAGTACGCAGACTACCAATTCACCGTCAGACCACAGCTCGACCAGCGTTTCGGCGAAGGTTTCACTACCAAGCTGACCAAGGCGCTGATCGAAATGAGCCCCGAGATGGCGGCCGGGTTCGCCCGCGAAACGATGATTCCGGCAAACAACGCCGACTTCGCCGACATTCTCGCCGTCGCCAAGCAGCTCGGGATGACTCGATAGAGCAGTGACAATGGTCGGCACCCGCTTCCAATTCGATTCCGTCGGGCTGAGGTTCGAGGGCAAGGCCGCTCTCGACTCGGTTTCGATCCAGATCGAACCGGGCGAGGTGGTCGCGTTCGTGGGGCCGAGTGGATCAGGCAAGACCAGCGCACTGCGCATGCTCAACGGCACCATCCGTCCAACCAAGGGCGAGGTCCGTGTCGATTCGCGCCGCCTCGCCGACATGTCCGGCAAGGAATTGAAGCAACTTCGCACCGAGATCGGATTCGTGCACCAGGACCTCGACCTCGTGCCCAACCTGCGAGTCGCCCAGAACGTGCTGGCGGGCCGGCTGGGGCGGACGGGTTTCTTCGGATCTCTACGTACGATGATCCGGCCGAACCGGGCCGAACTCACCGAGGTCCACGAGATCCTGTCCCGGGTCGGAATACCCGAGAAGATCTTCCAACGTACCGACCGGCTCTCGGGGGGACAGCGGCAACGTGTGGCCATCGCCCGGGCGATGTATCAGCAGGCCCGTGCATTGCTGATCGACGAGCCGGTCTCCAGCCTCGACCCGGCGCGCTCGCGTGACGCCATCGATCTACTGACTTCGCTCGCTGAAGAGCACGGCCTCACCCTCGTCGCCAGCATGCACGACATCGACCTGGCACGCGAATTCTTCCCACGGCTGATCGGGTTACGCCGCGGACAGATTCGTTTCGATGGACCGCCGGACAAGATCGATGCTTGTGAGTTCGAGGAACTCTACCAACTCGAGGCGGAGGAGATGCTGGCGGATGACAGCTAGCCTACCCACCCGACCAAGCTCCTTCGGCACCCGATCGAAGCTCGTACTTGCGATCGCCGCTGCCTGCATCTGGGCAATCTGGCAACTCGAACTCGACTTCGGAACCCTGTTTCCAGATGGCAGGCGTCTGCAGATTCTGCAGGAGTTCTTCGCCGCCACAATCAGCCCTGACCTGTCTACCGAGGTCTTGGATCAACTGGCATCAGGCGTGTGGAATACCATCGCGTATGCAACCGCTGCCATGGCACTGGCCTTGGTTGCGGGGGTGATCCTCGGGTTTTTCGCGTCGACAGCATGGTGGTCAGGGGAACCAAATTACGCCGCAGACAGCACCAGCGTCACCCACCTGCGCCGCAAGATCTGTGCGGCGATCTATGTTCTAGCCCGGCTGACCATTGCGCTGTTCCGCTCGATTCACGAACTGTTCTGGGCGGTGATTTTCCTGGTCGCGCTCGGGCTCAACCCGATGAGCGGAGTGATCGCGATCGCCATTCCGTATGCCTGCATCCTGGCCAAGGTTTTTGCGGAGATGATCGATGAAGCTCCCCGCGAAGCGGCCGTCGCGTTGCGCGGCGTCGGTGCCTCGCCGATGCAGATGTACTGTTTTGGCCTGGTGCCACAGGCAGTGCCGGACATGACAGCGTACGCCTTCTACCGCTTCGAATGCACGCTGCGCTCGGCAGCGATCCTCGGTTTCTTCGGTCTTGAGACCCTCGGTTACTTCATCCGGCTGGCGTTCGAAGAGACCCTCTATGGACAGTGCTGGACCTTCCTCTACGCGCTCCTCGCGCTGGTCATCGCAGCGGACTGGTGGAGCGGTGCCTTTCGGCGGAGTTTTGTCTCGTGAGCGGGTCGAGCCCAGTACCAGCCCAATCCCTCGACAAGCTCTGGCAACAGCGGCCTCGTAATCGATTCCGTCGCAACAGCCTGATCGCCATGGCCGCCTTGACGATCGTGGTGTTTGCCACCGGGGGCTTCTCCTTTGATCTCAGTGCACGACGCCTCGCCAATCTCGAGCGCTTCTTCCAAGAGATCATCCCCTACCCACTACAGGGCAAACCCTTTGATTTTGGCGTCGCCTGGGACTGGGCCGTCAACCTGATGGCTGGCGGAGGATGGACTGCGCTCTGGTCCACACTGGCGATCTCCATTCTCGCTATCGTCCTTGCGATGCTCGCGGCGATGCTCGCAACCCTGCCCGCCGCACGCAATTTTGCCAACGCCGAGCCCTTCCTCCCCGGTCCACGGCGGCCCGCGGCCATGCACGACTACGGCTGGCGGATTCTGGTCTGGCTGGTACGCAGTGCGCTGATCGTCATGCGGGCCATTCCGGAGTACGTCTGGGCATACCTGCTGGTCGCGACCCTGGGCCTCAATGCCTGGCCTGCGATCCTGGCGCTGGCAATCCACAACGCCGGCATCCTCGGCCGACTCAACTCCGAACTGGTCGAGAACACTGACATGCAGGTACCCGCCGCTCTGCGCGGTCTGGGGGCGGGCCGTGGCCAGATCGCCACATTCGCGCTGCTACCGCGCAACTCATCACGTCTGCTGCTCTACTTTTTCTACCGATGGGAGACCTGTGTGCGCGAAGCCACGGTCCTCGGCATGCTCGGAATCGCGTCGCTCGGTTACATGATCCATCACGCACGAGCCGCCCTGCGCTACGATGAGATGTTCTTCCTGATCCTCGCCGGC
This sequence comes from Planctomycetota bacterium, assembly GCA_036338025.1. Classification (GTDB taxonomy): domain Bacteria; phylum Planctomycetota; class UBA1135; order UBA1135; family UBA2386; genus JAYZDB01. The sequence goes on from JAYZDB010000072.1 coordinate 19,875, forward strand.
GCGGCGCTGGTGGTCACCGGCGACGTGATTTCGATGTTGGCACGACACCGGGCCCGACAAGCATAGTGGCCGGCCGTGCCAGGCTCGGGTAACACGAGGCTCCATGCCTCCCGCGGGAAACCGGGAACCCGCCTAGGAACGATCGATGATCTGGGCGTACAGTTCGAGGTAGCTCTCGACCACATCCGCCTCACCACCGATCGGGGGCAGGACCTCGAACACTTCATCACGCAACCCCAGCGTGCTCACGCGATGCCGCTCGGTCTCACCGGTCACGATCACCCGGTCCGCACATTGCAACCCGCCCATCAACAGTTCTTGGCGATTCTCAAAATTGGGGGGTAAGGGGTACGGGTTGAACGGCAACCGCAACACCCCGAGGGTCCGACCGAGAACCGACTGCCACGTCGAGAGGCCACCAGTTGCGGGAGCCAGACTGCAAACACTACAACGCTCGGGATCTCCGAATCGATCACAGTCCTCGGCACCGCGATAGCGAAGGTCACCCCGATGGCAGACCGTCGAATCCGCAGGGACGCTCACCACACAGCCGACACCCAGACGACTGGTCACCCAACTCAGGTTGACGGAGGTGCAACCCCCGTAGTCCAGCACGTGTACAAGGTCCGGCATCTGGCCTCGGATGGCCTGCATCAGCACCTTCTCGCTCAACGGATCGAGCAAGCGACCCTGCACCGCCGCGAATCCCGGGGCTTGGCTGACCACCGGTAAGGCACACACCATCGAGCCGGCTGGGAGCTCGGACGCTGTAGCTGTCGAGGCCTGGGGGACCACCCACCGCACATCACAGCCCCGCCCTGCCAGAGCATGCGCAAACGCTGCATCGCGGGCGCGCGGCACATCAGGGCTGGCGAAGCGCCCGCTGACGAGGATGAGACTTGGAGTCGACACCTTGGGGCTTGATCCTAGGATGCCTTGGCGCGGGAAGAAACCTGACCGGTCAGAGAATCCACTCTATAACACCCCGCACCTTATCATTCCCTACACAGATGCACGTCAGCCTCGTCATGCCCACCCTCAACGCTGGCGACCTCCTCGAGGAGGTCTTGGCCGGCGTCGACCAACAACCGGACGCCGCGAACCTCGAGCGTGTCGCGATCGACAGTGGCTCGACAGACGGGACGGTTGAACGCTTGCGGAACCACGGTTTCGAGGTCCACGGCATCGACAAGTCAGAATTCAATCATGGGAGTACCCGGGACCTGGGGATCAGCAAGACCTCGGGGGAGGTGATCGTATTACTCACCCAGGATGCGGTACCAGCCGATGGGCACTGGCTCAACACTCTGGTCAGCACCTACGACAATCCGCAAGTCGGTGCTGCCTACTGTCGCCAGATCCCCCGTGACAACTGCAACCCACTGATCAAGAAGCGCATTCTGGAGTGGACGGCTGGCCGGGCTGATCCGATCGAACAACGCCTCGAAGGCGACCCAGCCACAGCCTTCGAGGCACTGGAGCCGATGCAGAGGTTGCGGACCTGTGCCTATGACAACGTCGCCGGTAGCGTGCGACGCGCGACCTGGAAGGAGATTCCGTTTGGGTATCGTCGGTTTGGCGAGGACGTTGCCTTCGGCAAACGGCTGATCCTGTCCGGCCAGAGCATCATGTATGAGCCGCGCAGCGCAGTGGTGCACAGCCACAACCGCAGCCCGAAGGACGAGGGGAAGCGGATCTTCTGCGACCACGCCAACCTGCGAGAGTTGTTCGACATCCACGTCCTGCCGACCTGGCAACACTACCAGGATGCCGTCCGGCACAGCCGGGAGGAATTTCGCGGGGTCGTCGACGAATTGGACCTACCGTCGAACGAGAAGTTGGAACTACAGCAATGGGCCGAGCAGTACGCCAAGTGGTCGGCACTTGGAATCTACCTCGGTGGAAACTCGGAACGGTTGTCGCGTGGCTTCACCGGCGTGTTCTTCGGGATCCTCGAACGGCACCTGCGCAAGGGCATCTAGCGCAACCGCAGCACTCCGCGATGACCTACCCGATCAATTGATCTCGATGCAGCCTTCGCCAGCGTTGGTGAGAATCGCGTTGTGTACGTTGGCACCGGCCTCAAATACAATGCCCTGTTGGTAGAACCGGAAACCGAGGAGGCCCGTGTCAGGTGGAACCGACAGGGTCCAGGATGACTTGCCGGACGCGACCGTAAGGGGAAACAACACATCCAAGGAAACGTAGAGCGTACACCCAGGAGCACCGTACGAAGTGAGGTCGACGGGCAGGGATACGCCACCGAACTTCGTCCGGGAAAACCCGAAGATCCCCATGCAGGCCGTCACACTGGACTTGAAGTCGGAGATCTCGGTGGTGAACGACTGCCCCAGGACCGGGCGGTCACCAGCACTGGCAGAGAGTTTGGGGGTGTTGGCACTGCCAGCGCAGCCGGTCCCAAAATCAAACCAGACCGCCGAATCCCCCAGACGCGAAAGTTCCGACTCGAGGCGGTCGAGGTTCTCCTGCTGGACGCTACTCAACGAACCCGACAGCAGGTTCTTGGTCTCAAAGGCATCGGTGTCCAGATCGTAGAATTCGTCGCCACTGCCGGTCTTGCGGATCAACTTGTAACGATGGTTGCGAACCGCAACCCCGTTGGTGTTCATGGCGCCGAACGCCTCGGTGTAGACAAATTCGCGGAGCGGCACCTGATTCGGGTTCTGCAAGTAGGGCACCATGCTGATGCCATCGAGTTCCACACTTGTCTTGGTCGCCGGATCAACTCCTGAGAACTCGGCGATCGTGTGGAACAAGTCGACGGCGTGGACCAGCGCCGACTCTTCACGGCCTGGCGACGTGACAGCGGGCCCACTGAAGATCAGGGGCACATTGGTTCCGCCCTCGTAGAGCGTGGTCTTGGCGTGAGTGCGCGTGAACGGTGCCTCGGAAACCTGGCCGCCGGTGCCGTTGTCGCCCAGGAAGATGATGTTGGTCTTGGCGAGAGTCGCCGCGTCAATACCCGCGAGCAAGCGGCCGATCTCCGTGTCCATGGCCTGGATCATCGCCTTGAAAAACAACAGGCGATCTCTCTGTGTACTCTTGCCGGCCAGGTTGTAGGTGTGCAACCCAGAAGGAGGTGCATGGAACGGCGTGTGCGCCGCGTTGAAATTCAGACTGCAGACCCAGGAACCGTTCTGCGCCTTGATCCAGGAAAGCGTGTCATCGACGTTGTCGCTAGTGGCGTAGGCACTACTGGTGCTGGCAGTGCCATCGACGACCTTGTTCCACGAGTAGTAGGTCTCACCGCCGCGAAAGAAGCCGCCCAAGGACCCGGAGAAATGGTCCCAACCGGTGCGATTCGGGTGGTCACTCGACGGTCGGCTGCCACCGAGATGCCATTTGCCGATCAAGGCATTCGAATACGAACCTGGCAAGATCTCCGGGAGCGTAGTCTCTGACAGCGGCAAGGTGACGCCAGCCCTCCCGACACCGGTACGAAATCCATACCGCCCAGTCATATAGTTCGCGCGGGTTGGGGTGCACCACGGCGAGGCGTAGGCGTTGCGAAATAGCACGCCCTGGGCAGCCAACTTGTCGATGTTCGGTGTCGGCGCTGGCGCCTTGCCCTCCTTGTAACAATCGATCGTATCGACCCCCATGTCATCCCCGATGATGAGGAGGGTGTTGGTCTGTGCTCCCGCGAGTGCCGTCGCGGACAAGAAGGCGAAAAGGGTGGATGTGGTTCTCATGGTAGGTCGGTGCAGGGAGACCCTTGGGTAACGGGCGGAACCCGTCAACGACCACGGTAAACCGAGGAGAAGATCGCTGAACCCCCTGAGGTGCCTCACCACCCCAGAAACACCAGGGTGAGCATCCCCAACAGGGCCAACACCGCGGCGATGATCCCCCACGGAACCTGCGTTCCCATCGGAGGATCCGGTGGCCAGCCATCGGGAATCTCAACCGCCTGGTATTGGATCTCCTCCTCGTCCTTCCAGCCGGTTTCCGCATCGCTCCCGCATTCTGGGCAGGCCAGTCGCCCGAGCGGGAACTCCGCACCACACTCGGGGCAAAAGTCGGTCTTCCTTGGCTTGCGGGCCATCAGGCCGGCCAGGGTATTCGATCTCCTGCCAGCCGGGCACCTCCCTGTCGAAACAAAGGCCACTCCCGTCTTTGCCGCTACATTTCGTGTTATCGGCGGCGCCCAGGGGCATATTGCAGCAGGGCGTCAATCATGAGGAAGACCGGGATCCTCCCATGCGGTGGGACGAACACCTGGGCAAAGATACGCCAGATTTCCAACCTGAATTCGCCATGAGGACCTTGCCGACGTAAACCTTGGGAAGACCGAACCATCTCATGAAATCACTCGCAACCACTTCGCGTCTCTTCAGCTTCCTGGCTGCTGTCGCCGTCCTCGCTGCCAGCGTCACGACGCAGGCGAAACCCGATCCCAAGCGCTTCGGCCGCATCATGGAGCGGGTGGTCATCTACTTGCGAGAACTTCATCTCACGGACCAGAAGCTCGACGACACCGTGGCAAAGCGGGCCTTCGACGGCCTACTCGAGTCCCTTGACCCCCTGAAGCTCTACCTGACCTCCGACGATGTCGCGGAGTTCCGCAAATCGCGAACTTCAGTCGATGACATGCTGAAGGCCGGCGACATGTCCCTGGCCACGAAGATGTGGCAACGCTACATCGAACGCCTCAGTGAGCGGGTCAGCTGGGTCGAAGACCTACTCAACCAGGCGCCGGACTTCACCCTGCAGGAGCGCTTCGTAACCGACTACGAATCGGCGCAATTCGCATCCAACGAAGCGGAGGCCCGCGAACGTTGGAGGCGTCGCATCAAGTACGACCTGTTACGCCTGAAAGCTGATGACGTCGAAGTCAAGGAAGCTCACGAGCGCCTCAAACGGCGCTACGCATCTCTCGAGAGACGGCTCAAGCAATTTGACGACGAAGACGTCCTGGCGATGTTCATCACCGCAATCTCCACGGGTTTCGACCCGCACACCACCTACATGGCGCCACGAGTGCTCGAGAACTTCGAGATCCACATGCGCCTCAACTACCAAGGTATCGGTGCCAGGCTGAATGACGTCGACGGCTACGCCGAGATCGAGAGCATCATGCCCGGTGGTGCCGTCTCAAAGCAGGGCGGTCTCGAGCCGGGTGACAAGATCGTTGCCGTTGCCCAGGGCAAGGACGGCGAATTCGAGGACGTCGTGGGGATGCGCTTGACAGATGTCGTGAAACGCATCCGCGGCAAGGAAGGCACCATCGTACGCCTCAAACTCTCTCCGGTCGGAGGCGGCAAACAGAAGGTCACCAGCATCGTCCGGGCCCGTACCGAACTCGTCGACGAGAAGGCCATTGGCGAGATCTACGACATAACAGACAACCTTGGAGAGACGCCTCGGACTTCCAAGGTTGGAGTCATCGACCTGCCAAGCTTCTACGGCAACATGGGAGGCGGCCAGCAACACCGCAGCGCTACTCGTGATGTCAGCAATCTACTGCAGCAGTTCAAGGCCAAGGGAGTCGGCTCCGTCATCCTGGACCTGCGCACAAACGGTGGCGGGCTGCTCACCGAAGCCGTCAAGGTCACTGGCTTGTTCATCGACCGCGGAACGGTGGTCAAGGTCAGGGGCTTCGACGGCAGAGTCCGTCGACGCACTGACAAGTCCAACAAGGCCGAGTGGAAAGGCCCCTTGATTGTCTTGACCAGCAAGTTCAGCGCTAGCGCCAGTGAGATCGTGGCCGGCGCAATCAAGGACTATCAACGCGGCCTGGTGGTCGGTGATGACTCGACCCACGGCAAAGGCACAGTGCAGCAAGTCCTGGAGATTGGCCGCCCACTCCAACGTAACGACAAGCCCGAAAAGCTCGGTGCCCTGAAGCTCACGATCCAGCAGTTTTACCGCCCTGGCGGTCTCAGCACGCAACAACGCGGTGTTCGATCGGACGTTGTCATCCCCTCGATCACCAACGAGATCAGCGAAGGCGAGGCCGAGTTGCCATTCGCCATCCCGTTCAGCAAAGTCGCCAGCGACAAGGTGCGAAACTACGGGATGGCAACCAAGGACATCAAGCAGAAGATCGCCGCCCGCTCGGAGATACGGCGCAGCTCTTCCAAGTACTTCAAACGGCAACGGCGGCTGATCAAATCCTACCTACAGCGCAAGAACCAGAAGAGCGTCACCCTGAACGCGGCCGAGTTCACGGCTCTGCGCAAAGCCTTCGCTGACACTGACAAGGAAGCCAAGAAGGTGGTCGCAAACACCGACAAGCGCACGATCCTGAAGGATGAATTCCTGGATGAGATTCTCGCCGTGGCGGCAGACTACGCTTCGCTGGTCCGGGGTGTTAGTCTTGCGTCCAAGCGGTGAACTCAAGAATCCTGACCCTGGTATCCAGCTGGCTCACGATCGACTTCTTCGGCGATAGCCGGAGAACGGGTGAGGCCGGTAGTTCGCTCACCTCAACGATCTTCACGCAGGCCTTCGTCGGACTGCTGTTCGCCTCGGTCTTCTTGCCAGACGATTCCGAGCTTTCACCGGTCTCCTACATCGCAGCCAACCTCTCCTTGTCCACGATCCTGATCGGGATCGGCATGCTCGGCGAATCCACTCGCTACAAGCGGGAACTGGCTGACGAGTACATGGTGTTTACGGCACCCCTGACAGCACGCTCACTCACCCTCGCACGCATTCTCCACCGCAGCTTCTACCTCTGCCTGGTTACCACCGGCATGGCGATCCCGCCTGCCATACTGTGCTACTGGTTGTGCGGCCACAACATCCTCGTCGTGCCGTTCTACATCCTGCTGGCGAACATTGTCGCCGGATTGATGAGCGGGTTTCTCGCGACGTTCACCCTGTTCGTACATCTGACCCTTGGCCCAGCCCGAGCACAGTTGCTGGCCGGGACCGTCAAGGGACTGATGCTGGGCGGGGGGTTCGTGGGGTTCGCGATCTGCCTGCCCCACATGTCCGAAACGGCCGCGGAATTGCCGATCGGGCGGACCGGCGCACTGCTGTGGCCACCATACTGGGCAGCCCACATCATCAGCCACCCCGGTAGCTCGAGCACCTTCTGGCTGTTACTCCTCGGCACCGCCACACTCCTGCTGCTGATCGGCTCGGTCCTGCACCGGATGCGTCGAAGCCGACGGTATCGCCGGCCCGAGCGCGCCGGTTGGTTGGCGAGTCTCGATCGACGGCTGGCCGGGAGCGGACCGCTGCTCGGGGTGACGCGTTTCGTTTCGACGATGCTGTATCGGAGTCCAGGGTTTCGTGGACGTGTGCTACCCCTGTTTGGAATGCCTGCAGCGATGGTCCTGCTCAGTCTCTGGGACCTCGAAGACGGCCGGGCACGCCTCCTGTTGCTCGGGATCACCATGCAATTCCCCGCCATCTTCCTGCCGTTCCTGGTCGCGTTTCTGCCGCGCTCCGATCACGAACATGCTGGCTGGCTGTTCGAAACCTCCCCGCATCAAGGCCTGGCACTCTACCGATCCGGCAGCTTGCTGGCCCTGACCACCCACGTGCTTCTACCGCTTCAGCTCGTGACCCTGATCGCTCTGCTAGCGGCCGGCAGCGGGTCGGCAGAAGAGGTCCTGTTCGCTGTGGTGATGCCAGTCTTCTCCTTGGCGCTCGGCGTCCTGGTGGCTGAAGTCAGCCTGCAAGCACTCCACCACCGACCGTTCACGGCCGACTCCGAAAGCGGTGAAGAGAGCGCCGCGCTGAGTGGCCTGATGGCAGCCGCGATTGGCCTGGCTTTCTTGGGAGGACTCGTTTCGATCTTCGCTGCCAGCCCAGTGGGATGGCTGGCTACGCTCGTGACTGTCATCTTCGCGATCTCCCGGCTCCGCTCCACGAGGCACCGTGTCTACACCTGAGTCCACCGACAGCGTCAACGCGCGCCTCTCCGAACGGTCGACGCTGCGTCGTGAGTTGTTTGCTATCCTGGTGTTGTACCTGACTCAATGCGCATTGCCGGTGCTCATCGGTCTCGCTTTCGGTCCGGAGTGTCCGTGACAAGCCCGTTCTCTTGCGGGAATTGCGCAATTCGCCTACCCTGGCGAAGTCCAGAGGAGACGCGCCCATGCACTCATCTGCCTCGAAAATCGAGCTTGTACCCCACGACGAGACACCATCGTCGGAAGGCAGCGATGCCAAGGAAGCCGCGCTTCAACAGTCCGACGAACTGGCCGAGCCAAGGGAACGAGACCGCTTCAGTCCCGACGAGTACCAGGAAACCGACCGGTACAAGTTGGTAATTCCATACCAACTGATTCCGGGTCGGGACGGCTAGGCTCCTGGCGAACCGCGAAGAATCGGCCCTGAGACCGCTGAAACGACCTTTTGGCGGCAGAAATCGCGTATTCGGTGTTTTGACCAAGGCCCTTGGTATGCGAGGATTCGAACTCAGTTGTCCCAAGCAAAACCACAACCCTTAAAAAGCAAATGGTAGCAGAAGAGAACACGTCCGCAGATCAGGCGGCTTCCGCAACGGATATGTTGTTGGTCGGCAGCAAGACCAAGGCTGCACTCAAGAGCCACGGCGTAAACGTCTCCGGCGATTGCATCGATGCCCTGAACGCAGTTGTTCACTGGTACATCGAGCAGGCCGCTCGTCGCGCCGGCAACAACGGCCGTAAGACCGTTCGGGGTCACGACTTCATTAGCATGTAGTCGGGCCCCAGGCACCAGAACGTCGCCAGAGGAGCCCCGCGCTCGCTTGGCGACGGTTCTGTGCGTGCCACGACCCTGGCCCCGAATCAGGACGATCGGCTAGCCGTCGAGCAGGCCGGACATGTCCGCAGGTAACGGCGCCGCCAGCGTCATCTGACGCTCTTCCCAGGGGTGGAAGAACTCGATGCTCGTGCTGTGCAAGGCGTGGCGGTCAAGGATGAGCCGGGCCTGGGTTTCGGCGCTTAGCGTACCGCTCAGGTATTCCAGGAAGACGGCATCCTCAACCCCATAGACCTTGTCCCCGACCAGCGGACAGCCGACCGCCGCCATGTGCACCCGGAGCTGGTGGGTGCGCCCGGTCTTGGGACGTAACTCGACCAGGGCAAAGCGGCTACTCTTGCGAAGGACACGGTAGTGGGTCAAGGCTGACAGCCCCGAACCGTCCGGTCTCACCTCTTGCTTGAGCTTGATCTCGGAGTCCCTGGCCACCCCAATCGACAGATCGATGCTGCCTTCCTCATCCGGTGGGCTGCCGTGCACCACCGCCTGGTAGGTCTTGGCGACCTGCCGCTCCTCGAACTGGATCGCGATCTTGGCATGAAGATCCGGATTCAGGCTGGCCATCACCAGGCCGGAGGTCTCGCGGTCGATCCGGTGCAGGAGACGCGGAACGACATCGTGATCCGCATCGTCTGGGCGACGAAAGTGCGTGTGCAGCCAGTGGATCAAGGTGCCGTAGACGCGGCGCCCAGCGGGGTGCACCGCCAACCCGGCTGGCTTGTCGACGGCTATCATGCCCTTGTCCTGGTAGATCACGTGGATGTCATCACCTGCCGGGGCAACGTCCTCGGCGGGGTCAGGCCGCTTCGGGATCTTGATGACGATCACGTCCCCATCTCGGACCTTGCTCGACTTGCGCACCTTGCGGCCCGCCAAATGCACATAGCCATCACGAATCAACTCCAGGATCGAGTTTCTCGACCGCCAGGTGAGGAAATGGGTCAGGGCAACGTCAAGACGGGCGCCGTGCAAGGTCGCATCGATCTGCACCTTGACCTCTTCTAATGGCTTGCTGAGGTCTCGCGGCGGTTCGCCACGCATCCGGGGAATCACCGGTCCCCCCTCGCCGCCTACTCGGCGGAATCGGGAGTCGGGGATGGAGTCGGCGCAGTGCTGACTGCGGCTGCAACATCCGCCGCGGAAGCGGGGTCTGCCGGGCCGGCCGAGGCGTCCCGCAGCAGTTCCTTGCCCTTCTCCTCGAGCGCCGCCGCTGTCGCGACCGATACATCCTGCTGCTCGCCGGAATCGCTGCCGCCCTTGCGGAACTTCGACTTCTTGGCGGTCCGCCGGACCTTTGTCGGACCCATGGCCCGACGCTGGGCTCGCTGCATCGTACGAATCCGTTCGCGACGCTCCCTGCGCTCCCGATCGCTCTTCTTCTCGAAGTAGTTGTACTTCTTGGCGAGGCGAAAGATGCCAGCGTAGTTGCACTGACGCTTGAATCGCCGAAGTGCTGATTCGAGCGGCTCGTTAGGACGGACTTGGATACGGATCATTCAGGAAGACGTCGATGTGGTGGACAGCAAAAAGGTCTGACTGGAAAGCGGCGGTATATCCGTGGATCATCCACGGGACGACCCCTGTCCCCAGTTCAGAGGGCGCGACAGGATAGCTCTACCTTGGCACAGGGCAACTTCCGTTGGCACAAAAGCCCCACAAAGACAGTTCTCAGGACCAGCCTAACGACCCGATCGAAGGCACTCTGGAGCGGTTTACCTTTCGAAACGCCGAAACCGGGTTCGCGGTGATCCGCTTCGCTCCAGACGGTGCTGGCGGACCGGTCTGTGCCGTAGGTCAACTATCGCAACTCGCTGAAGGTCAGAGGCTTAGAATATCCGGTCCGAGGGTCGACCACCCGCGTTTCGGTATCCAGATCCAGGTCGAGAGCGTCGAAGCCATCCTACCAACCAGCATCGACGGCATCCGTGCCTACCTCGCGTCGAGCCTGGTCAAGGGGATCGGCCCGGCCACCGCCGAGAAAATCACCGACAGATTCGGCGCCGACACCCTCAGGGTGATCGAAATGGAACCCGAACGCCTCGTTGAGGTGCCGGGCCTCGGCAAGAAGCGCGCAGCAGAACTCCGAGATGCGGTGCAGTCTCAACACGACGTGCAGGAGGTGATGGTCTTCCTCCGCGCCCACGGGCTCGGCCAGGCGCTGGCCTCCCGGATCGTCAAGCACTACGGCAAGGGGGCTGCGGCCTTGATCCAAGCCAATCCTTTCCGCCTCGCGGACGATGTTCTGGGGATTGGATTCAAGACCGCCGACCAGCTCGCCACAAAACTGGGGATTGACGAAACCGCGCCGGAGCGAATCCAGGCTGGCACGCTCCACGGGCTGGCACTGTCAGCGCGAGCCGGCAATTGCTACGAGCCACGCAACACAATCGTCCAGAAGACCGCCGCGCTCCTGGGCCTCGACCACGCAAGTGTCGACGCACAGCTACCCGAGCTGGCCCTGCAAGGGCGCATCCACATCGAGAAACCAATCGAACTGACAGACACGTCCCAGCCGATCGAGGAGAGCGTCTACCCCAACACCCTCAAGATCGCTGAAGATGGAGTGGCCCGATCCATCCATGCGCTCGCGCGGCAAACGTTTTTGCCGATGCAGATCCACGCCGAGCGTTCGCTCGACCAATTCGAATCCGACAGCAAGATGACCCTGCCGATCGGCCAGCGGACCGCGGTGTTGCACGCGCTCGCAAACCCGATCAGCGTAATCACTGGCGGCCCGGGGGTCGGCAAGACCACGATCATCCGTGCCATCGCTGATATCGTGAAGCACCACAACCACACGCTGCTGCTGTGTGCACCCACCGGCCGCGCCGCCAAGCGCCTGTCAGAGTCTACGCAACACCCGGCCAGCACCATCCACCGCATGCTCGACTGGCAGGTCGGCACCAACCGGTTCATGCGTGACCAGGACACACCGCTCGAAGGTGATTTGCTGGTCGTCGACGAAGCCTCGATGCTCGACGTTCAGCTCGCATACAACCTGCTGCGGGCAATCCCCCCATCGATGAAGCTGGTGCTGGTCGGTGACGTCAACCAACTGCCGTCCGTAGGCCCTGGACAGGTCTTGCGCGACATCATCGATTCGAGCGTCGCGCCGGTCACGCGACTCGACCAGATCTTCCGGCAGCAGGGCGAGTCCTTGATCGTCAAGAACGCCCACGCCCTCCTCAGCGGCGGCGTGCCCGAGAGCGGACCGGAGGACAGCGACTTCTTCTATATCGAGTCACGTGACAGCCAGCACACCCGCGAACTCATTCACGAACTCGTCGTGCATCGCATTCCAAAACGCTTCGGTCTGGACCCGCTCCACGACATCCAGGTTTTGACGCCGATGTACCGGGGACATGCCGGTGCCGACTTGATCAACGAGGGCCTGCAAGGCCTACTCAATCCAGATGG
>JAYZDB010000073.1:0-4128 GCA_036338025.1 Planctomycetota bacterium
CTCAATCACCTGTGGAAGGAGCAAGACGAGGATGGCGCATGGGGCAAGTGGCTGAAGTGCAAGTGGCCACCGTACGAGATCGACGACCACTTCGGCGTAACCCTCGCGGCCTTGGCGCTCGGCCATACCCCATCGAGATACCGCCGAACAACGCTCGCGAAACGCGCTGAGCGGCGACTGCGTAGCTATCTGCGCACAAACCGGCCTGTAAACCCCCACCAGAAGGGGATGATGCTATGGCTCTCTACCAAGCTCGATGATGTCGTTGACGAGAAGGCCCAGAAACTCTGGGTCGACGAATTCAGCGATCTACAGCGTGCCGACGGAGGTTGGCGCCTGGTCGATCTCGGCCAGGGCGAGTGGAAACGTCCCAAGGATGACGGTGAGACTCTCCCGAGTGATGCCTACGCAACCGGCTTCACGATCTTCGTGCTGCGCCAGGCCGGCGTGCCCAAGGATGATCCGGGAATCACGAATGGGCTGAAATGGTTGCGAAAGCACCAACGTGAAAGCGGGCGTTGGTTCGTCCGCTCTCCGCGCCGCGACGGCAAGCACTTCATCAGTCACGCTGCGACGCAATTCGCTGTCATGGCATTCGTCGCATGTAGCGATAGCGCCGCCAAGAAATAGATCGCTCGGCGAGATGGAGCCGTGCGCCGCGAACGATCGCCAGAAGGAACTGGGACGAGACTCAGTCGTCTTGCAAGCGTGCTTCGATGGCCTTCGAAGCCTTGGTCACCGACAGGCCGCCAAGACCGGTGCATCGCAGTTCGTGCGGCATCTCGCCGGCGATCTTGTCCATCGCATCGATCACCTGGTCCAGGGGAATCAGGTGCGCGAAATCCGCCAAGGCCATGTTTGCACAGGCCAGGGCATTGCTAGCCGCCATCACGTTGCGCCCCAGGCACGGCGCCTCGACGCGGTTCGCAACCGGGTCACAGGTCAGGCCAAGAGCATTCTGCAGAGCCATCGACGCACCACCCAGGGTCTGCTCGAGACTGCCATTCATCAGGGTCACAATCGCCGACGCTGCCATTCCCGATCCCGCTCCACACTCGGCCATGCAGCCGCCAACCTCGGCAGCAAAGGTCGCGTGGCCGGCAACGAAGACTCCGATCATGCCGGCCGCCAGCATGGCGCGGACCGAGTCTTCTTCGCTCCTGCCCAGGGCGCTGGCGACACCGAGACAAGCTCCGGGCAAGGCGCCGCAGGATCCAGCAGTCGGAGCAGCGACGATGACGCCCATCGAACTCTTGACCTCCATGATCGCCGTCGTGAACAGAATTGTCCGGTTCAACGCATCGCCAGCAACCATGCTGCCGCTCTCCATACGCTCCTGGAACGTCACGGACTGGCAGCCGAGGATCCGATCCTCGTACTCGGTCCCCTCGAGTCCGCTTTGGATGGAACTCTCCATGATCCGCAAGATGTCAGTCATCTTGACGATCACCTCTTCATGGGAGATCCCGCCACGCGCACTCTCGTAATGGACCGCCAACTCCCACAGTGAAAGATTGCGCCCCTCGTTGTAAGCGAGCATTTCTTCGCAGGTGGAGAACGGCACTACTAGATCCTTGCGGGATCTCACCGGTAGCACTGCCGCGATTTCCCTGACACAGTCGACGGCTTCGTTTGCGTTCAACTCCGCAAGTAGTTCCGAACTGATCGCTGACTGCGAACGAATCTGGACGAAGCTCCGATCGCCAACGCAGAGTTGCACCTCGTCGGCGTCCACCCGCTCGACAACCCATGCTTCGACGGCCTGGGCGTCACCATTGACGTAGGCCAAGGTCTCGTGGAAATCTCCGCCCATCGATACTTCGGCGCCATCGATCTCCTGCACCTCCATCATCCCCCCACCGATCGAGATCGCCGTCATGGTGCGGGTCTCCCGAGAGTTCTCGATGGTCATCTTGTAGGTGTTCGGATGCCTGGCGTCGTACGACACGTAGCGAATCTCGATTTCGATGCCGGCTTCTTCAACGCCCTCGCGGTAGCTCGGCAAGCGCTCGTCATGAGCCTCCCAACCCAAAAACCCCCCGAACAGGCCCATGTCAGAGCCCTGGGACTTGTGCGTCGTAACAAGAGACCCGTTCGGATCGTACTCGACCAGGACCTTGCACAACTCACCGCCCATCAGGTCTAGAGCCATCCGCCCGATCCGCAAGGATGCGGCACAGTGGGAACTTGATGGCCCTCGCATCACCGGTCCGAGAACGTCATTGAAGATGCTGGGATGGCTTGGCATGAGGCGTAACAGTGTATCGCACGGACGCCAGCAGGAAACTCCCTTGCGCACGGACCTACACGCGCCTACACATCGTAGAAACCGGTTCCGAATGCGGCCTACGTCCCGACCCTGACCGTAATGCCCGACTACACCGAGATGCTACCCCTGGGCACCGCTGATACGCCCTACCGCCGTCTGACGACCGATCATGTCTCCACCAGTGAGTTCGAGGGACGCACGATCCTGCAAGTCGAACCGGCCGCCCTGACACTGCTGGCGAAGGAAGCGATGGCGGATATCGCGCACCTGTTCCGGCCAGGCCATCTCGCTCAGCTTGGCAACATCCTCGATGACCCAGAAGCAACCGACAACGACCGTTTCGTAGCTCGCGAACTACTCAAAAACGCCAACATCGCTGCTGGTCGAGTCCTGCCCTCATGCCAGGACACCGGCACGGCAATCATCATCGGGAAAAAGGGCGAGAACGTCTTCACCGGCGGCAACGACGCAGCTTCCCTCTCCCAAGGCATTGCCAAGACGTTCACGGAGACCAATCTCCGCTACTCGCAGCTCGCGCCGCTGACGATGTACGAGGAAGAGAACACCGGCAACAATCTACCCGCGCAGATCGAGATCTACGCCACCAGCGGCAGCGACTACAACTTCCTGTTTCTTGCAAAGGGTGGTGGATCCGCCAACAAAACCTTCCTCTATCAGCAGACCAGGGCCCTGCTCAGCCCCGAGTCCTTGCTGAAGTTCCTCGATGAGAAGATCAAGACCCTGGGGACTGCCGCCTGCCCGCCTTACCACCTGGCAATCGTCATCGGAGGCACCTCTGCCGAATTCAACTTGAAGACCGTCAAGCTGGCGAGCGCCCGCTACCTCGACAACCTACCGACCGAAGGCAGCATGGCGGGTCACGGCTTCCGCGATATCGAGTGGAACAGCAGGTCCTGGAACTCACTCAGCGCATGGGGATCGGTGCGCAGTTTGGCGGCAAGTATTTCTGTCATGACGTGCGGGTCATCCGGCTGCCGCGCCACGGTGCCTCCTGCCCGGTCGGGATCGGCGTGTCCTGCTCGGCAGACCGACAGTGCCTCGGCAAGATCACCAAAGACGGGGTGTTTCTCGAGCAACTAGAGGAGAACCCGGCCCAGTACCTCCCACCAGTCACCGAAGCTGAACTCAGTGGCGAAGTGATCGAACTCGATCTCGGCCGTCCATTGGACGAGTTACGCGCGGAACTCAGCAAATACCCGATCCGCACTCGGCTGTCCCTTACCGGCACGCTGGTAGTCGCCCGCGACATCGCCCACGCCAAGCTGAAGGAGCGCCTGGATGCGGGCGAGGGTCTGCCGGATTACTTCAAGGACCACATGGTCTACTACGCCGGGCCGGCCAAGACCCCGGATGGCTACGCCTCGGGTTCATTCGGCCCCACCACGGCTGGCCGCATGGACAGCTACGTGCCCTTGTTCCAGGATCACGGAGCCAGTTTGGTGACGCTCGCCAAAGGCAACCGCTCAAAACAGGTGACGGACTCCTGCGCCAAGCACGGCGGATTCTATCTCGGCTCCATCGGCGGTCCGGCGGCAATCCTCGCCAAGGACTGCATCACCAAGGTAGAGGTCCTGGAGTACGAAGAACTCGGGATGGAAGCAATCTGGAAGATCGAGGTGAAGAACTTCCCTGCCTTCATCGTGATCGACGACAAGGGCAACGACTTCTTCTCGAAACTACTCTAAGTCACCACCCCCACCTCACCGGTGAGTTCTCCGGGCGGCTTCGCAGTTAGCAGACCACCGACGGATCCGGTACGAAGTTGCGTGCCAGCCAATGGAACGTCCGCCATCCGACCAAGGGATCCGCGAGAGCGCTGGCTACCTCCCTCGCCGCCG
>JAYZDB010000074.1:0-36516 GCA_036338025.1 Planctomycetota bacterium
GCCGCTCTCGCCCGGTGCAAGGCGGCGCGGACGGAGCGAGACCAAGGCCGTGAAGAACTGCGCACCACCCAAGCCCGGGCCTTCGAAGGCCTCGCGCTCGCGCCGGGCTTCCGGATCCCCTCCATCTCCCGCCTCAGCAGCATCAACGGCACCAACGGCATTACCGCCCAAATCGCTGGCATCCCCCGCATCACCCGATCCGCCAGCCTGCCGGGTCTTGGCGTTCTTGGCCTTACCCTGGGCTTGCTTCTCAGGGTCTGGACCGCCCTTGGCGGATTTGACCTGAGCCTGGGTCTGATCGACGGCGACTCCAAAGACCAGGATGGTGGCAAACAACAGTGTCAGGGTAGTTTTCATTGGGGGATCAGGAACTTGGGACCAACGGAGGAGGATACGGGACGCCCGCACATATCGCACGAAAACCACGACAAGAGTCGAACAAGCTGCCTTGGCAAGGCAGTGTTGAGGGCGGGCCGAGACGAGGCGGCCTGGTACACGCTGTCTGGCAGTCTTGAAAACACCAGGGGGCAGACCTAAGTTCCCAGGGCTTATTCCCGTTCCAACCGACAAAACAAGAATGACTACCTCAGCTCCCTCCAAACCACAGGTGTTAGACGCGCTCCGCAGTGTCGAAGACCCGGACCTACATCGGGACATCGTCTCCCTGGACTTCGTCAAGAACCTCACGATCGAGGGCGGCAAGGTGGCCTTCGAGGTCGAACTCACGACACCTGCCTGCCCCATGAAGGACCAGATGCGCAGTGAAGCTGAGGCGGCTGTACAAGCTCTCGACGGAGTCACCGACGTATCGATCGAGATGACCTCCCGGGTCCGGGCCAGCCAACCACTGATGGGCGACAAGGGCATGATTCCGGGGGTCAAGAACGTCCTCGCGGTCTCGTCGGGCAAGGGCGGAGTCGGCAAGTCAACTGTCGCGGTCAATCTCGCATGCGCCCTGCAGACCACCGGTGCCCGGGTGGGAATCCTCGACGCCGACGTCTATGGCCCAAACGTGCCGCTGATGTTGGGTCTGACCGATCGTCCAAAGACCACCGAGCAGAAGATCCATCCGCTGGTCCTCGACGGGTTGCAGGTCATGAGCATCGCACTGCTGATCGCCGAGGATCAACCAGTAATCTGGCGCGGTCCGATGCTACACAGCGCAATCAAGCAGTTCCTGTTCGACGTCACCTGGGATGACCTGGACTACCTGGTCGTCGACCTGCCGCCAGGCACCGGTGATGCCCAGTTGTCGCTCAGCCAGCAAGCACACATCATGGGTTCGATCATCGTTACGACCCCCCAGGCGGTCTCGGTGCTCGACGTCAAGAAGGCGATTCGCATGTTCCAGACTGTCAAGGTCCCGATCCTCGGCGTGGTCGAGAACATGTCGTACTTCTCACCTCCGGGAAGCGACGAACGATACGAGATTTTCGGCAAAGGTGGCGCCGCGGAGATCGAGCGTGAGTTCGACATTCCAGTGCTGCAAGAATTGCCCATCGATCCATCGGTACGAGCCGGCGGCGATGACGGGAAGCCGGTGGTCTGGTCACATCCGGACAGCCCGATCGCCGAGTCGTTCCGCAATCTGGCCGGACGCATCGCCGCCAGGGTGAGCACCCTTAACGCCTCGTGACAAGACCCATGGAAGCAAGCGAAAACTGCAACGAATTCACCCCCGAGACGACCATGAGCGAGGCGATGTCCAAGGATCCAAACCTCCCGGTCATCCTGATGAAGTTCCACATCGGTGGCTGTAACATGTGCGGATTCGAGGACGATGACACGATCGCCAAGGTCGCCGAGGACAACGGAGTGCCGGTCGACCGACTACTGACAGCGTTGAACCAAACGTAGTAGGCCAACACCTGGCGCAGCCGGGTAGAGCGCCCCCAACGAACACCCCCACATACTCAAGCAACCCAGTCCAACATGGCCGACCTCCCGACACTGACCGACGAGAACTTCGTTTCGACCCTGCAGACTGCAGAGCAGCCGGTGCTGATCGACTTCTCCGCGACATGGTGCCAGCCTTGCAAGGCCCTGGCTCCCAAGATCGAGAAGGTCGCCGACGAGTTTTCGGGCCAACTGAAGGTCTTCAGCGTCGACATCGAAGACGCGAAGACCGCGGTCAACGAGTGCGGCATCCAAGGCGTCCCGACCTGCATCTTCTTCAAGGACGGGCGCGAGGTCGATCGGATCCAGGGCGATCAGGACATCAACAGCCTCCGCGCACGGATCAACAAGGTCCTCTGAACCCCTCAGGTTCTGAGATCCGCCCTCCGACTGGCTGCCGCAAGCTAGCGGCGCAGGCGGCGCAGGTTCATGCACACCAGCAACAATCCGAGCGGAGTCAGGATCGCCACATAGATCCAACGGCGCGGCCGCGTCACCACTCGGAACACACTGATCACCTGCGGTCCGTCCGGGACCTGCATACGAAACTCGAATACCCCGACTTCGTCGGGGGTGAACAAGATCTCGCCCTTGGCATCTGCAACCGCCTCGATGGCCTTGCCCAGCGGCGTGACGATCTGGACACCGACACCTGCCAGCGGCTTGCCCGCGCGGTCAATAGCCGCCACTGTCACCGGGTCCCCTGGATGGGCCACGTCCTTGGGAGGATCGAGTCTTTGTGGCAGCAGGACGAGGGCGATCGCAGTTAGCATGTGCGGCCATCTTTCACCATGACAGGCACAATCTCAATCTCGAGCATCCCAACTGTCGACCCGCGGGGACTCCAACGGTGACGAAAGTGGTCAATCTCGGCCGTCGGCCTTTCCAAGAGGTGCATCAGGAGATGCTCGACCAGCTGGCGCGCGTCCACCGGGGCGAGAGCGACGGCGAGGTATGGCTCGTCGAACACGACCCGGTGTTGACCGCCGGACGCGCCACGCCCAACGAGCAGTTGCGGGACGACATGATCGCGATCGAGCGCGGCGGTCAGATCACCTACCACGGGCCGGGCCAACTGGTCGTCTACCCAATCGTCCGGTTACCCAAGCGTGACGTGCGCTCGTGGTTGCGCGGCCTCGAGACCTTCGGGGTCGGGGTCTGTGAACAGTTCAGCCTGTCGGCGGCGCCCTCGGTGGACGGCACCGGGGTATTCGTAGATGGCCTCAAGCTGGCTTCGATCGGCGTGGCAATCCGCCACTGGATCAACATGCATGGCATCTCCTTCAACGTCGCCATGGACCTGAGTGTATATCAGGGGATCCGGCCCTGCGGTCTCGATCCGTCGGTCATGTCCGACCTCAGTCGCGCCACCGGTCGCGACGTGACCTTGGAAGAAACCCGGCAAGCGGTGGAGACCAGGCTCCCCGAGTTGTTGGGTTGAGGGCGGAGACCTACACCATTAGGGTGCCGACCGCATGACTGGCTCCATTGAACTCGACCCCGACGGCAAGAACCTGCAGATCCGCTTTCCGTATCGCCCGGACCTGGTCGACGAAGTCAAGGCGATCCCTGGTCGGCGATGGGATCGCGCCGGCAAGCTCTGGCGGGTACCGACCACCCAGGTCGACACCGTCGTAACCATGTTCATGCGCCACGGTTTTACGATGACTGCCGATGTGACCAGTCTGCTGGCGGGGACGCAAGGCACTGCGCCGGTCGATGAAGAGTCCGAAATCGCCGCATCAACCGACATCACGGTCCCCGACGCCCTGTCGATCAGTGACCTCAACCAAAAGGTCAAGGACGCCATCGCGGGCGCGTTTCCCGAGACAATCTGGGTTGTCGGTGAACTCACCGACTACGACAAGAACCAGGACCGCCAACACGTGTTCTTCACGCTCGTCGAGAAACGCGGCGATACCATCGATGCACAGGTCAGCGTCGCGATGTTCGAACGCACCGCCAAGACACTCCGTACACGGCTCGCAAACCAGCCCGAACCGATGACCCTGGCCGATGGGATCGAGATACGGGTCCTGGTCCGGGTCGACCTCTACCCCCGCAGCGGCCGCTACCAACTGATCGTCGAGGACATCGACGCATCCTTCACCCTCGGCAAGCTGGCGCTGGGGCGCGAGGAGATCCTCCGCGAACTCAAGGAGAAGGGTCTGGACCAGCAAAACCGTGTGCTCCCCATGCCGGTCCCAGCGCTTCGGGTCGGTGTGCTGACCAGCCATGGTTCCGACGGGTGGAACGACTTCCTCGCCGAGATGAAGTCATCGAGAGTGGGGTTCAAGATCACCAGTTACGACGTCCGGGTGCAGGGGGAGCTACTCAAGCCGACAGTGTTGCAGGGACTCCGGTACTTCGATCAGCGACGCGAGGATTTCGACGTGCTATGCATCATCCGCGGTGGCGGCTCCCGCACCGACCTGGCCTGGTTCGACGAACGTGAGGTAGCCTTGGCGGTCGCCCGACATCCCTTGAAGATCGTGTGCGGAATCGGCCACCAACGCGATATCTCGGTACTGGACCTGATTGCCCATTCGGAAAAAACTCCCACCGCGGTCGCGGATTTCTTCATCGAGCAGGTGCGCTCGACGCGCGAAGTGCTGCAGGATCTGAGCCGCTGCCTGGTCGAATCGACGAAGTTGGTGCTGCGCGCCGAAGAACAAAGGTTGTCCGGAACTGCACACGATCTACGTCGGCACGTACAGAACCAGTTGATCCAGGAGCGGCAAACTCTTCGCCATTGCAACCACCGCCTGATGCGGGGCAGCAAGGATCAAATCCGCAGCGCCTACGATCTGTTGGTACGGCGGTCTGAGCAGGTTCGCAGCGGCGTACTTCGGCGTATCGAAGGTGCCGCAGCCTCTCTCCGCACCCAGCAGGCTCGGCACCGTCTGCTCGATCCGACCCGAGTCTTGCAACGCGGCTACACCCTGGTGCGGAACGCTGGCGGAGGTATTTTAAAAGGCGTTGCCGACTTGTCCCCGGAGCAGACAGTCGCTATCCAGTTCCGAGATGGTCGGGCCGGAGCCACGATCGACCACATCGAGCAAGACCAAACGAGCGACTGACCATGGCCGCAAAGAAAAAGACCCAATTGAGCTATTCCGATGGTGCTGAAGAACTCGAGACGATCCTTGACGAGATCGAGTCGGGAGATGCAGACATCGATGTCCTGTCGGAGAAGGTCGAGCGTGCTGCCGAACTGATCAAGCTGTGCAAAGAAAAGCTGTCGGGCACAGAGTTGCGCGTCAACAAGGTCGTGGAAGAACTGGCATCTGACACGGATGACGAAGAGGCTACGGAAGACTAGTGGATCCAGATATCGTCAACGGGCTGTTGGTATACGGGGTCCTGGTCATCAGCCTGGTCGTCCATGAGGCCGCCCACGCCTTGGTCGCGTTGTGGGGCGGCGACAAGACCGCCTACTTCAGCGGACAGGTGACGCTCAACCCGGTCCCCCACATGCGGCGCGAGCCATTCGGGACGATTTTCCTGCCACTGGCAATCCTATACCTGTCGAAGGGCACCATGACGATGGGTTACGCCCACGCGCCGATCGACCCGGTCTGGGCCTACTACAATCCACGCAAAGCTGCCTTGATGTCCGCCGCCGGACCGATCAGCAACTTCCTGCTCGCGTTGCTTGCTATTTTGGTGCTGCACATCATGTACTCGACAGGCGAGATCATCGCTGTAGACCGCGCCATGAGTTTTCAGGACCGGTTCGTGCCAGCGGAGATCGGCCAAGAAGGCCTCGTGCGGGCGACCTGCAGAATCTGCTGCACGTTCATCTTCCTGAACATCCTGCTCGGCACCCTGAATCTGCTGCCCGTCCCCCCGCTCGACGGGGCGGGCGTAGTCGGGGGCGTGTTCCCCAACTCGGTCGGCCGGTTCTTCGACCGACTACGCAGCCAACCGATGGCCAGTCTCATATCGATCGCCGTGATCTTCTACCTGGTCTTCAACTACGGGTATCGCTACTTGATGCTACCGGCATTCGACATCGCGGCAGCACTGGTCAAGCTGTAAAGGGGACCAGGACTACCTGGTCAGAGCTCGCCTGATCTGTTCGCCAGCGTCTCGGTTCGGACTCATCGTGCGCTCATAGGAGAACTCGGGATCCCGACTGTCCTGACCCCGCATGAGGTATCCGACTTCGTCATCGACCAGGCCGAACACCAGGAGGTTCGGTTTGCGCAGCGCCAACCGGATCTCCGAGGCCAGCACCGGCTCCATCTCACCAGGAACGCAGACCGCTTCGAAGTCGCCGATCGCGAGGTAGCCAACCGAGGCACGGATGCACCCGCTGTAGAGTTCACGACGGATCGCGCCGGTCAAGCGTCCCAGAGAAAGTCCTGGAGTTTCGAGCGGCATGTAGACGTCCCGGCGCCGCACTTCGATGCGATCACCAGCCAGCGGCCGGCTGGTCGCAAGCGCCCGCTCGCAAAGCGACAGCAAGCGCTTGCCAACTAGCGGCATGCCGTCGACTCCCCGCGGATGAAACCCGGGGCTGACCATCGCGCCGAGTTCACCATTGACGAACACTGCCTGGCCATGACCAGCGCCGCGCCACTGATCACAGAGCGCTCCGACCATGTCCGAGGAGACCAGGGTATTGCGCCGCCGCATCATCTCCGGGTGACAGGCCAGGTGCAGCAGGGCCCCCAGCGGCTGCCCATTCTCGCGATCCTTGGCCGCCAGAACGGTAACCCGACGGTTGAAGACTCCCGGACGGTTGGAGTTCTTGACGATCCCCTCCCGCGGCAGGCGCACCGTCCCGAGGCTCAGCGCAGCCGGGCGCAGGCGTGACTTCGCCTGCGAAACCGCCTCGGCTATGCGCCGACGGACAAAGGAGATATACGACACCTCGCGTCCACTGGTGAGGAAGTACCAGCCCCACATCCCCACCGGGTCAGGACCGGCATGGGTATGGCTGGAACAGAGAAACACATCCCCGTTGGCAATCCCGACCAGCGCCGACTTGATCCACTCGGCGTCATCACGCTGCAGACCGAGACTGTCGAGGCCGACAATCACAAAATTCCGCCCGCCACACTCCAGGACCATCACCCGCGCTGCCAGACTGGAGTGCACCCCGGTCGATCGGCGGGCAAGGTTGAAGCCGGCCAGATACACCTCGCCGGGCGGCGTGATGTCGGCCTCGGCAAATCCCACCGAAATCGGACCGGTCTCGATGTGAACGCAGTGCGCTGCTTGCGCTGGCCGCGTCCGATGAAACAAGCCAGTGCACGACTGTAGTCCAGCCAGCAGGACCAGCAGCAATAACGGTGACGACCGATAGCGAACGCCGTCAGTTCCGCATGAGTGCTTGCCGCGCCGATTCCAGGACAGAACACAGTTCATGGTCTTCCTGGTAACCGTACACCCGCAGCAGATTGCGCAAAAGACAATCCAGGATCTGACGGTCGTGCACATCCTCAAGGTAGGAGGTCGTGTGCAAACTGTAGCCGGCATTGCGCAGGTAACGGAGGCAGTCGGCCTTGGTGACCTGACGCCCTTCGTGGTATGGATCGATCAACACCGGGCGGGCCCCCTTCACGCGGAGCAGGAAATGGTCCGGAATCGCGACTCCAGCCACATCGAGGCCCGCACGCCGTGCGACCAAGGCATAGAGCAGGGTCAGCGTGACCGGAACCCCACGTCGAATCGAGACTACATCACTGAACTGGATGTTGGCGACATCATAAAAACTGCTCTGACTGCCCGCATAGCCGAGACGGCTGGCAAGGTCATCGGTCAGCATCCGGGCACAGGTCACCGGTGACTTGCCCTCGACGCGCGGTCGCAAGTCATCAGCGTAGCCATCAAGCATGTCAGTGACCTTGGCCTCATCGACCGCATCACGGCGGTTGAAACCCGAGACCAGCAAGGCACCCTGCTCAAGACGTGACCAACTCATGCTACCTTCGTGCGGAAGATCGACAGCAAACTGCCGTACACGTTGAAGCCAATCAGCCAGATCCACTGAACGTAGTACTTCACTTGCGCGATGCGCGAGCCGACGGTCTATTCCTTCGGTGGTCCGGACCAACAGCGGTCGTACGGTCGTTCCCCATCGCAGTATTTGCCGTCGGCAGGTATCTACGACCTTCGGATCATTGTCCGTCAGCAAGCTGATCGCAGCGATTGCAGATGAACTCTGCGGAACATCCTCTGCATGCTGCTGACCCCCTTCGTGTGTGGTGTACTCGCTCGAAGTCATGGACCGGAGCATAGCGCTTCATCGGGTCACCGCGACGCTCTCGATGTGCATCCCGGTCTCCGAACCGGACGGCTGGCACGGTCAATGGATGTTGCATTCTTGTACACGAGCAAAGGTCATAGTCATGTTCGTGCGATGCCATCGGAACTCTTACCCCCGCCTTGTCGCCACGGATTGGCTCCGGGGAGGTGTTGTCACCACCGAATTGGCGCCAAAGTTTTTCTTTGGTTCCTCATCTACCCCACGCAATGCGCTGAATGCCCCTTGCCATAGCAATACCGAGCGAATTTCCTCACAATCCAAATTCGATCTTCGCAAGTTCGATACGCCCGATACCGGAATGGTTACGGCGGAGCTACCACGGACAACGGAGCTCGTCTCCAAACCAACTCGACCGAACGAAATCGGCGGGACCCAGCATCGCTCGGTCCCGCCGTTAGATTGGTGCCGAGAACAGGAGTCGAACCTGCACTCCCAATAAAGGGAACCAGCCCCTCAAGCTGGCGCGTCTGCCAATTCCGCCATCTCGGCTCGGGTTTGGGCGCGGAAGTCTAGCGGAGCCGCAAACCTACGCAAGAGACAACCCGGAGGCAGCACGGTTTCTATCGCCCGTAGCCTTGCTCCAGGACCCGGCCCCGGACCTGCAAGCTGTCGCTCTTCATCACCATCTCGATGTAGGCAGTTCGAAACACCTCGGTCAGTTCGAGGAACTGCGACAAACCGGCAACGCTGGCGAGTTGACTGCTCTTCTGGTGATCCGCCCACATCTGGTCGAGTCGATCTTCGATCGCCTTGCGAATCTTCGGCCAATCCGAACTGCGCTGTGCCTGTGCCATGGTGCGGTAGCTCGGATAACGCCGCAGAGTGGTTTGCTCAGCCTTTGGACGGTTCTGCCTGGCCCAAGAGTTGTCCATGAATGAATCGAGCTTGTCAGCGAAAGCCTGGAAGTCCTCACCAACCTTCTTGAGGTTCTCCGCCCACACAAAGCCAACGCCATTGACCGCCGCAGAGATATCCGGCTCGATTTCCAGGTAGTCTTCGTGCTCTCTCATCGAAGGCACCTTCGGCAGCACCAAGGCTTGAGCCATGGATTCGATGAATGGCCCGGAGTTGCCAAAGATGAAATACTCTCCGTAGGTGCATACCGCGATGTTGCCGGTACCGGGAATCTGCGGGATCGCAAACTCAAACGCCACATCCGAACTGCCGCCACCGGCGAGTTTCAGGGTGTAGGCTTTGGTCACGTTGAACGCACCGCGGTGGGTGTTGAGAAGCTTGATCAACTCCGACAATGGCTTCGACACCAGGCGACCACGCCGGTCCCGCTTGATCCAGAACACCCAGGCCCACTGCGGAAACGGCGACTCGTTGTGCACGTCGAACGCTTGCTTGGTCTTCTCAGACCGGCGATTGGGGCGCAGTACCACACCAACTCGCGGACGAACTGCCCCATTGATCTGCGCGACCAATTGTCCGAAGTTTTTGTACTTGCCAGTCTTCTTCAGTTGCTCGTTGACGACCAGGCGCTCGTCCCGGTCCAGCACGTCTTCAAACAACTCGTTGATAAAGTCGCCAGCCGGCAAACGCAGCGCGGCAGCCGCCACGGCGGTCTGTGGGACCATCCCGAAGAACTCGTCCATCCACTCCGAACGCAGCTGCACATTGTCGTTGAACAGCCCCTTCTGGAACTTCGAGTGCATGTTCTCGTTGACGACGAGGTGCGTGAGGAGCGAGAAGGAAAACGGCTCCAAAATCACCGTACCCGACAAGAAACGCCAGCTGTCGAGGTTGATGAAGGACGCCAGGATCTTCTCGTTGCGATTTTCCTCCGCGATGTTCTTGCCCCAGTTGCGCAACCAAGGCAGTGCAGGCACCAGGTTCTTGGGCTGGAGATGGAACTCCACGACGTTGGGCGAATCGATGCCGGTTTGCTTCTTCCACTCCTGCAGCGGACGCTTCACTCCGTCGATGTAGTGCGCCGACGGACCAAGAGGCTCGGCGTCGTGGAGGTTCCCCTGCGCCAACTCGAACGACTGCGACACCATGCCGCGATCGTTTCCGATCATCAACACGTCGTAGTAACGAACGCAAAAGTACGATGTACCTCCCGCTGTGATCTTGAAGAAGTCGCCATCGTTCTCGACCACGATGCCCTGCTGCCGCAGCGCTTCGCGAGAAAATTCATTTTCACACAACCACCCGTAGGCCATCTTCGCCCACATCGAGATCCGTGCGTAGGCACACCAGGTAGCATCCTCGAAACCCTGGTTCCCGAAATAGCCAGCCACCTGGAACTCGGTCCCGAGGAACTCATCGAGCAGGTTGATCGTGTGCACCTTGGCGTCGACCTGGGCTTCTTGGAATGTCCGCCGCAGGTCGCGCAGCTGGGCATCGACCTGCTGGAAAAAGTCACCGTCCTTCAGATTCTCCCAGCGACGGGTCTTGCCCATCTCGTCGAGGGACGGCACGTAAGGAAATGCCATGCTGTCCCCTTCGAAGTCCTCGGCCAGGCCAGCCTTCGCCGCGAAGAAGTCGACACCACGCGGCACCATGTCCCGGATTTCGGTCGCCCGGCCCTCGAAGGGAAAGAAGAACAGGACCCAAAAAGCCAGGAAACCCACTGCCACGCATAGGACAGATGCGACGGACAGGCGTTTGAGCATCTTCTTGGTCATGGCGATGGAAGGGTAGCGGGAGGACGGGCCTATCGGAAGACGAACGATGGCTACGAATCTTGCGCTGAATCTCGCAGTGTTGCCTGGACGCAATCGCCCGGCTAACTTGAGGGACTCACCCAGGAACCCCGCCAGATGCCGCTGCAACCCAACCTCCGATCTCAATCCCTGACCGAATCCGTAACCCTGGCCATTGCTGGCAAGGCCAAGAAGCTGAAAGCAGACGGCGTTGACGTGGTATCACTCAGTGCCGGGGAGCCCGACTTCGGCACCATAGAGCCGGTGGCACAGGCAGGCATCGAGGCCATACGTGGCGGCCAGACCCGCTACACAGCAGCCGCAGGAACCCCTGAACTGCGCGCCGCCGGGGCGGCCTGGTTCCAGTCGGAGTACGGCCTCGACTACACCGCCGCCCAGGTGATGGCGACCGCCGGGATAAAACCAGCCCTGCACATGGCGCTGATGGCGATCGTCGAGCCTGGCGATGCCGTGCTCTTGCCAGCCCCGTACTGGGTGTCCTACCCGAGTTTGATCGAAATCGCTGGCGGACGCTCTATCGATGTCGAGTCGGTCCCCGACCAGGCCTTCATCCACACCGGCGAACAGATCCTGGCCGCCGCCCGCCAGCACGGCGCCAAGGGTGTCATGCTCAACTACCCGAACAACCCGACGGGCGCGGTACCGTCTCCCGCCCAGATGAAGGAACTGGTCGCCGCCGCCGTCGAAGCGGATCTGTGGATCATCTCGGATGAGATCTACGCCACGATGACCTACGATGGGGCCGAGTTCGTGTCACCAGCCAGCCTGGCTCCAGAACGGACCTTGGTGGTCAATGGCGGCTCCAAGAGCCACTCACTGACCGGTTGGCGGATCGGATTCCTGGCTGGGCCGGAGGAGATCGTCGCGGCGGCCGCCAAGCTGCAGAGCCAGGCGATCGGCAACCCCTGCTCAGTGAGCCAGGCCGCCGGCCTGGTCGCTGCCGCAGACGATCACCAGGCCGAGGTGACCCGGCGCGTCGCAGCTTTCGACGAACGTCGGCAATACCTGGTGGCGGCGCTCAACGAGATCGACGGGGTGTCCGCGCAGATGCCGCTGGGCGCATTCTACGTGATGGCGGACGTGCGCCAGTTGTGCGAACAGCTGGGCATCGATGATGTCGAACTGTGCTCACGCCTGCTCGATCAGGCACGCCTTGCCCTGGTGCCCGGCCAACCGTTCGCGGCACCCGGTTTTGTACGCCTGAGCTACGCCGCCAGCATGGATGACCTGAAGGAAGCGGTCGCCCGCCTGGCAAGGTTCGCCGAGACCATCGGATGACCAAGGCAAGCACGGTTCCCCTCGCCCTCGAAGACCTGGCGTCAGCCCGCCTGCACGAGCAGGAGTTGTGCACCGCCTTTGCGATGCTGCAGTCCACACGCGAGGGACGGACCAGCCAGGGCAAGCGCTACGTCGACCTCAGCCTCGGCGACCGGACATCGACGGTCGCAGGCAAGATCTGGGATGACAATGCCGCGGTCCAAGACACCGCCCTGGATCTACCAGCCGGCCAACCGATCAAGATCTTGTTTCTGGTCGGCACCTACCAGGGCGCTGTCCAACTCAACATCCGGGGCCTGCGTCAGGTCACCGACGAGGATCGAGGCGAGTACCAACCAGAAGCGGTCTACGGCGAGGGCATCCACCTGGTGGAGGACCTCCTGTGCGAGACCCTGGTTTTCGACATCGAGACGGTGCCGGCCTGGGATCGTCGTGAACTGCCGAGCACTATCTCCGAATCCCTGGTCAAGCACGCCGACCGGCGCGAAATGGAACCCGGCGCGGTGATGGGATTGTCACCGTTCTTCGGCAAAGTGGTGTCGCTTGCGTTCGCCGACGGCGAGCGTCCAACGGATGAGCAGACGGTATCCGCCCTGGTCGTCCTGCCAGACGACGCCGATCCCGCCACTGAGTATCCGGAGTGGATGCGTCCGATGACCGAAGCTGACCTGCTGCGAGCGTTCTGGGCTTTGGCCGGGGCTGCCCGCACGGTGGTGACCTACAACGGCCGCGGATTCGACATTCCGTTCCTCATCCATCGAAGCCTGATCCACGGAGTACCGGCCCGGGTCGATCTGATGTCGAACCGGTACGCACTCCGCCCACACCTCGACCTGCTGGAAGTTGTCAGGCAGGGCTCCTACGGCAGCGGACCCAACAACCTGGACGTGGTGTGCTGGGCACTCGGAATCGAAAGCCCGAAGGGCCAGATGGACGGATCGATGGTGGCTCCGGCCTACGAGAGCGGACGGATCGAAGATATCGCGCGCTACAATCTCGCCGATGTGCGCGCCACCATGGAGGTCTACTGGAAACTCCGTGACGGGCTCCTGCGCTACAGGAAGGACTGGTAGGGCATGAGCTCTCCCTCTGCGAAGACCGTCATCCTGCGCGACCCGGTGCACGGCGACATCGAACTGACCCGGGAAGAGATGCGGGTTCTAGACACCCCGCAGTTTCAGCGTCTACGCGGTGTCAAACAGCTCGGCACCGCCTATCTGGTGTTCCCGGGCGCCATGCACTCGCGCTTCGAACACTCGGTTGGAACGATGCATATGACGGATCGATTGACAACGGCCGTCAACCGAAACGGCCAGCTGGCACCAACGGAGTTTCGTTCGGTCGACGACGAGGAACGGCGCGTGCTGCGCTTCGCGGCCCTTCTACACGACGTGACCCATATCCCGTTTGGCCACAACATCGAGGATCAGACCGGCTTGCTCGAACGACACGATACCGCCGAGCGGTTCGAGGTGATGTGTGGAGACAACGAACTCGGTGCGACGTTGGATGACCTGGGGGTTCGCGAAGACGTTCTGACGATCCTGACCGGCAAGGACCCTGCCACCGGATCCGTGAGCCAGGCTCCGTTCATGCGTCAGATGCTCTCCGACACGATCGACTCCGATCTGCTGGACTATCTGCGGCGGGACGCCTACTTCACTGGGCTGGAACTGCGTTACGACGATCGGGTCACCGGTTACTTCCGGATCGACCGCACCTCGGAGCAGATGTTCGTCGACTGCGAGAAGCACGGCATGCTGCGCGAAGACATCGTTTCCGAGTTGATGCGATTGCTCGAAACGCGCTACCACTTCTCGGAACGGGTCTACTACCACCACGCCAAGGTGGCAGCCGGCGCTTTGCTGGCCAGGATGGTCGAACTCGCCCTGCGAAGTGGTGCCCTGACCCCCCAGGACCTGCAGACCAGCACGGACCAGTCCTTGCTCGACTCGCTGCCCCAACTAGACCTCGGGGACGACACCAGCAACCAGCGCATGCGGCGCTTCGCCACCCAGTTTGAGCGGCGTCAGCTGCCCAAACGCGCCGTCGTGCTGCCCGCCTACCTCAACCAATCGGTACAGGACGAGCTCCTCTCGACCTACTTTACCCCCGGCGAACCAGCAGCCCGGTTCGAATGGGAAGCCTCCATGGAGCAAGTTCTGGAACAGGAGTTTGACCGCGAGATCGATGTGATCATGTATTGCCCTGCACGGCACATGCAGCTCAAGGAGGCCCACACCCTGGTGCGAATCCCGGGGGTCGACAACGGCGCCGAGACCGGCACCGCACCGATGGCAGACTTCGCTGGGCGAATCCCGCGACTGGTCGACCTGCAGGAGAGCTACCTCCGGCTCTGGAAGCTCTACGTGTTCACCTCCGAGGCTGATCCAGAGGTGCGCACACGACTCCAACAACTCTGTCTCGAATCCCTACCGAGCAGTTGCCGCAACGCCTACGTGGTTCCCTGAGGGTTAAAAAGAAATCGGGCCTCGCAGAAGCGAGACCCGATTCCCACACAACTTAGAGATCAGGTTCCCACGCCAAGGCGCGGACCAAGCAAAGAGATGCACGAGTCAGTCTCAAGAGCGGCTCATCAACCGCTCCAGCGAGGCTGCTGGCGTGCTGGAAACCACAGCTGGTCTCCAATCCATCAAGCCAGCCTACCCCACGACCGGCGCTGCGGTCGGAACGATCCTCGCCACCTGTCGCCGGCGCACTGCAAGTCGCCTCACCAAGGCGACAACCGGCCAGTCCCAATCCAGGACGGATTCTAGCGGGACACCTGCAGCGGTCGGCGACCGTCCACAAACACGGTGTGGGTACGCGTCTGGCCGTCATCCACCTGCGTCACGACTTCTACCAACGCCGTCCGTCGCAAGGGGATTTCAAAGGCAGCGTCGGTAGACCAGGGGAACGGCCCCTGCTGCCCGCCATCATTCCGGACCAGAACGTGGACGAACGCCGGCAGATCCTTGGCTTGTAGCACCAACTCCGGCTTGCCTGCCCCACCCATCTCGTAGAGCACAAGACGCTTCGGCGGTGTAGCTCCCGCAGGGATCGAATACTCGAGGCCGACCAGGCCAGCCGCTTCGACCGAGATCAGGCCCCGCCGCGCCGCACCCCAGACCAGCGGCAGGGCGAACGAACCATCCCTGGCGCTGCGTCCAACCGCTGCATCCTGGATGTAGGCGGCCCCTGGCAGCAACCAGGTCCCAGCTTTCAGTACCAGACCGGTGCCGCCAGCCCGCGCCGTCAGGAAGGCCCCTTCGACAGCGCGACCTCGGGCGTCGACCACCCGACCCGCAAGCTGCCTGGCACTGCCGCCGTGCAGGACACAGCGAACTTCAAAACGGTCCATCACGAGTTCTTCGGACAGCACCGTCGGGCCAGCCGGGTGCTGGACCATCAAGCGAATACGAACCCCCCACGGCAGGCCCTCGATGCTCACCGAGCCATCCTCGGCCACCGGCACCGGTACCACCGCCGGCAGGAACAAGGGGTAGGACAAGAGCCCGGCCTCGCGGCCTCCGGCGGGCAGAATGAAGAAACGCAGGTCTGCTGGCGCAGCGGCAGAAAAAAACCGCGCCAGCAGACGGGTGCCGCGGCGGTTCATGGTGATCGGCCGGGCATCCAGGGTCAGGCACTCACCGGCGCCGAGAATCCGGAACATCGACGCCAGGCCCTTGGCCTGCACGACCAGTGGCATGCCATTGCCAACCGGAATCGGCTCGGTCTCGAAACCGCCGCCTTCACCGGTGGTCGCCGTGGCGCCGGCCAACCACACCTGGGCGCTGGCCAGCGGCTCGCCATCTGCATCGAGGACACGGCCGCGCACCACCCGCGCCATCCCCCGGCGAACCGGCACCACCCCGGCTTCACGACCTTTCAAGCGCACCACCCGATAGTGAGGCACCCCGCCGATTTCAAAACGCGCCAGCTGGAGACCACGCGGCTGCCTGGTCAGAGGCGTCGCCGCAGTGCCCGCGACCCAGCGCCCTGGCTCACCGCGCAGCGCCTCGCCCGCCACCAACTCGCAGCGAACCTCCGAGGCCCGGAGCCGCAAGGGCCTGGCGATGGTCGAGAGCGTCAATTGCACCCGGGCCTGCGGCTGGCGGGTCGGCGAATCTGGGTTGGCTTCGGCGCCCGGCAGATCGGCCGCGACGAGCGCCGCGGCCGACCCCACCGCGTCATCCGGGCGCGGATAGACCTGCAGGGTGCCGGGTTCCGTGGGCTCGGCCGCATAGGCCCAGAACACCACCACGGTCGCCACGGCGAGACTCACAACCAGAACGAGGATTGGAATTCGGGGTGCGGACACAGGATGGAGAAGGATATCCCATGGCGAGGAAATCTCCCTGCCAAGGTTCGCCGGACCCGACAGCAAGGCTCCACAGTGGGGTATTTCACTGGCGACATTCCCAGCTAGTCTGCCAGACAATCCCTGGTAACCCGTCCAAGGGTCATTCCCGCTTCCTACCCCCCTCGTATCGGTGTATCGATAGTGGCCATGAGTATGCGCGTCGGGATCGACTACCGCCCTGCCCTGCTCCAAAGTGCCGGGATTGGACGCTGTGTACGGGAACTCTGTCGAGCGCTGGCCGAAATCCACAGCCTCGACCTGCACCTGTTCGGACACAGCTTCGCACGGGCCCGCCGCCGGGATCCCCTGCCGGTCGGATCCCAGCTGCACCGCCTGCCGATCCCCGGCCGTTCCCTGCCGTTCCTGGCCCGCTGCGGCCTGGACGCTGGCGGTCTGGCCGGTCGAGCGGAGGTATTCCACTGGACCGACTACATCCACCCACCGGTTGCCGGGGCCGCCACCGTGCTGACCATTCACGACCTCGCGATGGCCACCGATCCGATTTTCCACGGCGGTGCGACGGAGTTGATGCTGGCACGGTGTCGGGTCGCGGCCGAACGGAGCGCGCGAGTGATCTGCCCGACCCAGGCCACCGCCGACCAGGTATTCGCCGAGTTCGACTTGCCGCGCAACAAGATCGAGGTCATCCCGTTCGGCTGTGATCACGTGACGGCAACGGGTGCCAGGCGACCGATCGCGGAGGACTACATCGTCATGGTAGGGACCGTCGAACCGCGCAAGAACCACCGCAACCTGCTGCTCGCGTACGAGGGACTCCCTACACCTCGACCGCGCCTGCTCGTCCTCGGACGCCGCGGATGGCAGTCTGATGACGTCGTTGCGGCGCTGACTGACACCGACGGCGTAACCTGGATCGATGACTTGTCCGACCAACAACTGGTCCGTTACGTCGAACATGCGCTAGCGCTGGTCTATCCCTCGTTCCTGGAGGGATTCGGATTCCCACCCCTGGAGGCGATGGTGTTGGGCACACCGGTATTGGCGGGCGATACACCGGCACTCCGTGAAGTGCTGGGCGAAGCCGCGCAGTTTTGTGACCCCCACGACGTCGACAGCATCCAGCGCGAGTTGGGAGA
The DNA here is from genome assembly GCA_036338025.1 of Planctomycetota bacterium. Classification (GTDB taxonomy): domain Bacteria; phylum Planctomycetota; class UBA1135; order UBA1135; family UBA2386; genus JAYZDB01. The sequence continues at coordinate 17,584 of JAYZDB010000074.1, forward strand.
ACTGCTGCGCAACGCTGAACTACGCGACGAACTTCGCAAACGAGGATTGCGACAAGCCGCTGGGTATTCCTGGCGCAGCTGCGCCGAGCGGCACGCCGACCTCTACCGACGGAGTTCGCAGGCGGTCACCGCAAGATGATGACCCCGATCGTGTTCGACGGCAGTGTGCTCGGTGCGGGTCCCCTGACCGGGGTTGGTGGCTCGTTCCTGTCCTCCCTCGAAGCCTACGTCCCCATCGCAGAGCAGCCGTGCGTACTGCTGTTGCCGCAAGTCGGGGCCGACGCCGAGGCGATCCGCGGGCGGATCCCCGACCTGCGGGTCGAACGCGTGCTGCCGGGCGGTTGGATCCGGCGTCGACGCTGCCTGCGACGCTTCACGCGCCAGACCAACGCGGTGTTGTTTCACGCGCCGGTGGTCGCCCTGCCAGGCCGTCTAGCCTGTCCAGCGGTGGCGACCGTCCACGACCTGCCCTGGTTGCATCCCGAACTCCGTGGCGAACCCGGCACACGCTGGAGCCAACGGCTCGCACTACGCCGGGCGCTGCGGACCGCCGACGCTTTGATCGTGCCCTCAGAAGCCACCCGTCGGGATCTTCTTCGATCCTCGCGCTGCAATCCACGCGTCGAAGTGATTCGTCATGGAGTCTCCTGGCCCACCGAGGCGGCGGCCGACAGCACACCGGACCGTCCGTTCCTGGTGCTGGGCGACAACCGTCCGCGCAAGAACCTCGGCCGGCTACGCGCGGCCCACGCGATCGCCAGGTCGCGCTGCGCGGACCTGCCGGCACTCCGGTTCATCGGCCCCGACCACGACTACGTCGGCGAGGCGGAGAAATGGTCAATCCTTCGGTCCTCACGAGCCTTGCTGCACGTCGCCTTGTTCGAGGGATTCGGGCTGCCGGTACTGGAGGCATTCGCCCACGGTGTGCCGGTGGTGTGTGGCAATCAGAGCAGCCTGCCCGAACTGGCGGGCGAAGCAGCGCTGGCGGTAGACCCCCACAATGTCGACGCGATCGCCGAAGCAATGATCCAGCTGCATCGTGATGCCGGGCTGCGTGCAAAACTCCGCGAACGGGGACGTCGACGTGCTCAAGAGCTGACACCTGCCCAGAGCGCGGCGGGCTGGCTGCGCCTGCACACGGACTTGATCGCGGGGCGCTAGGGTGGCAAGCGCTGGTCTACCGCGCAGCCGTCACCACGAAGCGGTCAACTGCATGGCCAGATAGAACAGCAGGCCAGCCACCGCCAGGGCGACCAGGAACATCACGATCCGCTGCAGTTGCGACATCTGACCAAGGTCGTGACCAAAGAACCCGGCCTTGTCCTCGACCTTCTGAAACTGCAGCACACCGCCAGCCCGGGCCGACGCCGGATCTTGCGCGGGAGTACTCCTGGTCTTCTTGCCAGGTTCAGGCAGGGTGCGCTTGACCACCACCACGTCGTCATCGGCAAACTCGAGCACCTCGTCTTCGGGCTCCGATGCGGCGGGCGGCCCCGGCTGAGGTGGCTGGCGAACCTCGACCTCCCGCGGGGCCACGTCAGGGGGCTCGGCCGCTGCTGGCGGCACCGCGGGGGCTGGCGCAACCTGCGGTTGGGCCGGCGGCGTTGGCGCTGACGGATCGTCACCGAACAGGTCATCGCCGCCGCCAAGGTCGGAGGCTGGTGCCGCCCCGGTGGCAGCACGTTCCGCGTAGGTGATCGATGTCTTGCCGATCAGGATGAGGTCCCCGTTGCGCAACATACGCCGGGTGATGTCCTTGCCGTTGAGCTTGGTGCCGTTGCTGCTCTCGAGGTCTTCGATCTCCACGACGCCGCGCTGGGAAATGAACCGCGCGTGGCGGCGCGAGGCCTTGGAGTCCGCGATGACAACGTGGCAGCCCTTGACCCGACCCAGGACCATGCCGTCTTCGATCTCGATCTCGGTGCCATCAGGCATTAACAGGAATGCAGCCACGTGGGTTTCCTTTCGAAGCGTCGGAAGCGGGGCGAAGCGCTGGCGGGCGGCCAGCCCTTCTGGAAAGATAGCACGAGACCCGAGTGGCCCCATGCCTTCAGTCATTTCCCTAGAAGACGTATCCGTCGAGTTTGCGACGGGCTACCGCAAGCCGGTCACCCAGGCACTCAAGGGCCTGGACCTGCAGGTCGGTCGCGGGGAGATCGTCGGCGTCCTCGGCCCCAACGGCGCCGGCAAGACCACCGCACTCCGGGTGATCGCGGGACTGCAGCGACCGACCAAGGGCCGGGTGCGGGTGCTGGACCGCGCCGCCAACGACCGTGCCCTCCGCACCCGGGTTGGTTTCCAACCGACCGGTCCTCTGCCGTTCCCGCACCTGTGCGGCGCCGAGTTCCTGCACTACCTGGGCAACCTGATGCAACTGCCTGCCGCGACGGTGCGCAACAACACTTCCCACTGGCTGGAGAGACTGCAGGTCGACGGCGTGGACAAGTTGGCGATTCGACACTACAGCACCGGCATGCAACGCCGGCTCGCCCTGGCAGCGGCACTGTTCACCGATCCCGAGGTCCTACTGCTCGATGAGCCGACCTCCGGCCTCGACCCCGAGGGCACTCTGCTGGTGCTCGAGATCCTGCAGGAACGCGCCGCCGACGGCTGTGCAATCCTGATGGCGTCCCACCACCTGCAGGAAGTGGAGCAAACCTGCGACCGGGTGTACTTGTTCTGTGCCGGAGAGCTGACCGAACACGGCAAACTCGATGACCTGCTCGGCACCGGCGCCACCCGCATGGTGATTCGCGACCTTGATGAATCCGCCATGGCAGCGATCCGGGCGCAGGTCGAGGCGGCTGGTGGCTCCGTCTTGTCGCAGGCGACCGAGCGCGAACACCTCAACGCGTACTACCGGAGGATCGCAAAACAAGCTGGTAGCGAGCCGGCGTCATCCCCTCCGGACGAGTTGCCATGATCATCTTCTGGCACAGTTGCCGGGACACGCTGCGCAGCCTCCTGCTGCCGTTCCTCGGCTGCCTGGTCGCTGGCGGCCTTGCGATCACCCTGCTGACAAGCAGTGCCGACTCCCAGGTCCAGTCCTACAGCGGCTCCTGGTTACACCTGCCAGCTCTCTTGCTGGCAGCCACCGGGCTGGCGGCCGCGGTCGACAGCTGGCCGCTATTCAGCAGGGACCGGCCGGGGCAGGGCTGGCTGCAACGCATCGAAAACCAACCGACCCACGGCTGTGTGGCAGCAGCACTCGGATCCGCCACGGCGCTCGGGCTCGGACTGTCCGCCGTCGGGATGCTGTTCGCCCTGACACTTGTGCTCGCCAACGCGGCCCCGGAACCACTCGCTGCCCGGGTCACGTTCGAAGCAAAATCGTCATCTGGCTTCCTCGCGCCGAACCAGTCGGTGCTGCGATTCGAGACCAGCCAGGAGGCCGCCATCGGGCGGCTGGTCATCCGACCGACACCGCTCTATCTACCTGGACAGACGGCACCCGTCGATTTGACGGTGCATGGCGACGGCCAGATCTTGCACCAGGGCGTGCTGTCCAACCTGGGCGACCGGATCGACTTGAAACTGGATCCCCCGAGGAGACTCCGGGTTGTCGAACTCCGCCGGCATGCCGGGCGGGGTGGAGTCCTGCGGGTATCCCGTGAGGACATCGAGGGCCTGGCACCAAGCGGCATCCCGACCTGGGTCAATGGCCTGCTGGCGAGCCTGAGCTACCTGCTACCAGCCGCCCTCGGCCTCGCGATCATGGTGCTCGGTCACCACCGCCTGAGTCTGTCGGTGAACGTCACCGCCGGACTGGCAGTGATGCTGGTGGCGACACTGACCGAGCTGACTCCCAACGGCCACGCAATTGCCGCATTCGCCCGTGGCCACTGGCTGGGGGGCGAGGAACTCGGCAGCGGAGTTCTGCTGACGCTGGCTACGGTGGCAGGGATCCTGGCGCTCGCATGGCTTCCGGGCAGAATGGGTGGTAACGGACAAGCATGGCACAGTTCTTCACCAGCCTCCTCGCCGCGGCCCTGATGGTGGGCGGAGCCCTGCTCCGTCCTCCCTGTCAGACCCTGCCCACCACCGGCCGCCACCTGGTCCGTCCGCTGGTTCTGCCGTTCTTGTGGCGAAGCCTCCAGGAGGCCAGGCACCAGGGTGGAATCGACGAGTACGTGGCCAAGGGCCGCATGGTGATGCAATTCGTGCCGGAGTGGAGCACCGGCCACGTCCACCTCGCCAGCCGACTGGCCTACGAAGGACTGCGGGACGCCCAGGATCCCGCGCTTGCCCTGGATCGGCTGTGGGCTGGAATGCAACTGCTCGAAGGAGCCATGCAGCAACACCCGCAGGGCTCAGAGGCCTACTTGAGAGCCGCCGTGGCCATCCTCTACGTCCAGTGCAACAGGCATCCCAAACTGGCGGAGGCCTTCACCCGACGCCTGGGCAACCCCTTCAAGCTGGCCGAAAGCTACCTACGAAGAATCCCGCGGTTTGCCGAGTCGGCGTTCCTGCAGGATGAGATTCCATTCCTGGTAATCGACGGCATGCCCCACGAGATCCTGCTATCTGGCGCCAATTGGCGACAGGTCGCGCTCCGCAACACCAGCACCGCCATGGAGTTGTTGGCAAAAGTCCGGAACCAGGATCTCACCGCACCGTGGCACCGATCGATGGCAAGCCTCGACAGCTATTTGCGGGGTTCCAACGACATATCGCTGCGCGACCTTGCGGCTGACCCCCGACTGGCGAAGATCGTCCTGGCCTTGAGCGCCCGGGTTCGCTGAATCAAGCAAGCAACTGTATGCCCGAGTGGCTGATAGAACTGGTGAGCGAGCATCCCAGCTACACCTATGTAGCGGTGGGACTCGTCTTCGTCCTGTGTGGGGTCGGGCTGCCACTGCCCGAAGAGATCGTGCTCATCTCGGCGGGCTACCTCTGCTACCTGGGCCACTCTGAGTACTGGGTCATGACCGGGGTCTGTACCGGGGCAATCCTGGTCGGTGATCTCGTGCCCTTCCTGGCCGGCCGGGCATTTGGTCCCAGGTTGTTACGGCTGCGGTGGATGCGCTTCATCATCAACCGTGAGCGGCTGGCCATGTTCGACCGCTGGTTCCGCCGCCGCGGCGACCTGGTGGTGGTGATCGCCCGCTTCATCCCTGGCCTGCGGGTGGTGGCATTCTTCACCGGCGGGACGATGCGGATGCGGTGGTTACGCTTCCTGATCCTCGACGGCTGCGGGATCATCCTGGTAACTCCCACACTGGTGTTCGTCGGCTGGCACTTCGGTGACAAGATCGAAGAGACGATCCTCGCGCTGCGCCAGATCGAGCGGTCGATCCTGGTGATCGTGGTGAGCGCCACGACGCTGCTGGTCAGCTGGTACTGGCTACGGCGCCGCACCCGGCGCAGCCAGCTGGTCGGAGAGCCACGCGAGACCTACGTCGAACAATCCCCCGACCCCCGTCCCAGCGAGGCCAAGGCCGTGGTCGCCAGGCCGGCGCCCAACGAGAAGGGCGGCGAATCGGAAAACCCCGGCCCTAATGGCACAGGCCCCAAAGGCATCGGCGAGTCCCCAGGTCAGGGTGCGGGGAAACCACCTGACATGCCCCTCTAGGGGGTTCTGAGCGCCAGGCAGAAGAATGAAATTCGGCGTCGGCAGCCAGCGTCGCCTAGTTCCTTGGAACAGACCGGGCCGATCGTTATGGTTCCCGGCCCTCTCCCATCCCGCAGGCTGGCGAAATCCCGGTTTGCGGTCCTTTTGCTCCCATCTCCAGTAGGCAGAGCGGCCCAGATTTATGTGGACCTTCTATTTCTTCACGATCGTTGCACTCCTGACCGCCATGGCATCTGTGGCGTACGCCACCCAGCTCTACCAGACCATCATGGACAAGGACGAGGGCGACGAAGCGATGCGCAAGATCGCCAGGGCCATCCAGGACGGTGCCCGGGCATTCCTGCACGCTGAATACAAGTGGCTGGGGATCTTCGTCGGCATCGTCTTCCTGATGATGTTCGCAAACCACCACTTCGGTTGGCGGATGGCGATTCCATTCCTGATGGGTGCCGTGGCATCCGCCAGCGCTGGTTACTTCGGAATGCACACCGCGACCCGCGCCGCCGTCCGGACCACCCAGGCCGCCAAGACCAGCCTGTCGCAGGCGCTCGACGTGGCGTTCACCTCCGGTACGGTCATGGGACTGACGGTTGTGGGTTTGGGGCTGGCAGGAGTCAGCCTGCTGTTGTTGTGGGCCGGCTACGAGAACAAGACCGCCCTCGACCAGATCATGGCCTTCTCGTTCGGTGCCTCTTCGATCGCACTGTTCGCCCGTGTCGGTGGTGGTATCTACACCAAGGCCGCCGACGTCGGAGCCGACCTGGTCGGCAAGGTCGAGGCGGGGATCCCCGAGGATGACCCGCGCAACCCCGCGACCATCGCTGATAACGTCGGTGACAATGTCGGCGATGTCGCTGGCATGGGTGCTGACTTGTTTGAGAGCTATGTCGGGGCAATCCTCGCGACCATCGTCCTCGGCTTTGCGGTCGCGATCGGCGATGGCAGCGACCCCGGAGCACCGGTTTCATTGATGGTCTACCCGCTGGCGCTGGCCTCGGCCGGGATCGTCGCGTCGATCTTCGGCACCTTCAAAGTCAAGACCGATGACGAGAGCCGGCTTAGCCATGCCCTGCATTCCGGACTTACCTTCGCCTCGATAATCCTGACCGTGTTCATGGCAGTCCTGACCGCCATCATCGGTCCATCCTACAGCACGATGGTTGACGACAAAGTCGTCGAGTATTCGAGCTGGTCAATCTTCGGCGCCATGGTGGTCGGCCTGTTCCTGGGCGTGCTGATCGGCAAGGTCACGGAATACTACACCTCCGAGCAACGCGGCCCGGTGCACGGCATTGCGGCCAACAGCGAAACCGGTGCAGCCACCAACATCATCAGCGGCCTGGCGGTCGGCATGTATTCCACCGCCATCCCGGTGATCCTGCTGGCCCTCGGGATCTGGCTCTGCAACGACCTCGCCGGCATCTACGGCATCTGCATCGCGGCCGTCGGCATGCTCTCGACCCTCGGCATCTCGCTGGGCGTCGATGCCTTCGGGCCGGTCGCCGACAACGCCGGTGGACTCGCCGAGATGACCCACTGCGACCCTGAGGTGCGCAAGCGTACGGACGCCTTGGATGCGACGGGCAACACCACCGCCGCAATCGGCAAGGGCTTTGCCATCGGCTCGGCAGCCCTCACTGCGCTGGCACTCTTCAGCGCCTTCCGTCTGCAGGCAGAGAAGATGTCGCCCGGCTTCAGCATGGACCTCTCGAACCCCGAGGTCATGATCGGTCTCCTGATCGGCGCCATGCTGCCATTCCTGTTCTCCGCGATGGCGATGACCGCCGTCGGCAAAGCCGCCAAGGCGATGGTCGACGAAGTCCGCCGACAGTTCAAAGAGATCCCCGGCATCATGGAAGGCACCGGCGAGCCTGACTACCGCGCCTGCGTGGACATCTCGACCAAGGGCGCCCTCCACCAGATGATCGCTCCCGGCATCCTCGCAGTCGCCTCTCCAATCGCCGTCGGCATGACATTCGGTCCCGCTGCGGTCGGCGGCCTTTTGGCTGGTGCACTCGGCGCTGGTGTCATGATGGCGCTATTCATGTCCAACGCCGGCGGCGCCTGGGACAATGCCAAAAAATACATCGAAGCCGGCAACCACGGCGGCAAGGGTTCCGAACCCCACAAAGCCGCGGTCACGGGTGACACCGTCGGTGATCCGTTCAAGGACACCGCTGGCCCGGCCATCAACATCCTGGTGAAGCTGATGAGCATCGCCTCCCTCCTCGCCCTACCGCTCTTCGTGTAATGAGCAAGTAAGCGATCTCAACGGAGATGCAGACCCCGCCACCCGATCCGGGAGTCGGGGTCTCATCTTCGCTGCAGATTGCTGGTAGACTTGAATCTGTTCCCCACCCCGATCACTTGTCAGCCAACCCACAGAACGAATCCACCGACCTGGCCTTGGAGCTGGCTCAGATGGTCGCTGACAAGCAGGGTACAGACATCCTCGTCCTGGACGTGGCCACGACACTGGGGATTGCTGACTACTTCGTGATCGCCACAGCACGCAATCCTCGCCACGCACAAGCAGTCGCCCGCAACCTCGACCTGACCCTCAAGCACCGTGGGCAGCTGCGGCGCAACATAGCCGGCCTGGAAGGCGAGAGTGGATGGGTACTGTTGGATTTCAACACAGTCGTCGTGCACATTTTCTCCGGTGCTGCCCGGGAATTTTACGGACTTGAGAATCTGTGGGCAGATGCCCCTCGCGTCGCCTTTTCGCCCACTGAGACGCCCGCCACAAGCGACCAGGACTGGTTGTCTGATTCCGAAGAATCGTTTCCCGACTCAATCGGCAACCTCTGAGCTACCGAAGAGTCAGGTGGACATATCCCGGAAGCACCGAGGGTGCGGAGTGAGAACGTGGCAATGCTTGAATGGAGAGAGTTCGGTCCCCAGGCCTTCGATCAGGCCAAGGCTGATGACAAGCCGATCTTGCTCGTACTCACCGTCCCGTGGTGTGCCCATTGCAAGGACCTGCTCGAGACCACGCTGAGCGACCCACGCGTCATCGAGACGATCAGTCGGGAGTTCATCCCGGTCGCAGTCGATGCCGAACGCCGACCCGACGTCAACGACCGCTACGGCACAGGCGGCTGGCCTACCATCTCCTACCTGACGCCGGGAGCCGATCTGATCACCCAGGACCGCTACCTCACCGCCGACGAGTTGCTCCCCCACCTTGATCAAATCGCCGCCGAATACGCCACAAACCGCACCGAGATCGAGGCAGGCATCCGGGAACTGTGGGACCGCACGGCAAGTGACACCACAACGCCCCGCTCACTCAGCGAAGACATCACCGAAAACGTCGCGGACGCTATCTACGAGAAGTTCGATCATCGCTACGGCGGTTGGGGAACGGCTTCGAAATTCCCGCACTCCGAAGCCATTGACTTCGCCCTGGTCATGGTTGCCAAGCGGCAAGACCCCCGCATGCAGGAAGTTGTCAAGCTGACTCTCGACCAGATGCAGAACGGTGGCATCCACGATGAAATTGACGGCGGCTTCTTCCGTTTTTCACGAACGCCGGATTGGCGTACGCCGAACTTCGAGAAGATCCTCGACGCCAACGCTCAGCGCCTTCGTTGTTACCTCGAAGCCTACCAACTGTTCGACAACCCAGAGTATCGCAGGACTGCCGAAGGGATCATCCGCTGGATGCTCAAGTCGATGGTCAATCTAGAGACCGACACCTTCTGTGGCAGCCAGGATGCGGACAGCGACTACTACACTCTCGACGCCGAGGGACGCAGCCGGCGGCAACCTCCCAACCGCAACAACACCACCTACACCAACGGGAACTCGATGATGGTCTCGGCGCTCCTCAAGGCGTCGATAGTCCTCGATCGCCCTGAACTGCTCCAGCGTGCGACCTGCGCCCTCAACTTCCTGCTCGAGAACCTCACCGACGGCGAAGGGACGGTCTACCACTACTGGGACGGCACCTACCATCTGCCCGGCCTCCTGTCAGACCAGGCCTACCTGATCCGGGCCCTGATCGACTGCTCGCAGCACACCAGCAATTCCGACCTGCTGCTGCCCGCCGAAGCCATCGCTGAGATGGCGATGAGCCGTCAGAAGTCACCGGATGGCGGGTTCTTCGACATCCTGCAGGACAACTCCGGCCAGGGCTCCATGCGGCGGCGTAATCGCAGCATTCTCGACAATGCCGTGATGGCCGAGTCCCTGGTCAGGTTGTCCTACCTGTCGCGCCGTCGCGAGTTCTACGACGAGGCAATCCGGGCACTGGAATCGTTCACGGATGACTACAAGAAATACGGCTACTACGTGGCCGCCTACGGGCGCGCCGTAGACCTGGTGTTCTACCCGCCGTTGACGGTCACCATCATCGGCGATCGCGACAGCGAAGCTGCGGACGCCCTGCGCAAGGCATCACTCCTCACCTACGTACCGTCACGGATTGTGCAGGTTCTCGACCCGAGACACGACCCGGTCCTGATCGAGCGCGCTGGCTACGAGGTCGGCGAGGTACCCCGCGCCTACCTGACCGTCGGAACCACCGAACACTGCGTAGTCGAGACACCCGACGATCTCTTGGTTCGGATGAACGAGATCGAGGCCGAACGCCACGAAGGTCTGTAACAAGAGCTAGAACCAGTCCGGTATCTGCTCTTTCTCGTAGCCCAGTGACTCCATGATCAAAATGGTCACGTAGCTCGGCTCGATGCTGAACTCCTTCAGCGTCTCGTAGCAACTCCCGGACTTGATGGAGAGGATCGCGACCGCGAGATGCTCCGGGGTCACGGACTTGGCCCCGAGTTCCTTGGCCAGTTCTTGCGCCCGCTCAAAAGCCGTCACGCAATGCCGATTGAACGGCGCGTCCCGCATCATTTCGGGCTCGCGCGGCAGGCTCCCGACATACTCCGAGAACATGTCCGGGTCGACGTTGAGGTCATTGAAGATGTGATGCAAGGACACCGACGGATCGACTGTCAGCCCATAGATCAGGTGGCCTGTCGCCACGGACTGATCCTCAAGCTGCTCAGCGAGTGCTTCGGCGGCGTGAATCGCGGACACGGACTTCTCGGAAAACTCTTCAAACATGGGTCTTTTGGGCCGCGGAATGTAACGCTGTGGCCAGCAGGGCCAAGGCTCCGGCCAGCTTTCTGGGCTTCGCCAGCCGGAAAGTGGCTAGGATCGGTCTGCCATCCGCCGATCTCGCCGCTGTTTGGCTTCTTCGAACCGGCGCTTTTCGTCATCCGACTCGGGGATCACCCTCGGAACGGAAGAGGGCTGGCTGGTGACCTCGTCGAGGGCCACGAAGGTCAGGTAGGCCGAAACCACGTGACGTCTATGGCTGCTGTTCCGGTCCTCGTGGAACACCTTCACCCCGACCTCCATGCTGGTGCGGCCGGTGAAGTTGACCGAGGCCAGGAGCACCACCACCGCCCCGACCGGGACCGGCCTGAGGAAATCGAGTTGGTCCAGGCTGGCAGTCACGACCGACTTGCGGGCATGCCGACCAGCTGCGATCGCCGCGCAGATATCGACCCAGTGCATCACCCGCCCTCCCATGAGTTTCTGCAGTGGGTTCGCATCGTTGGGGAAGACGATTTCCGTCATCTCGACGGTGGAGTCCTGGACGGGTCGTTCGTGGGGTTCGGTCATCTCAATCTAGGCCTCTGCTGGTATCACGGTGGCGGAAGTCATCGCGTCGACGGTCACGGCCGGTGGCATCGACCGCGGCGCCGCCGGTCTGGGTGGAAGCTACGATTCGAATGGGCGTTTCGATCTCAAAAAGCCGGCCGAGTCCCTCGGCCATCGAGTACATCCCGATGTCGGTAGGTTGCTCCCGGAACGGCTCACACTTGTAGAACCGACCGTAGCCGTCGACGTTTCCGACCCACCCACCCGAAGGGGTTTCGACTCGGAAGTAGCGGACCGGGGCGGACGGCTGTTGGATCTCCAATTCACGCAGATAGCCGATCAGTCGCCCCTTGCTGAACACTTGCCGGTGGCCGAGTTCCTTGACGAGGTAACCGCTAATCTGGGGTGTGACCGGTCGCGTGGCACACCCTGCTGCCATCGCCAAAACCGCAGCCATCAAGGTCATCCTCCACATGGCAAGGGAGCATATCGAATGGCGGCCAGAATTCCGACGTCCGGACCGATCCCCGTCCCTCTGGACCAGCGGGCTGGAATTCGGCCCGCTCATTGGCGACAGTACCGGGCCTTCCCCGCCCCCCTTTCCCAAGGCAAGACAACAAACGGCATGTACGAGACCGTCCGCAAACGAGTCGAGACCGAACTCGAGGAGATCCGAGAGGCTGGCCTGTTCAAAAACGAGCGCGTCATCGTCAGCCCACAGGGTGCCCGCATCCGGGTCGGCGACCGCGAAGTCCTGTGCTTCTGCGCCAACAACTACCTCGGACTGTCCGCCGACGCGGACCTGATCCAGGCTGCCCACAAATCGCTCGACGAGCATGGCCTCGGACTCTCCAGTGTTCGCTTCATCTGCGGCACTCAGAACATCCACAAGCGGCTCGAGGAGACGGTGTCCAAATTCCTGAACACCGAGGACACCATCCTCTACACCTCCTGCTTCGACGCCAACGGCGGACTGTTCGAGACACTGATGGGCAAGGAAGACGCGATCATCTCCGATGCGCTCAACCATGCATCGATCATTGACGGCGTGCGTCTGTCAAAAGCCAAGCGGTTCCGATATGCGAACAGTGACATGGCCGAGTTGGAACAGTGCCTGAAAGACAGCCAGGACTGTCGTAGTCGACTGATAGCAACCGACGGCATCTTCAGCATGGACGGCTACGTTGCAAACTTACCGGAGATCTGCGACCTGGCCGACAAATACGACGCTCTGGTGATGGTCGACGATAGCCATGCGACCGGGTTCTTCGGGCCGACTGGGCGCGGCACTCCCGAGCATCACGGGGTGCAGGATCGCATCGACATCGTAACCTCGACCTTCGGCAAGGCGCTCGGTGGAGCATCGGGCGGATTCACCTCTGGTCGACAGGCGATCATCGACCTGATGCGGCAACGCTCGCGCCCCTACCTGTTCTCCAACACCGTCGCACCGGCCATCGTCGGCGCCACCCAAGCCTGCCTGGACAACCTGTCCCAGAGCACTGCGAGACGCGACAAGCTAGCCGCCAACACCGAGCACTTCCGCGGCAAGATGGCCGCATCTGGATTCGAGATCAAACAGGGGATTCACCCGATCGTCCCAGTCATGCTCGGCGACGCCCGCCTGGCAACGCAGATGGCGGACCGCCTGTTGGAAGAAGGCATCTACGTGATCGGCTTCTCGTTCCCGGTGGTGCCCAAGGGCGAAGCCAGAATCCGTGTGCAGATCAGCGCGGCACACGAAACCTCGGATCTCGACCAGACCGTCGAGGCCTTCATCAAGGTCGGACGCGCCATGGGCGTCCTTTCGAGTTGAGCATCCATGCGACGCCTGTGGGAGATCTTCATATTCGTCGCCGGGATCGGCATCATCTTGGCGGTAGCCAGGGGCTTTCCGATGCTTGGCAAAGTGCTGCTGTTCATCATACTCAACCCGATAGGCATCGCCGCCCTCGTCGGGATTGCCATATGGATCGCGGTTCGACGTCGCCGCTCCGAAAATACTCCAACTTGAACTTCCCCGATCAAAACCACCTGTCATGAAGATCGACCTGGACAAGCTCAGGCTCTCGGGGCGCATCACCGCAACTGCGAGGGAGACCTGCAAGAAGATGGTCCGGTCGGGCGTCCGGCTTGAGAAGGTCGCGATAGAAGCCGAGACCATCATTCGCGACATGGGGGGAGAGCCGGCTTTTCCAGCTCAGTTGTCAAAAAACAACATCGCCGCGCACTACTGTTCACCGCCCCAAGACAAGACCGAGGCACAGGCAGAGGACATCATCAAGATGGACATGGGGACCCATGTCGATGGCTGGGTCACGGACAGCGCAACAACCATCGACCTGCGCGACGGCGAAGGATCACTGCTGGTCAAGGCGACCGAGATGGCGCTGGAAAACGCGATCTCAGTAATGAAGGGCGGTGCATCGATCACCGAGATCGGCCGCGAGATCGAAAACACCATCAAGTCCATGGGGTTCACACCGGTCTATAACTTGACCGGCCATGGAGTGGCGCGGTACTGCATCCACTGCAAACCGAGTATCCCGAATTACCCCGACACCCGGGCACCCTCATTGCGGGCCGGCCAGATGATCGCCTGCGAGCCGTTCGCCTGCGACGGCGCCGGTTCCATCGAGGAACGCGGCACCGCCGAAGTGTTCATGCTGCTTCGCACTCCGAACGCCCGCGACCTGAAGAAGCTACCGCCTGACATCGCTGACGCAGTCGACAAGACCCAGAAGCTGCCGTTTGCGCGACGCACCTTGCTGCGCCACCTGGGTTCGATCAAGAAAGTCGAGCAAGCCCTGAAGCTGCTGCACAAGGCCAAGCTGATCGCAGAGTTCCCACCGCTGATCGAAAAACCGGGGGTGCGGGTCGCCCAGACGGAGCACACGATGGTGATCCACGAAGATCACGCGGAAGTTCTCACCCGCGCACCGTCCTAGCGTCCCTGCCTCCTACGACGGAATAGCGTCGGCGAGGATCTTCTCGGCCAGGCGATTCGAAGCGACGTTGGGCGCGATGTTCTCTTCCTTCGCGATCGTCCAGAGCTCCTTCAGAGCCTGGGGGATGCGCTCGATCCGCATCAGGCTCGACTCCTTGTTGAACCCGCCTGGCATCAACTCGGTTGACACGTTGATGATGCCACCAGCGTTGATGACGTAGTCGGGAGCGTACAGGATGTTCCGCTCGTCGAGTTCTACACCGTGTCGCCGTTCCTCGAGCGGATTGTTGGTGGCGCCGGCCAGGATCTTGCATCGCAGGTGTGGAATCGTCTGGTCGTTGATGATGGCACCCAGGGCGCAGGGAGCCAGCACATCGCATTCCTGTGACAGGATCTCGGACTCAGGAACCGACTTCACGCCGAGTTTCTCCACCAACCCTTGGACACGTACCTGGTTGCGATCGGCAATGGTGACCTCGGCACCGTGCTCGACCAGACGTTGACAGAGGTGTGAACCAACCGCCCCAACACCCTGTAACGCAACAGTCCGACCGGCCAGGTCATCATTGCCCAACTGCCAGCCGAGCGCCGCTCGGATACCGAGAAACACCCCGTACGCCGTGTAAGGCGAGGGGTTGCCACTGCCACCATCTGCCTCGGAGAGACCGGTTACATGACTCGTCGCACGTCGCACGATTTCCAGGTCGCGAATCGTGGTGTTGACGTCCTCGGCCGTGATGTACTTGCCGTCCAGGGACTCGATAAATCGCCCCATGGCGAGGTAGAGGGACTCGGACTTGACGGTCTTCGGGTCACCAATGATGACTGCCTTGCCGCCCCCCAAACCGGTCTGTGCTACGGCGGACTTGTAGGTCATGCCTCTCGACAGACGCAGCACATCGTAAAGTGCCTCATCCTCGGAAGTGTAGGGCCACATGCGGAGCCCGCCGAGTGATGGTCCAAGTACCGTGCTGTGCACAGAAATGACGGCGTGAAGGCCAGACTCCGGGTCTTTGCAACGAGCAACGCGCTCGTAACCTTCCTCTTGGATATCGGTGATCTCCATCGACGATTGATCAGATAGACAGCGAGTGCCGACGCGATTCCGGTCGGCCCAATGTTTAATTGGTCACCAAACTATAGGGCGCGACCAGCCCCGAAGCCACGGACGAAAGTCCTGCAAATCACCCTTCCAGGCTCGCAATTCCAACCCACGAATTCTTGACTAAAAGTGCCTTACAGACACTTGCACCCTGGCGCAGTCGGCCCTCCGAATCGTCTGTGGATAGAAGTCTGGCGGCCTGCCTAGCGCGGACGCCGAGACCGCCGCGCCCAGTCCCGGAGCTTCTTCGGGACCCCGACGCCTTCGCGCAGCAAGTCGTTCGACGTTCGCACTCCACCCCACGGATCGACATAGAGTCCGAAGATGCTCTCAGTGAGTGGCTTGTCAATCTTGTGCTCAGCGACCTCCATACCATGTTGGCTCGCCAACGCGTGGATCGCCTTCTTGTCCTCGGCACTCAGAGTCGACGGCATCATCACGACCCACTTTTGTGGGTAACGCAACTTGTCCTCAAGCATTGGTTCGAGTCGCTCGATCGCCGCCTTGGTCCACCGCTCGTACTCAAAGGCCTCGTCATCACCTCCGTCAATCGGGAGCCACACTGCGACCGTACCGTGTTGGAACGTCGGCACACCCGGCAACGCCCGTCCATAGAGCATCCCGATGTTCGCAGCATCCTCCACGCCACGTGGTGCCGATGGCCAAGAACGCACAACAGGATCCTGCAAACGAACTGCGCCCTGAGACATCGCCACACCAACCGCACCTCGGATCGGTGAGCGATCCGGTGTCGTGTAGGTGTAGTAAGGCTGACCCTCGATGAACACTTCCGCCCTTGCCCCATCGACCCGCACCTCAAGGTCGAAGTGCGACGTCTGCTTGTCAAAACGAAACGGCTTCACCCGCCAGCCCGGGAAATACTTCTGGCGCCGCCAGAGATCTTGCATCGAAAATTGGATTCGCTGGGTCTTGGCGGCTTCTCCTTTGCGCCCCACAGAGTAGAGGAAGTCCCCCGCCGAGAAACCCAGCCGGATATTCCGATCCCGCCGAGTCCACCCCAAGATGATCGCCCCACGCACGAACGAAGTCGTGAAATGCACCTTGGTCTTGAACACATACGGCTCAGGCCCAAACCACTCCGCCGTATGCACGAAGGCGTGTCTTTGATGGGCACGTCGATCAATGAGGCCAGACTTGTCACGGGGCTTCTTGCGACCCACATGCAAGTCACCGTTATCTGCCTCATACCAAAGCCCGCGCGAGCGTCGATCCTCGAATCCTGTCAGGTCCGACTCCGTGAGACCGTACAGTCCAAGAGGGCGCGCATGGACCGGTGATGGCCCGAACATGCCAGGAACCTCAGCCGGCGCCGGCAGCTTCGAGGCCGGAACCCCGACACGCTTCGCGAGTTCATTGTGGGTGCCCAGCAGCTCTCGTGCAGCGGTCGTGCGCTTGCTGCTGTGCAGTTCTGACGCAACTTTGCGCAAGGCAGCAAGGTATCCGGCGACCCTGGGAAGGACCCGCAAGGTCGGCGCTGGTCCCGGCGACTCGGCTGGTGCGAACTGACCACGACGGCGCATCTCCAATCGTACGATCCAGGCACTATCCGGATATCCCGTACGGTCCAACAGGGTCGCCAACATCGCAGCGGGCACCGACTGCCAGTCGTCGACACCGACTGACCAGAGCAGGGCTGCGATCGCCGCCCGATCCTCGCCCAACTCCTGCAACAACTTGCCAGCATCCGCGGCGTGACGCTGGCCAAACCACGGTTCCGCGCGGTTCCGGTTCCAGACCCAAGTCGGCTCGTCCTCGACCAGACTTCTTCGGCGCCCCCGAAGTGGTGTAACCCGGTACCGGTTGGCCCATGCAGGCGCGCGGTTTCTCGGATCCCATCCCCATTGGTAGCAGTCGTTGAGGAAGGACCGGAACTCCCTGGCGAAACTCTCGAAATCCGCGGGCCGACCGTTCTTGCCATCCGCAAAGCAGTGTGAGAACCACTTCACGGGGTTGCTGCGACCGGCACGAGCGTTCTGCAGGTATTGATCCAGTTGCGCGGCGTACAAGGGCTTGCTCCCATCAGTCCAGCTGGCGAGATACGCGAACAAGGCGTAGCCGGCGGTGTAGTTGTCGCGATAGTCATCAATCGTCCCCTCGATCAGTCGCTGAAGGTTGCGGGCACGTCCGTAACCGCTCACAAAGGCCTGGGTGCATTGGGACAGCGACAGCTTGTTGGTTCTGAAAGTGTCATCCTGGATCATGCCGTAGGAATCCGCTGTCCAGACAGCGCGGCCCTCGACCGCAAAACTCGGCAGGAAAGCCAACAGTCGACCATCGAATCGATGAGTCAGTTCGTGCGTCAACAGCCGGCCGAGACTGCCGACGTTGTTCCAGTTGAACTTGACCGTCGTCAAATCACCCGACTGGAAACCACCCGCCCACCAAAACGGTGCGCCCTCGGACTCCAGCCCCTCCGAAGCAGGCACGATCCGTACGGTGCCCTGTCGCCCTTCGAACGGGTCCTTGCCGTACCAGTTGACCAGGCGCGCATGGTGGAACTCGATCGTCTCAACAGCGCCGATCAGCGTGTTGTAGCCACAGATCGTCCGGATCTGGTACTTGCCAGTAGGACTGATCGCGATCCCGGGTGAGGCCCAGGTCGCGTGGGTCTTGGTGAACTCCTCCGCTTCCGCCTTGCTCATCTGGGCGAGTTGGTCGAGGGTGAGCGGTGCGCCAACACGCTGGTTGATGCTGTTCCGCACCTTGCCACGCGCAGCACGACCCACTGCCTCGATCCGGCTGACATCCGGCGGCTTGGGTCCGCGTCGATCCTTGAACCTGGCCTGCGCACCCATGCCAGTCAAGCAGCGCGAGGCTCGGACGATGGCATCCTCGACGGCGGCGGCCGTCGGTTCATTCTCCTGGCCAGCGGGTTTCGGTTTGATGCTCCCCGCTGCCACCTTCTCAAGCGCCTTGAGTACCGTCTGGTAGTCAGCAACTTCGGCTGCGGTCGCCTGCCGGAATACCCCAGCGTACTTTCCTTGCAAGCCCGGGGCATCCTGCATCAACTGCCAGGCCAGATCACTGGCCCACCGGACCAGCACGCCGGAACCGGTAGCAGTTCGGCCGCGACGCTTCTTTGCGACGAAGCGAGCAAGTTCCGCGACGGCGTTTGTGCGCGCCAAGGCCAGGGTGGCGGGCGCCTTCTCGCCCTTCGGCCACAGCTTGTTGAGGGACTTCCCGATCCGTGCGCGGCCACGCTCATCGGCCATCGCCTGGTACAAGCGGATCGCCCAAATAATCCTGGCATCCGCGTCCTTGGCAGCAGTCGCAGTCTCCAACAACCCGGTGAGAATGCGAGCATCGGCCGGACCGTGCGGCAGCGCAGACAGGTAGTGATCCCGGGCCGCCTGGAACTGTCCAGCACCCAAGGCCGCCTTGCCGAGGTTCAGCCGCGTAAGGACACGAGCTTCCGTGACCTTGTCCAGAACCGCGGTGCGGGTCGGGGTCTCCTGCCCAGGCGGCGCCTGGCCAGTGCTGGCGGAACCCAGGGTCAGACCAGCCACCAGGGCGAAGGTCGAAACACGGGTATGGAACACAGGGGGTTGGATTGCGAGCATCGGGATGGGAGACGCCGGGCAGCGGACGCAGATCCTAGCAGGTTCTACAAAATCGAGAACCACAGCACAGCCAGACTAGCCAGAATCAGGCGATGAACCTACTCGTCGCCAGCAC
>JAYZDB010000075.1:0-4439 GCA_036338025.1 Planctomycetota bacterium
CGGCGCGTCACAATCGACGTGTACGACGGTGTTGTCCTGGATATTGCTACGAGCGCCGATCCGGATCCCAGCATCATCACCCCGAATCGTCACCCCAAACCAGATTCCAACGTCCTCGCCGAGACTGACGTCCCCGACGACGGTTGCGTTGTCCGCAACCATGGCGGACCCGCGTCGACGCAGACGCCCCACCATGTCCGGATGGATCTCGAATTCCCGGTCACTCATTTGTCAAACACCAGGTCCAGTGTCTCCGGGGCCACCATGGCCACCATAACCGTCCAGCTATTGTGCACCATATGGAGCAGGATCGACGAACCAACTCCGCCAGTCTTCATCCGGACATAGCCGAACAACAGCCCAAGGCCCAAGACCGGCAACATGACCGACCGTTCGTGGGTCAGGGCAAACAGCAGACTGGTCATCGCCAGGGCCATGTATCGGTGAGAGTTGACCTCGATGGCACGAAACAGAAATCCGCGAAAGAACAACTCCTCGCCCAAGGGTGCCAAGATGCATGCGACGAACACCGCCATCCACAAGAAGCCACCGTGCGGACCACTCGCGACATAGAGGAGCACGTCCTGGGCCGGTAACGGGATCCCCAGCTCTCGCATGACCATCGGGTAGATCCAGAACGCCGCCGGGAACCAGATGAGCATGAACAGCCCATACCTCGTCAGCGCCCATGCAAGGCGCAGGTCCCAAGTCAGGGCCCGGCGCCGGACCCACGCATAGACACCCAGGGCACCAAAACCAGCCAGCAATCCCAAGACTCCGACCTCGACCCTGCCCAGCGGCGCCCCGTAGCCCCGGTGCAGCAGGGCTACGCATACTCCCGGCACGAACAGCAAGACGAACGCAAACACGGCATCGACGACGGCCACCGTCCCGTTCGGCATCTCGAACCTGGACTCGCCCGTGTCCGACACCACGCTATTCGCCGGCGACGACGATCATGCCCTCCGTCGGGGACGAGGCACTCGCGTAGAGGCGCTTTTCGATCCGGCCGGAAAGGTAGGAGTCCCGGCCCGCCTGGCACGCAGCCCGCATGGCACGGGCCATCCGCACTGGATCCTGCGCAAGGGCGATGCCCGTATTCAGCAGCACGGCGTCGGCACCGAGTTCCATGGCGAAGGACACATCCGAAGCACAACCAACACCAGCATCCACCAGCACCGGCACCTTGGCCCGTTGCAGGATGATCTGGATGTTGCTGGGATTCAATACTCCCTGACCCGAGCCGATCGGCGCTCCAGCCGGCATCACCGCCGCGCACCCCAGACCCTCCAGGCGTTGTGCGATGACAGGGTCGTCACTGGTGTAGCACAGCACGGTGAAGCCTTCTTTGACGAGGAACGCCGCCGCCTCAACGGTACCGACCGGATCCGGCAACAAGGTGTCCTTGTCCCCGAGTACCTCGAGCTTGACCATCTCGGACATGCCTGCCTCCCTGCCGAGCATCGCAGTACGGATCGCGTCTTCCGCATTGAAGCAACCAGCAGTGTTCGGCAACAACTGGTATCGATCGGTGTCCAGGTAGTCCAGCAGGGATTGGCCCTCGGGCAGCCCAAGGCTCAAGCGTCTCACCGCAACCGTCACGCAATCCGTCCCACTGACCTCGAGCGCGGCCTTCATCACCTCGAGATCCTGGTACTTACCAGTGCCAACGAACAGCCGTGACTGGAAGGTATAGGAACCTATTTCGAGGGGAGGGTCCGTGGGAATGGCGTTGCTCATGCGACTCAGTGGTTGGAGGAAGGCGGGATCGTAGTGCCGAGCGATGCGACTCGCCCGGAGTTTTCCGATGGAGTTCCGCGCAGCATCACGAGACCGGCGTCTGTCGCGCGCAGCTCTCAGCCGCCGCCAACGAAGGTGACGATCTCGACGAAATCCCCTGCCTCGACCTGAACCTCGGAATAGTCCGCCTTAACGACGAGTTTGCGGTTCTGCTCGACGGCCACGTGCCGGCGGTCGACCTCGAGATGATCGAGAAGACCCTCGACCGTGATGCCCATCGGCACAGTCTGGGGTTCTCCGTTGATCGAGATTTTCTGGTTGGATTCGTTCACGACTTCACCGGCATGGCTGGGGGCGTTGGAGAACGACGACCTTGAGGTATTCGGTCTCCGGGAGGCTCACCCACACTGGGTGGTCCTCACCGGCTGCAATCCGGCCCCGAATCAGGACGGGGAAGGTCAGTTCTGACGCCGCCTGACGCAACACTCCTTCGAACAAACCTCCCGTAACATGGTGGCTACAGGAACAAGTCAGCAGGTATCCCCCCGGCGCGAGGAGCCGCAGAGCCTGACGGTTCAGATCGCGGTAACCCCTTAGCGCGCCGTCCCTCTCCCGGCGACTCCTGGCAAACGCAGGGGGGTCGAGGACGATCAGATCGAAACGCTCGTCACGCCGTCGGGCCGCCCGGACCCAGTCAAAAACGTCAGCACATTCGGTGACGGGGGCTGACAATCCGTTGGCCTGCGCGGCCTGGGTGAGCTCTGCCAGTGCCGCCTCGGACTGGTCCACCGCCGTCACCTCGCTGGCGCCTCCAGCCAGAGCGGCCAGCGAAAAACCACCCTGGTAACAGAACAGATCGAGGCTACGGCGACCGTCTGCATGCTCCTTCACCCACCGGCGCGCTGGCCGTTGATCGAGATAGAAGCCGGTCTTCTGACCAGTGTAGAGTTGCACGCGGTGGCGGATTCCGTGCTCTTGAATCCAGGTCGATTCGACCCGCCGCCCCTCGAGCAAGCGGATCTCTTCGGGAAGGTCTTCGCGCCGCCGAACTGCGATGTCGTTGCGCGCCAAGATCGATTCGGCACCCACGCGATCCTTCAGCCAGGGCACAATACAGCCAAGGGCATTCTCGACCAGTGCGGTCGAACTCTGCAAGACCAGGCACGGACCGTATTGATCCACGATCAAACCCGGCAGCCAGTCGGCATCTCCATTAACGATCCGGACTCCGCGGGGCTCCTCCGTAAAGTGCACGCGCTGTTCCCAGGCTGTCTCGAGGCGGGTATGGAAAAACTCCTCCAGCGATGGCACATGATTGCCAGGCCAAACTCCACAACGCCGCAGCGCCAGGCGCGAGCGGGCCGAACAAAAGGCCAGGCCCAGGTCGTGCCCACCATCCGACGCAACTCGCACCAGTGTCCCGTGCCTGGACTCGACGGACCCCTGCAGATCATCCCGATAGAACCAAGGGTGGCCCTTTGCAGCCAATTGGCTGGCCTTCTCGGTGAGACGCACCGGGGCATCGCAGGTCCGATCTTGTGCCGCCTTCACTAGACCTTGACCTGCTCGAAGGCCTCCCCATACGAACCGGCGCGTTCAATCAGCAGGCTGCGGTACGCGTTCATTCCAAACACCGGATGGTCCAGGTCTCCGTAGGCGTGTTGGGTCTCGAAACAGGCGAGCGCTCGCTGCTTGAGTGCTTGCAACTCAGTGATGTCCACCACCAGATCAGGTACGGGGTTGGGGGCCCAGACCTCGTAGCCCCACGCGTCCCCGGCGAACTGGAGTTCGCGCAAGCCTCGCACAACCACCTCATGAAGCGTCAAGTGGTCCGGGTTGTTGTCACCACGCCAGGGTAAGTAGACAGTCATCGGGTCGAGGTCGCGGAGCGCGTCCACCACCAAACCCACCAGGCGCACCTTGTCGGTCTCCATGACCTCACAGCTATCTGGTAATCCCCAGAACACCGGGGCTTGCAGTCCGAGTTCCTTGGCCGCGGCCCGGCTCTCCTCGCGACGGCGCTCGGGGTAGGTAGTGGAGTCGAAGTGACCGTCCGGATCTCCGGCGATCCCATCGGTTACGACCACGACGTGCACCGGGTCGCCCTGCTGAGCGTGCCGGGCCAGGGTGCCACCAGGCCCGAGGATCTCATCATCGGGATGCGGAGCGAAACAGAGCACCGGACCGGCGGCGGGATTTTTGCGGCAGACAGTCATGATCCAGAGATTCGGCTCACCCCAGGTCGAACGGCGGCTACCAGCCCGCTAGGGCTGGATTTCGAGCGGCGGCTGCCGTTCGCCACGGTGCACGAGTCGATGCAGGTGCACATGTTGCGGCGTCTGGCCTTCCGATCGGTCAAAGCCAGCGTCCTGGAAGAACGCCAGGGCATCTTCGTTGGAATGGGCGACTACCGCCAGGATCTTGCGCAAACCCCGTGCCCGGGCCTGCTTCAGAGCCTCCTCCAGGATTCGGCCACCGATCCCGGTCCGCCGGCAGCCCGGGGCCACGATCAGGGTGAGTTCAGCCTGCAAGTCTGGACCCGTGTCCAGCCGCAGGAACCCCGTGGTGTGAGGCCCTTCCTGAGCCACCCAACAACTGATGTTGGGGTCCTGGATCAGCCGATCCGCCCAGCTGCGGACTTTGACTCCCGGCGGGACACCGAGTCCCGCAGCGGCCAGCCAAGCCCCCAGGAGGGAGGC
>JAYZDB010000076.1:0-5647 GCA_036338025.1 Planctomycetota bacterium
AGTCAAACTTGCCTGCTCGCCAATACATGTCGTTGCCGGTGTGGCTTTCCATGGGGTAGGAACCCGAGTAGAACGTGTGGTTTTTGAAGAAGCTGCAACTCGTGTCGTAGCCGTATCCGAACCAGGAGGTGAGAGCACCGATCGGTCGGTCCAACCTGATGACGGCAATGTCGTGCTTGTGTTGGCCGTTGGACACCCAACCGGTCCAAATCAGCCTGCAGCCATTCCACGATGCTGACCCGAATGGCGCCGGGTCGGAACGATCGTCGTCGTAGGCCGGAATCACCTTGATCGACTCGGCATACCCACCCAGGTCACGATCGTAGACACAGTGACCAGCGGTCATCACGTGGTAGGGGTCGATGAGTACGCCTGAGCCCCCCCAGTTGCTCGAGGACCCGGGGAATTTCATGCGCAACTTGCAGTTGACCCGGTAAGGGAACTTCTCTGACGTAGCCGCGCTCTTGATCGAGAGCCCGGACATTTCCGGGCTCGACTCTGGTGGGCCATCAGCGTCGTTACCTGCACGGCCTCCCGCCGCATATTCTTCGGCCGGACCGCTACCAGGTGTGCGCAGCCAGACGTCAAACCGTACGTTGCCTGGGGTAGACATGATCGCGACGGATGCCTGCCCGAGGTCCTTGTCCTCTGCACCGACCGGGAGCTTCTCGGGGTGCCGGTTGCCAGGCTTCGGGTTGTTGATCTTGGGGTTCTCGTCGAAGATACGGAAGGGCTTGGAAATCCGCATGCCCTTGGGTGACATCACCAAGGCCTGGCCGAATAAGTTTGCGCGCAGACCCTTCGGGCGGATCACCTTGAACTGGCCGGTGCCGGCCTCGATTCTCTTGCCGCCACCGACCATCATCGTGGCCGAAGGATCGAGCTTGAGGTCGCCGCTGATGCCTGGGAATCGCATCGGGTTTCCGGCGCGCGGAGCGACCAGCAGGAGGGCCTTGTCCTGGGCGTCGGTCCGCAGGCGGATCTCGACGTTGTCTTGCCCGCGCGCTTGAGAGGCGAGTGCCGGCAGGATGATGGAGGCAAGGATGGAGATGGATGCTTTCGAGATTGTGTATTTCATTGTTAGTTACCTATGTGGTTCGAGAAAATTGATCTGTCTGCCTAGGCAATGACCCGGCCCCGGTTTGAGTGACACGCCAGCTTGGCGAAATTTTGGTGGGGGCCCGAACTCGCCCACTCAGAAAGACACAAGTTATTTGTATATAACAATTTGTGTGTGACTCACGAACCCAATTGGGGTCGAGGTTTTTGTTGGGAAGGGCAGTTCGCAGCCGGGTCGGGGGTTGTCCGCGTGGTTGGTATGGTCGCGGCGATATGGTTGCGTCATCCATGAAACAACCAGGACAGCTCGCAGCCACCAGGCAGCAACCGATCCGGGCGGGGTGCCAGACGTGAAGCTCGATGTTTGGCTGAGAGTGTTGCTGGTGCTTGGCGTGGCCCTGCACGTGGCAGGCTTTCTCTACGTCACATTCCAGCGCATCTCCTACCCTTTCGAGTTGGAGTGGATGGAGGGTGCCCTCGTGGACCACACTTCTCGCATCCTACGGGGCGAAGACATCTACACGGCGCCGAGCATCGAGCACACCAGCTACCTCTACACGCCGCTGTACTACTACGTGTCGGCGTTGGTGTCATCCTGGACCGGTGTCGGGTTGTTTCCGCTACGGCTGGTGTCGCTGGTTGCGAGCCTGGGGTGTGCGTTGTGCATCGCTCTCATCGTCAAGAGAGAAGCCACCAACGGCGGGTTTGTGCCGGCGATGGTCGGTGGCGGGTTCTTTCTGGCAGGGTTCTGGTTGGTGGACGGGTGGCATGACCTGGCGCGCAACGATTCCCTGTTCCTGCTGCTGATTCTCATCACCGTGATGTTGCTGCGGGCTGATACCGATCGGCGTGCTTTGCTGGCCGGCATCGTGGTCATGTTGGCGTTCTTGTCGAAGCAGCTCACCCTGGCCCTGTTACCGCCCTTGGCGATCGGGATGGCCTGCCTGTCCATTCGACGCGCGGTGCTGTTTACCATCAGTACGTCGGTGTGCCTCGCTGTGACCGTCGGTCTGTATTCCTGGCTGACGGACGGTTGGTTCTTCTACTACATCTTCGAAGTACCCGGGCAGCACCCGTCGGTGGCTGGCATCGAGTTCTGGTGGCAGGACATGCGTCCGATGTGGATTTCCCTGGCGGTGGGCTTGTTCTGGTTTGTGACCGGCCTCGGTTGGGCTGAGCGACGCAGGACCTTGTTCTATACCTGTGTCGCTGGCGGGTTGCTGGCGTCTGCCCACATCGCGCGTCACCACGCCGGTGGGCACATCAACGCCCTGATGCCCTGGTTGGTGGGAGGTGGACTGCTGATGGGTCTGGCCTTGCTGCGGGGGACCAGTTGCCACGGCGGCGTGCGCCTGGGACTCACGATTGCAATGATCGGTCAGTTTGCCTTGATGGTGGAGACCAGCAAATCGTTCCTGCCAAGCCCCGAGCATCGTCAGGAGTTTGAGAAGTTCTATTCCTTTGTGCGGGGCGTCGAGGGCCAGGTGTTCGTTCCGAGCCACGGTCACGTTGCCGAGGCCGTAGGCAAGACAGGATCCATGCACGGGATGGCGATGCATGATCTCCAATCGAGCCAGACCGAGGGTTACCAGACCTTGCTTCAGTCTATCGGCGAGGCCTATTCCGACCGCCGGTTCCAGGTGATCGTGATCAGCGAACCGCACGCTGCGATGTTTCTGGGTGCGGGCAGCAGGTCGATCCTTGGGTATCGCCTGCTTGAGAATCCGCCGTTTGACCACCGTGCCATGAAACCGCTGCATGGCATGTTCACGACCCCGGCCTTGGTGTTCGAGCGCGTCGACTGACGTGTCGTGACTTTACGAACTGCTCGCAACAGGACCACGCACACTCGCTGCGCAAATCGTCGACGATCGCGTTACTGGATCCGGGGCGCAGGGAGTTCCATGCCGTTCTGGAACAGCATCAGCTTGCTGGCCTTGCCGTCCGCCCCGATCGTGAATTCGATCTCAGCCTTGACGACGCGGTAGAAGAACCGGGTTTCCGAGGCTGGTAGGAGGGTGAACTCAGGCTGACCGGTCAGTTGTGCACCTAGCACGCCGTCCTTGAGGGTGACGTCGAAGATGAGCACGGGGCTGAGCTGGTATCTGCCAACCAGCGATTTCAGCTTTGCGAGCGGCAGGTCGATGCTTTGGCGGATCGTGACCGGCTTGACCGGGCGGCCGGTGGCCGCAACGTAGATCTGTTGGGTCACCTGGCCGATGAACTCGGACGTGGTGTTCGACAGGGCGATGACCGCGCACTTCTGCTGGGTGTCGAGGAGCATCATTGCCCGGTATCCACTGGTTGCGCCGTTGTGCCAGATCAGGTTCTTGCCGGGGCCGATGTGCCAGCCGCAGCCGGTAGCCGGCTTGGGAGCCTTGTTCAGTAGTTTGCTTAGCAGTCCCGCCTTGTAGATGGGCTGTTTTGAGAGGCGGAAGGGTTCTTTCAGGTGCGCCTTGTCGCCGTCGAGTTTGGTGATACCGAGGGCCGCGGCTGAGAAGGTGAGCAAGTCGGTCACGGTCGATCGGATTGCACCCGCCCCGGCCAGGGACTTGAAGGTCCAACTCCGCCCAGCACGCCCGGTGTTGGTATAGGCCGGCGCGAAGCGGGCGGCTCTCAGCTTGTCGAGCCGTATGAATGTGTCGCGCAGTCCGAGCGGTTCACCGATCCGTGCCCGCATCAGGGTCTGGTAGTCCGGGGCTTTCTGGATGTCCACCAGCAGCTGCCCAAGCAGACCGGCCGCCAGGTTGCTGTAGACGTAGCTCTTGCCCGGTGCGCGGGTGAGCTTGATCTGACCCAGCCCCTCGTAGAGCATGTCGCGGTTGTAGTGGGCGAACGGGTCGTTGGGGTCAGCACCCCCAAAGTTGACTGGCATCCGTGGCAGCGCGGAAGTGTGTGAGGTGAGGTGAGAGAGACGGATTTCCTTGGTCTTGAACTGCGGAACCGTCGTTCCTTTGGGCACGAACTTCTGGATCGGATCTGACAACTGTACCAGTTTTCGATGCACGGCATCGGCGAGGAGGATGCCGGTGAAGACCTTGGTGATCGAACCGATCTCATAGAGGGTGGAGCCGTCCGGTTTCTTGGATCCCCCCTTTCTCACCAGGCCGTAGCCTCGCGTTCCCGTCTTGCCGTCGTACAGGACGCCAACCGCCACTCCGACCGCAACACCACTGTCAATGAGCGGAGCAACCAGCCGGTCTGCGTGGGCCAATGCGGTGTCGACCTTGTTTGGACTGGCTGTTCCAGTCGTCGGTACTTGCGCGTGAAGCGCTGTGCAGAACAGGCCGAGGGCAAAGGGGAATACGTTGTTGCGGGAGGTCGGCATGGTTTCGTGTTCTTGCGGACGACTATTGGCCAGGCGTGCTCCACCAGGGCCGTCGTGCCCGAGTAGACGGAGCAGAAACCTATGCCCGGTCCTCCGTATTGCGGTTCAAGGATAGACGAGGGGACCTGCTTCGAGACACGGAATCCTCTATGGTTCATGCCTCCGCCCCCTCCAATCCCGCAGCCTCACACGCGTACCATGAAAGTAGCGAGCAGCCTTGTTCTCGTCCTATCTCTCCATGCAGCCCTGGCCTCCCAAGGGCTCGCACCCGCCACTGCCTGGCGCCAGTTCGAATCCGGCAACGGCCCTGGTTGGACAGTGCAGTGGAACCCATCGACTGGCACTCCGAGCGCCATCTACGGCCCTGGTCTGAAACTCGGCCGAGACATTGGCAGCCTCGCTGTCGCCCGAGGAGAATCCGCGGCTTTGTTGAACCGGTTCGCCGCCCTGCTCGGTCGCGGCCAGTCCAACTTCGTGGAGACCATCGGGGTCAAGGCCAACCAGGTCTACATTTTCGTCTACGAGCAGGACTACAAGGGCCTGCCGGTGATCAGTGGTCGTGCGGATGTTCGGATCCACGAGGTCGGTACCGTTGCGATGTTTGGTTCGTCGGCTGTGCATATCCCGAACGGTTTCAACATGAAGCCCACGATTACTGCGGAACAGGCCAGGGCCCTTGGCCAGAAGCACGTGTTGGGCACCAAGAGCTTGATCGAGCGAGCAGCCCCTCCGCAGTTGGTGGTATGGGCGAACACCGAGAGCAAGGCTCGGACAACTGCGACGCTGGCGTTCGAAGTCCAGATCGACGAAAGGCCTGGCAAGCCCGTCGTCGGCAAGGCCTACGTCAACGCTGGCAACGGCGCGATCCTTGAGTTCAAGAACGAGGTCTATGAGTGCGGCAGCTGCGTCAAGAAGCATGTCGCGAGTTCGCGCACTGACCGCCACGCCAACCGGATGCAGCGTGCGATGGCAAAGGTCCCGGCGCTGAACACGCCGGCTCCGCGCGAGTCGATGGCCCCGCTGACCGGCAAGGTCATGGCCTGGACCAACCTCGGCATCCTGCCGGTCTCACCTATGACCAACACGCCGCTGGCCAACATCCAGGTAACCCGCAGCGCGGGGTCGGCCTACACCGACGCCAACGGCAACTTCTCGATCCCGTACAGCGGGAGCAGTGCTGTCACCGTCAACGCTACCCTCGTCGGCCGCCACAGCCTGCGGATCCGGGTCGCCTCGGGCACCCAGATGAGTGCGTCGGCC
>JAYZDB010000077.1:0-6316 GCA_036338025.1 Planctomycetota bacterium
CAAGACCTCCAAGAACCGGTTCGCCGTGGAGGTTCCCGAGGCCACGGATCAGCTCACGGTCTCCTACAGCGTCTACTGCCACGAGTTCTCGGTCCGGACCTCGGACCTCACCGACCGGCACGCCTTCCTGACCGGCGCCGAGTTGTTTCTCTGGCCGGTCGGCATGGGGAACGCACCCGTCGAAGTCCGGGTCCGGGTTCCGGACTCCTGGGACCTCCAAACCTCCCTGCCCACCGAACGATGTGGGGCGGGCGAATACAGCCTCAAAGCCGAGGGTCTGGATGACCTGATCGACAGCCCGATCCTGGCGGGCCAGCTGGACTCGGTCCAATTCTCGGCCTTGGCCAGGCCGCATTCCTTCGTTCTCGACGGTCTCGATGGAATCCCGGTGCCGGACTGCATGGTCGCGGACACCGTTTCGATCATCGAACACGCGGCGCAGATCTTCGGCGGCAGCTTGCCGTACCAGGAATACAAGTTCCTCTGCATGTTCACGGACAGCGGGCGTGGTGGCCTCGAGCACCTCAGCTCATCCGCACTACTGGCACCCCGGACGACCTTCCGACCGCGCAAGCATTACCAGGAGTTCATGGGCCTGGTGGCCCACGAGTTCTTCCACGTCTGGAACGTGAAGCGCATGCGGCCCGCCGAGCTGTGGAAATTCGATTACGAACACGAGAACTACACCAGCCTCCTGTGGGTCGCCGAGGGCTTCACGGCCTACTACGACGACCATCTCTGTCGCCGGGCCGGCATCCTGACCAGCAAGGACTATCTCGCGATCGTCGCAAAGGGGATCACCGACCTGCGTCGCAGTCCAGGTCGCATGCACCAATCACTGTCCGAGGCCAGCTACGATGCATGGATCAGGCTGTATCGACCCGAGGAACACACCCGCAACTCGACCCTGAGCTACTACGGCAACGGCGCGCTGGTCGCAATGTGTCTGGACCTCAGGATCCGGGCCGAGACCAAGGGCGAAAAGAGTCTGGATGACGCGATGCGCCATCTCTACGAACACACCTTCGAGAACGGGCAGGGCTACAGCGAGGAGTCGGTCTGCCAGAGTCTCAGCCATGCCGCCGGTTGCGACCTGGCGGAGATGCTTGCGTGCTTGGTGCATCAACCCCTCGATCCTGATTTCGCTGGCATGTTCACGGCCTTCGGCCTGGAACTCGACGAGAGCAGCAGCGACGCCCCCTACCTTGGCGTGCACTTCAAGGCCGGCACGACCACCATCGGATCGGTGATCGAAGATAGCCCCGCGGATTGCGGTCACCTTCTCCCCGGTGACGAGATCCTGGCAGTTGCCGGCCTACGCGTCACTGCCAGACTATGGAGTGATGTCTTCGACCACGTCGCAAGCTGCGGAGAGCAGGTAGAGTTCCTGCTCAGCAGGCGTGGGAGCATCGTCCAGCAGGCGCTAACCCCAGCGCCCCAGCCACACGGCAAGTGCCACCTGGTCCCGGCCAAGGACGCCACGGCTCAGCAGCTCGAGCTGCGTCGCGGGTGGCTGTTCGAAACCGCCGACGAATAGCTCAGATCCGGGCGTGGTGGCCGTCGCAATCCGGCTTCTTGTCAGACCGCCCGCAGGCACACCACACAAAGGTCGTCGAGGTGTCCGGGGTGACCTTGATCGGAACTACCTCGGTACCATCACCGATCATGCGGTGTGAGCCATCGCATAGCGGATAGCGGGCGCTGGTTCCGCACTGGCAATACGCATACTTCACCCCGGCCTCCGCCTGGAAGATGCAGGGTCCTGTGCGCTGGGGAGCCGGCGGAGATTCGTCGCGATCCATCACACGGACCGGATCACTGCCCGGACGATGCCCCGAATCTCCACCCGGTCGGGGTAGATAGGGTCGAGCGAAGAATTGGCCGGCTGCAGACGGACGCGGCCATCCTCCTGGTAGAAGCGCTTGAGAGTCGCCTCCTCGTCGTCAACGATCGCGACGACGATTTCACCGTTGCGCGCTGTCTTGCGGTGTTCGATCACCACCATGTCACCATCATCGATGTGGTCCTCGATCATCGACTTGCCGCGCACGCGCAGCAGGTAGTGCGAGTCTCCGTGAGGCACGAGGTCGGTGAGCAGGATGTCCTCGCGATTCTCGATCGCCTCGATCGGTCGGCCTGCTGCGATGGTCCCCACCAGCGGAATGCTGGCCTCACCTTCTGGCGAGAGGCTATCGCGGTCAGGGTCGTAGAGAACGGTGACGGAACGGGCCTTGGCCTTGTCCCGGTGCACAGCGCCCTTCTTGATCAGTTGGTTGAGGTGCTCGTAGACGGTGATCTTGCTGACCCCGATCTCGGCAGCCGCCTCCTCCAAGGTGGGTGAGATTCCGTGCGCGGTTCTGAAGTCACGAAAAAACCGTAGTACTCCGATCTGCTTCTCGGTCAGGTTGATCTTCAAGGCAGCTCCTGCGGGATGAGACTCGTAGAGAATTGGGTGAGACGAGAAAAAGTGCCGCCATTCTCGATCATGATCGGATCTGCATCAGACGAGAATGGCGGCGAGGACTACCAAGGTCATGGCGGTGGCGGCGCCGATCAGGTCGAGGTAGAAGGCACAAGCCTCACTCTGGCGCACCGCCCGGGCGCTGGGTGTTTCCACCGGGAGGGAAGAGCCTCGGTCCGTCCGGGGCGCTAGCCGTGGCGAAGAATCTCCTCGGCTAGCCGCCCGGCGGGTCCGTGTGATGACCGACCAGCCTTCCCGTCCGGAGACTGCGCGGACGGGGACTTCGCAGCGCTCGAGCAGGCTGCCCAAGTCCAAGCTGTGCAGCGCCAGCGGCCGGCGCCCAGCGGTCCGAGAACCCCCGGATCGCCGATCCACATGACCGCCGGTCTGGCGGGATGCCCGGCGCAGAGAGCGCGGACGGGTCCTGCTCGCCGGTCCTGCGAAGTCGAGGACGGGCTCTGGAAAGGGCAGGCAAGCAGTCAGGTCGTTCTTTCGGTGTTTCATAGCCAGGTCGCTCCCCCGCGGTCAGCCCCCGGGGTCGGTATCAAGGGAGGTTCGGGTGCCAGGCAGGCCACCTTTGGCCCACCTGACGTCCCGTATGTTAGGAGGACGTTCGGGTAACACAAGCTGAACTTCGGGTTTTGTTAGGATTCTTCCACAAAACGCCCCGGAGCCCCAGGGTCCAGGCCGCCTGCAGCCTGTCGACCGGCATTGTGTTGCTGGCAGGAGAATCCCCCCTTCAGCCTGCTATGGTCTCTGGCGCCGGGGGTCCAAGCGGTGGGCTACCCGGGCACTTCCTCTCTATCGCCCTCGAGGACCTCGACCGGTCAGCATGCTCCTCACCCTCAAACGCCCCCTCGTCTGCTTCGATCTCGAGACCACCGGCCTCGACACCTACAGCGACCGGATCGTCGAGATCGGCCTGGTCAAGCTGATGCCCGATGGGGAACGGCTCAAGATGGTCGAGCGCATGGACCCCGGCATCGACATCCCGGACGCTTCCGCTGCCATCCACGGCATCCGGACCGAGGATGTCCGCGGCTTGTTCGGCAAACCGCGCCTGCCCCACTTCGCCGACAGCATCCTCGAGTTCTTCGGTGACTGCGACATCGCCGGCTTCAACACCATCGCCTACGACGTACCGCTCTGGCTGGCCGAGTGCCGACGGCATGAAATACCGTTCGAACTGCACGGTCGCTACCAGGTCGATGCCAAGGTCATCTTCCACGTGAAGGAGACCGGATGGGATCGCTTCATGATGGGCCCCCGCAACCTGACCGCTGCGGTGCAACACTACTGTGGTCGTGAACTCGACGGCGCGCACTCGGCCGAGCACGACGCCGAAGGCACCCTCGACGTCCTGCTGTCCCAGCTCGAACGGTTCCCGGATCTACCGCGAGACGTGCCTGGCCTGCACCAGTTCTGCATGGAAATGACGCCAGCGGGCTAGTGACTCACAAGGGTCCGAAGTCACGTGGGAAATAACCAGACGGGGCTGCGCTCTGTACGCCGAACACCTCCGCGATCACCGCATCGGTAAGGACCGCATCGGCGCTGCCAAGGTGCCGGATGCACCGCTCGTGCAGCAAGGCGATCTGGTCGCAACGCGGCGCCATGAAGTTGAGGTCGTGCGAGGACAACAAGACCGTGTGACCACGGTCCGCGAGTTGCCGCAGGAGATCGAGGATCGCGACGGCATGCTCAAGGTCGAGGTTGGCGGTCGGTTCATCCGCCAACAAGACGGGGGCCTGGGTCGCCAGCGCGCGCGCGATGTGGACGCGACGCAGCTCGCCTCCGGACAGGGTCTGCACATTGCGGTCGGCGAACTCTGCAGCGTCGGTGGATTCCAGAGCTTGTTGCACGGCGTCGAAATCCGCAGGTCCAGGTCTTCCAAAGCGAGGAATGTGAGGGTGCCGGCCCATCATCACCACCTCGCGGCCGGTGTACTCGAACGAGGTGTCAGAATCCTGCGGCACCAGGGTGACCAGGCGTGCCCGGTCGCTGACCCGCAGGTCTTGGATCGACCGCCCATCGAATTCCACCGTGCCGTCCTGCAGACGAAGGATCCCGGCCAACAAGCCGAGCAACGTCGACTTGCCGGCGCCGTTGCGGCCCGCGAGCAAGGTCATCGAACCGCCATCGAGTTCCAGGTCGGCGGCGTCGAGCACGCGATGTGCGCCGTACGAATACCCCAGGCCTCGTGCGAAAACCGTGGTCACAGGCGTTGCCCCCTTCGGATCCGCACCAGGAGGTAGAGGAAGAACGGCGCGCCGAGCATGCTCATCACGACTCCGACCCGTAGCCCGCTGTCGGGGAACAGCACCCGGCACAGGTAGTCCGAGCCGACGAACATCAAGGATCCGAGCACTGCGGCACAGGGCACCAGCTTGCGATGCACCGGCCCAACGACGAGGCGCGCCATGTGTGGCACGACCAGGCCGATGAAGGCGATGCCGCCGGTGAACGCTACCGTCAGCGCAGTCAAACCACAGGCGATGAGCAGCAGCACCGAGCGCACGACCACGACATTGACCCCGAGGGCTGATGCGCCCTCGTCCTTGAGGGTCATCAGGTCCATCTCGCGCAGGAACGGCACCACGCAAGCGATACCCACCACCATCGCGACACCGACCACGGCAGCATCGGCAGCCCGCGTGCTGTCGAGATTGCCCATCAACCAGAACAGGATCTGGCTGCCCTGGCCCCAGTCGTCATAGCTCAAACGAGAGATCGCCAGTGCGATCAAGGCGCCGACCAGGGTGTTCATGGCGATGCCCGCGAGCAGCAGGCTGGCCACCGAGAATCCCTTGGTCCCACCGGCGATACCGTAGACGAGACCGGTGACGATGAGCGCGCCGACGACGGCGCTGACCGGCATCCAAAACGTCGACACCGACGCCCAGCCGAGCGCGATCGCCACCGTCGCGCCGAGCGCTGAACCCTGGGCGGTGCCGAGAATCTCGGGGGATGCCAGGGGGTTGCGGAACACCGCCTGCATGATGGTCCCTGCCACCGCCAGGGCGGCGCCGCCAAACACGGCGATCAGGATTCGTGGCAGGCGAATCGCGATGATGGTGGTCTGTTGATCCTCGGCGAGGGGTTCCCCCCAACCCAGACTGGCCGCCAGCGCACGGCTCAGGTCCGCAAACGAAACCGTGATGTAGCCCTGCGAGAGCGACAAGCCCACAAGGGCCACGACCAGCGGCACAACGATGGCCAGGAACATCCCCATCGACATCCGCCGGTTCATCGCTTGTCACCCCACTCGTCAAGCTGCCTGGCAATTCGCTCCGCCAGGTCCGCCACGTGCTGGGTGGTCGACACCAGCAGGTGATTCGGGACACAGACGATGCGCTGCTCACGGACCGCTCGCAGGTTTGACATCACCGCCAGGCGCAGCACGCGCTGACGCGCTTCGGCCTCCTTGCCCTGGATCGTTCCGATGATGAGGGCGTCGGGCTGGGTGGCGAGCAGGCGTTCGGCTTGGATGCGCCGCACGCCCTCAATGCCGAACTCACTGGCCAGGTTGCGCGCGCCGACGTAGCCGAGGACATCATCGAGGATCGTGCCTCGCCCGGTGACGAATCCATCCGCCCAACTCAGCACACACCAGTTCTTGCGGGACGCGCGGGACTCCGCCACCGCATTGAGCCGGGCATCCATCTGCACGACCAGGGCCTCAGCAGGCTGGTCGAGACCTACGATGTAGCCGACCGCACGGATGCTCTCACGCACCCCTTCCACGCTGTTGAGGTTGTGCAGACGGACCACCTGTCGATGATCATTCGACAACAGACGATCCAGGCGCTTGTCGCTGAAGCTGGCCAGGAATACGAGGTCCGGTCGTACTGCCAG
>JAYZDB010000078.1:0-3357 GCA_036338025.1 Planctomycetota bacterium
AATCGCGACAATCCTGCTGAAGAACAAGACTCGCAAAACCGACAACCGCCGCCTCCGGACCTACTTTCTCAAAAACCACGCTGCTGCCGAGAAGGCTGCCAGCCGTATTGGTGATCTTGAAAAACAGATCCGTGCGATCAAGCCGCCGAGCACCCTGGTGATGGTCGAACAGGACAAGCCGCGCGCAACCCACGTCATGCACCGTGGCGACTATCTGAACCCAGGCGCTGCAGTAGGCGCTGGAACGCCACCCGTCCTGCATGCATTTGATCCCAGTTGGCCCAAGAACCGCCTGGGCCTGGCGCGATGGCTGGTTAGTCCAGAGAACCCACTGGTCGCACGGGTTACCGCCAACCGGCTGTGGTCGCAGATCTTTGGACGGGGGATTGTTGTCACCGAGGAGGATTTTGGCCTCCGCAGCCAGGCACCATCACATCCGCAATTGCTCGACTGGCTGGCAGTGGAGTTCGTCGAATCGGGCTGGTCGGTCAAGCAACTGCTGCGGACCATCGTCACCTCCGCCACCTACCGGCAGGATTCCCGCCGACCGGCCGAGGGCACCGACCCCCACAACACGCTCTGTGGTCGGGGACCACGGTTTCGGCTGAGCGCCGAGAGCATTCGTGACAACGCCTTGGCCATCGCTGGTCTGCTGACCCACAAGACCGGTGGCCCGCCGGTCTATCCCCCACAACCGCCAGGTCTGTGGCGGCAAACCGGGCGCAACGAGCCAAAGTACAAGGTCTCCACCGACTCCGACCGATTCCGTCGTGGTGTCTACGTGGTATGGCGTCGAGCCGCACCCTATCCGAGCTTCGTGCTGTTCGACGGTCCTGATCGTTCGAGTTGTCACCCGATTCGCAGCCGTACCAACACACCGATGCAGGCTCTCACCCTGATGAATGACGCCGCCTTCGTGGAAGCCGCGGCCGGCCTTGCCGCCCGAATCCTCCGCGAACAACCCAGCGCGTCCATCGAGCAGCGGATCGAGCATGCCTTCCGTCTGAGTCTCGCGCGGCGACCGCGCAGCCAGGAAGCCGCCCACCTCGCCGAAGCCTACCGCCAGGAAAAGGCTCGACTGCAAGCCCGGCCGGGCCTTGCCAAACAACTGCTCAGCAGCTTGTCGGCGGTCCCGCTGCCGGCGAAGGTCGACCAACGACTCGAAGTCGCTGCGTGGCTGCACGTGGCAACGATCCTCCTCAACCTCGACGAGACCATCACCAAGGGCTAGGGCGTGACACATTCCCAGCAACTACTGGATCGTCGCCAATGGCTACAACGCTCTGCCATTCTCGGAGCGGGTTCCGGCCTCGGAGGCACAGCGCTGGCAAGCCTGCTCGCCGACCAAAGCACGCCGCATTTCGCGGCGCGCGCCAAACATGTGATCTACATCCACATGGTCGGAGCACCTTCTACCCTCGACCTGTTCGACCTGAAGCCGGAACTCCAACGTCGCCAAGGCCAGAAATGTCCGGACGAATTCTTCAAGGGCAAGAAGCTCGCCTTCATCCGCAGCCACCCGAAGCTGCTCGGCACCGCGACGGATCGGCGATATGCCTTCAAGAAATGCGGCGAGTCCGGCATGGAGATCTCCAATCTCCTGCCCCACCTGCAGACCTGTGTGGATGACATCGCGCTGATCCGCAGCCTGCGCACCGAGGAGTTCAACCACGCTCCGGCGCAGATGTTCCTGCAAACCGGCTTCGGACAGTTCGGACGACCGAGCCTTGGAGCCTGGGCAAGCTATGGGCTCGGCTCCCTCAACCAGGACCTGCCGGCGTTTGTCGCGATGGTAACCGGGCAATACCCCGGGGCCGGGAACAGCGTGTTTGGCAGCGGCTTCCTGCCGTCCAGGCACCAGGGAATCGAGTTCCGCAGCAAGGGTGATGCGGTCCTGTTCCTATCCAACCCCAAGGGCATAGACCGGGAGCATCGACGGCGCATCGTCGACAGCATCAAAGCGATGGACGAGATGCACCTGGCAGATGTTGGAGACCCGGAAATCGCCACCCGGATTCAACAATACGAACTCGCCTATCGGATGCAGGCCTCGGTTCCCGAGTTGATGGACATCAAGCAGGAACCGCCCGCCATTCACGCGATGTATGGCACCCGTCCAGGCCAAACCAGCTTCGCCAACAACTGCCTGCAAGCCCGCCGACTGGTCGAACGTGGAGTCCGGTTCGTGCAGTTGTTCGACCAGGGCTGGGACCACCACGGTTCGATATTCACCCGACTACCAGTCAAGTGCCAGCAGGTCGATCGCCCCATCGCCGCACTGATCGCGGACCTCAAGATGCGCGGACTCCTCGACCAGACCCTGGTGGTCTGGGCCTCGGAGTTCGGTCGGACACCGATGGCACAAGGTAGCAACGGCCAAGGCCTGGCTACCAAGGCAGGTCGCGATCACCACCGCGAAGCCTACAGCGTCTGGATGGCGGGCGGTGGCAGCAAGGGCGGCACGGTCTACGGCGCCACCGACGAGTTGGGCTACTCTGCTGTCGACAAGCCGTTCAATGTCCACGATTTCAATGCGACCATCCTCCACCTGCTCGGGATCGACCATGAGAAGTTGCTGTACCGATTCCAAGGGCGCGACTTCCGCCTGACTGACGTGCAGGGCGTCGTGCCAGGTGAACTCATCGCGTAGCCGGGGTGGCGACCCGCCAGTTAGAGAACCGTTACCCGGGGACCGTCCTGCACCGACAAGGCCAAGGCTGTTCCGACGGTGGTGAATTCGTTCGGCAACAAGCCAAACGCAAGCTGACCACTACCATCTGGCACCACCGCGCTGCTCATCACCCGCCCGACCGGATCGCCATCCTCGACCTCGACGATCGGAGTTGCAGTCTCGATCGCTGCGCTGCTGTCGACTTCCAACAGGCACAACGAACGATTGGTATGCCCGTAGGTGTGAATCCGCGCCACCACTTCCTGGCCGGTGTAGCAACCCTTGGTAGTCGAGATGTGGTCGTCGATCGGCCACTCGAGGGCCAGGGTATTGGACTCGGAGTCAACACCGACACGGGGTTCACGCAGCAGGTAACGCAGGCAGTCACGCACCGAACCTTCGGCTGGCGGCACCTGGCCCACCGACCAGGCCTCGACCTGCGCTGCCGGGCCGTGGCAGCGCAGCCAGTGCACCCCGTTGCGAACGCCAGCCAACCGGACCAGGCCGTCGCCGAACAGATCGCCGTGTCCAGATGGCAATTCACCGAGGGACTGCAAAGCCAACACGTCCGCACAGGCAAACCCGGACGGCACGTCGACTGCAAGGTCTTCGGTGAAGTGAAAGCGCTCCAGCAGCTCGGCCAAGGAGTCCACCAGTTGATCCTGGGTCGACAACCAGACGGTGTC